>JAEUHU010000510.1 GCA_016793305.1 Planctomycetota bacterium
GGCAGCGGCAAGCCGACCTGCACCTGCAGCGCGTCGCTGACTGCGACGGGATCGAACACGTCCACCTGCACCACCTGGGCCGAATAGCGCGCACCGACCAGCGACGGCGTCGGCGGCACGGTCAACCATGCAGTCGCCGGCACGTTGGGCCCCATCGAGTAGTAGACGATCGGTTCGACCAGCACGTCGCAGGTGCCCGCGCCGACCGGGATCGCGACCGGCAGCGGCCCGCCGCCATACTGCGACGTCGAGTTGCCGGCGATCAGGATGTTCGGGAAGCCGGTGTTCGGCCCGTCGAGCACGAGCCGGTGCGTGGCACCGGGCATCGGCAGGTCGCCGGGTTGCACGGACAGTTGGCCGATCGGGCCGCCGCAGGACTCGCCGAACGAGTAGGCGGTCGGAGCCGGCAGCGCGGTCAGGCGCCAGGTCTCCATCACGCCGGCGTAGTTGGTCACCAGCAGCACCTCGTCGCGGCGCGCGTCGAACGCCATCGCCGTGCGTTCGGCGGCCACCGGCGCCCCGCTGCCGAGCTGGCTCGACACGATGGCCGAGCCGTCGAACTCGTCGCTGGCTCGATTCGAGAACGGCTGCAGCAGCACGCTGCGGCCGCGGCGCGCGTCGAAGGCGATTTCGTCGATCGTCGGGCCGGCGGGCAGCGTCACCAGCGGCAGCCACTGGTTGCCTTCGAGATGCTGCACCGACAGGCCAGGACCACTGCCGAGGAACACCTGCACTTCGCGCCGCACGGAGTCGGCGACCAGCACCGCGGACGGCGCCACGAGTTGCGGGCCCGCGGTCCAGCCGTTCGCCACGTCGTAGAACCAGGTCTGCCAGGTCGTGCCGGCACTGCGGCCGAGCAGCACGGCGCGATCTTCGCCGGGCACGCCGACCATCGACATCTCGGTGAGCACGCCGGGCACGAGCGCGCTCGGCACGTTCGTCCAGGTGCTGCCATTGTCGCTGCGCCACGTGTCGGTCAGGCTGCCGCCGGAGTCGGCGCCGCCGTAGACGAGCAGGCGACCGGGCCCGAACGTCGCCACGGCCGCGCCATCGCGCCGCGGCACGCCGGTCGTGAACGGCAGCCAGCGCACGCCGTCCCAGACCCAGTCGCCGGCACTCGGCGACGCGGCATCGCCGCCGAACAGCAGCAAGTCCCCGTTCGGCATCGGCACGAGCGCGTGGCCGGTGCGCGGCGAGATGGGCGTCAGGGCGTCACACGGCAACCAGGAACCCTGGGCAGCCAGCGACGAGGCGAGAAGGAGCACAGGCAGGAGGTGCGAGCGCCACCGATGCGTAGCGGCCATGCAGACTCTCCGGGAGGGCTAAGGACGAGCAGTCGCGCCGAGGCCGAGGGCGGGCCGTCGGTGGGGTGTGGCGGGAATGAACCCAGCACCACGAGTCTCGTCAATCCCCAGCGGAGCGCGCACGCGCCGGCAGCACGGCGAGAACAGCGCGCTTCTCGTCGTCGCGCATCTGCCACCAGCCGGCGATCTCGGCGAGCGTGCGCTGGCAGCCGACACACAGGCCGGTGCGCTCGTCCATGCGGCACACCTTCACGCACGGCGACAGCGGCGGCCCTTGCACACAACGCGGGTCGCGCGGGTTCATCGCGTGCTGCTCCGCTCCGCGTCGGTGCGCGGATAGACGCCCTTGCTCTGCAGCAGGGCCACCAGCAGGTCGGGGTTGTTGGTCTCGCGTGCGAGCTCGACCTCGGCGTCGCTGGCGCCGACCAGGTGGAACACGTCGACGCGACCCGACGGCAGGTCGAACGACGACGCGTAGTGCTTGGGTTGTTCGACCAGGAGCCAGCGGATCACCGACTCGAAGGCCGGCGTGATCGAACCGTTCAGCGGGATGCGGTTGCCGTACTCCAGCAGCTCGGCACCCTCGTAGGTGCCGACCGCGACCAGCAGTTCGTACGCCATCAGGTTGTGCAGCAGCGGCACGGCCCAGTCGGCCGGCGCCGACGTCTCGATCGCGAGTTCGAAGCCGAGCCCCGAGAAGCCCGACGGGTCCATGCCCGGCTGGTCGAGGTTCCACGGGTTGCTGAGGCCCGACGTCACGTAGAGCCAGGTCGCGCGCTGCGGGTTCGGCGGGCTCGCGAACACGCCGTGGTTCAGCCAGCCCGGGTGCGGCTGCTTGCCGTAGCGGCGGTAGACGCTGTCGCCGGCGGTGTAGACGCCGTCGCCGAGCGGGCCGAACAACTCCGGATAGACGCGGTCCTCGCGCTCGGACCACACGTTCTCGAACCACTGGGCGAAGGCCTGGTCGGTCATCGGGGCGACCACGCTACCACACGGCCAAGGCCAGTTGCTGCGGCGGGATTCCGGGCGGCCACGACCATGGCAAGGGTTGGTTCGCCGGGCCCCGGCCGCTCAGCTTCCGGCGATGAAGCGCAGCGACAAGGCGGCCCGGATCCAGGCGATCCTCGACGCCCACTTCCCGAAGCCGCCGATCCCGCTGCAGCACGACGATCCGTTCACGCTGCTGTGTGCGGTGCTGCTGTCGGCGCAGTGCACCGACGAACGGGTCAACCTGGTGACCCCGGCCCTGTTCGCGCGCGCCCGAACGCCCGCCGCGATGGCGGCCCTGCCGGTCGCCGAGGTGCACCAGCTGATCCGGTCGTGCGGGCTCGCCCCACGGAAGGCGAAGGCGCTGGTCGGGCTGTCGCAGCGGCTCACCGCCGAGTTCGGTGGCGAGGTGCCCAGAGACCTCGCGGTGCTGGAGACGCTGCCCGGCGTCGGCCACAAGACGGCGAGCGTCGTGATGGCGCAGGCGTTCGGCGAGCCGTCGTTCCCGGTCGACACGCACATCCACCGGCTGGCGTGGCGCTGGGGCCTGTCGAACGGCACGTCGGTCGAACGCACCGAGCGCGACCTGCGGCGCACGTTCCCGCGCGCGCGCTGGAACGACCTGCACCTGCAGATCATCTGGTTCGGGCGTTCGTTCTGTCCGGCGGTCAAGCACGAGCCGGCGGCGTGCCCGATCTGCAGTTGGGCGATGAGTGCGGTGCGGCGGCGGGCCGAAGCGAAGCGGCGCGCGCGCTGAGCTTCTGGATGCTGGTCGCGGCCGAGCATGCCCGTGCGGCACCGTCGTGCGCGCGATTCTGCGCCTTTGGTGCGACCGCTGGCGCGATCCACGCACATTGCCTCCGACGCCCATACCGGGCGAGGAGGAGAACCAGTGCTACCATGTCGACCATGCCGAGCCCGAACGTCACCACCGCCGACCAGTTGCTCGCACTGCGCGACCCGCCGTGGCGCCACGAGCTCTGGCGCGGGGAGCTGCGGCGCATGAGCCCCGCGGGTCACCATCACGGCGGGCTTGCGGCCCGGACGTTGGTCCGCATCGCCACCTTCGTCGAGCGCCACCGACTCGGCGCGGTCTACACGGCCGAGACCGGCTTCGTGCTCGCGCGCGACCCGGACACCGTGCTGGCGCCCGACGTCGCGTTCGTCCGCACCGACCGCCTGCCACCGAAGGGCAGCCCGGGGTTCTTCCCGGGCGCGCCCGACCTCGCCGTCGAAGTGCTGTCGCCGGACGACACGCGGCGCAAGGTCACCACCAAGGTCGCAGCGTGGCTCGAACACGGCACACGCGAAGTCTGGCTCGTCGACCCGAAGCGCCGCACGCTGACCGTGCACACGGCAAACGCGGCCCCGCACACTCTGGCCCACGACGCCACCCTTCAGGACTCGGCCGTTCTTCCGGGCTTCACGCTCGCCCTCGCCGACCTGTTCGACGACTGATCGGCGAAATCGTCGCGTTCGCTGCGACCGCTGGCGCGATCCACGCACATTGCCTCCGACGCCCATACCGGGCGAGGAGGAGAACCAGTGCTACCATGTCGATCATGCCGAGCCCGAACGTCACCACCGCCGACCAGCTGCTCGCACTCCGCGACCCGCCGTGGCGCCACGAGCTCTGGCGCGGGGAGCTGCGGCGCATGAGCCCCGCGGGTCACTGGCACAGCAGCCTCGCGATGCGGCTCGGCGGCATGCTCGAACTCCATGCGCGCCGACACGGCTTGGGTCGCGTCTACGGCGCCGACGGCGGTTTCCGGCTGGCCCGCGACCCGGACACCGTCTTGGCACCCGACGTCGCATTCGTTCGGACCGAGCGCCTGCCACCGAAGGGCAGCCCGGGGTTCTTCCCAGGCGCGCCCGACCTCGCCGTCGAAGTCCTCTCGCCCGACGATTCGTCGCGCGCTGTGTCGAGGAAGGTCGCAGCCTGGCTCGAACACGGCACACGCGAAGTCTGGCTCGTCGACCCGAAGCGCCGCACGCTGACCGTGCACACGGCGAATGCGACCCCGCACACTCTGGCCCACGACGCCACCCTTCAGGACTCGGCCGTTCTTCCGGGCTTCACGCTCGCCCTCGCCGACCTGTTCGACGACTGACGCCAGCGCTCGTCGCGATCACCGCCCCGCCGGCTTCGGCAGCCGCAGCGTGCAGTCGCCGACGATCGACCAGAAGTAGGCGCGCTTCCTACCGATGTCGCCGCCGACCTCGTCCCAGTTGGTCGCCTGCGACTCGAGCTCGAAGTAGCGCTTCCACGCGTCGCCGATCGTGCCGCCCTTGCCGAGCACCTCCGCGAACTCGCGCGGCTCGTCGTAGAAGACCTTGGCGCGGCCGAGCATCGCCACGCACTCGGTGAAGAACAGGATCGACTCGGCGTGCCCGAACTTGCCGTACTCGGGATCGTCGTACGGAAGGTCGCTGCGCGGCGGGGACAGTGCTTCGCAGCCGGTGTGCAGCAGCAGGAACGGGCCACCCATCCCTCCCTTCGCCCCCACTGCGCGCCAGAACACGTGGTCGGCGCGGCCACCGCGATGGTCGCGCCAGCTTGGTACGAAGCGCTCGCCGTCCTTCACCCAATGCCACGGCAGGCCGAGTTCTCGCTCGAGAGCACCCGGGTCAGTCGCCGCGAACGCCGCACCCCAGGGATCGCTGTGCGCGCGCAGCGTGCGCAGCACCGCGGGACGCTGCAGCCAGTGGAACAACTCGAGCAGGTCGGCGCCGGTGTGCACGTCGTAGCCGGGCTCGGCGAACTCGGCCCAGGTCGGATCGGCGGCGCGAAGTGCGGCGAAGCCACTGCCGAGTCCGTGAGAGATCGACGCGGGGCGGTGATGCTCGCGGCTGGTCAGCGAGGTTCGGAAGGCATGGTTGCGACGGAGATACGACGCCAGGAAGCGGAGGTCTGGTCGGAACCTCACATCACACGACCATTCGGGAGCTGTCGCTGGCCCAGCACCGCTCCCCGACAGCACAGCCGGTCGAACCTCGAGCACATCTTCCGCGAACTCGAATGCATCTTCCCCGGGCGCCCAGACAGCACCGCGGGCATCGATCCGCGACACAGCGATCTCGGGCCGAGCCATCGGATTGCCACACCTCCGCTCGACGGCGCTCACTTCGTGGTCACGGTCCACGCCGTCGAGGAACAGCGAGAAACCGGCTGCATCGGCAATCGCCGCTCCGTCGCGCACGTGGAACACGTCCGTCACGGGGACCTCGCCGACCAACAGAGCTTGACTGACCCCGCCTCGCTCGGGCACCGACGAGCCGAAGCTGGCCCACGCCGATCTCAGTGTCGTCGGGCCGGGCACGTAACAACGCTCCCAATCTCCGTCGAGGTCGGCGAGCACGAGGTCGCATCGGTGCGCCACGATCTCGGGCACCGCGCGCACATTCGTCGTGCTCGCGTCGATCGCGACCGGCTTGCCGTCCTTGCCGGGCAACGTCAGCACTTCGTTGCGCCGCCAGTTGCACGTGCGCACCAGCATCGCATCGGGGAAGTGGCCGACGAGCACCGCTGCCTGCATCGGAGCCACCGCATGCAGCCTCTGGAACAGTCGGCGTATCGCCAGCACGGTGCGACCGTCCTGGTGTGGCGGTCCGGTGTGCACATCGGCCACCATCAACAGCACTTGGTTGCCTTCCGCAGCGATGTCGTCCCGGAACTGGCGCAGCTGTCGTTGCGGATTGGGGGTGATCGGAGGCACGTATTCGAAGTCGGAGTAGCGCCAGGCCGCCCCCTCGACCATCACGACGACCAACGGCTTGTCTGATGCGCCGGCTGTCCCAGCCCACTCGAGCGCGCGCACTTCTGCGCGCCCGTCGCCATCGAGGTCGAACGGTGCAAACTGCTTCACCACGTCTTCGAGCGGGCTCTGCGCCACGACGAGCCCGCCGAACCAGGTAGCGAGAGCGATCGGAAGCACGCGCAGCATGGCAGCGAACGCTACCACGCCACTACTGCGCGCACCTGCTCAGCGAGTGCCTGGCTTGCCCTTGCCGGCCTTCGCCTTGCTCCCCTTCGCCTTGTCGCCGGCCGGCACGGCGCGGGCCTTCGGCGCCTTCCCAGACTTGGTCACCGCGGCCTTGCCCCCACCGAACACGAGCTCGAACACCTGCTCGAAGCGATCGACGAAGTGGATCTCGAGCCCCTCGACCAGCTCCGGCTTCAGCTCCTTCGCTTCGGCTTCGTTGCCCTTCGGCAGCAGCACACGCGACAGGCCGAAGTTCTTCGCCGCGAGCACCTTCTCCCGCACGCCGCCGATCGGCAGCACTTCGCCGACGACGGTCAGTTCACCGGTCATCGCCAGGTCCATCGGCGCCTTCTTCTGCAGCAGGGCACCGAGGAACGCACACGCGATCGCGATGCCGGCCGACGGGCCGTCCTTCTTGATCGCACCGGCCGGGAAGTGCAGGTGCAGATCCAGCTCGGCCATCTTGCCGAGGTCGAGCCCGAAGCGGTCGGCGTGGCCACGCAGGTAGCTGAGCGCCAGCCGAGCCGACTCGCTCATCACGTCGCCGAGCGAGCCGGTCAGTTGCAGCGAGCCCTTGCCCTTGCCCTTGCTGGCGATCGCCTCGACGTAGAGCACGTCGCCGCCGAACGGCGTCCAGGCGAGCCCCTGCACGACGCCCGGCAGGCGCTGCTTGCGCCGTTCCTCCGGCTGGAAGCGCGGCCGGCCGAGCAGGTGCTCCATCTCGGCGAACGACAAGCGGCCCGGCCCCTTGCCGCCTTCGGCGACGCCGCGCGCGACCTTGCGGCACAAGCGCTGCACCACCTTGTCGAGGCCGCGCACGCCCGCTTCGCGCGTGTGCTCGGCGACGAGGCGCGACCACACCGGATCGGCGATCGACAGGTGCTTGCCGGTGATGCCGTGCCGCTCGAGCTGCTTCGGCAGCAGGTGGCGGCGCGCGATCTGCACCTTCTCTTCGCGCAGGTAGCCGGGGATCTCGAGGATCTCCATGCGATCGCGCAGCGGTTCGGGGATCTGCGACAGCACGTTCGCGGTGGCGAGGAACATCACCTTCGACAGGTCGAACGGCACGTCGAGGTAGTGGTCCTGGAAGTGGTGGTTCTGCTCGGGGTCGAGCACCTCGAGCAGCGCCGAGCTCGGATCGCCGCGGAAGTCGCTGCCGAGCTTGTCGATCTCGTCGAGCAGCATCACCGGGTTGTTGCTGCCGGCGGCCTTCAGGCCCTGCAGGATGCGGCCCGGCATCGAGCCGATGTAGGTGCGGCGGTGGCCCTTGATCTCGGCCTCGTCGCGCATGCCGCCGAGCGAGAAGCGGAAGAACTTGCGCCCCATCGCCCGCGCGATGCTGCGGCCGAGGCTCGTCTTGCCGACGCCGGGCGGCCCGCTGAAGCACAGGATCGAACCCGGGTGCCCGGGCCGCAGCTTGCGCACGGCGAGGAACTCGAGGATGCGGTCCTTGACCTCGTCGAGCCCGTAGTGGTCGTCGGCCAGCACCCGCGCTGCCCGGCCGAGATCGGCGTCGTCGACCGTCGTCGTGCTCCACGGCAGCGACACCAGCCAGTCGAGGTAGTTGCGGATCACGCCGTACTCGCCGGACTCGACCGGCGTCGTCTGCAGGCGCGTCATCTCCTCGCGCGCGCGCCGCAGTGCCGCTTCGGGCAGCTTCGCCTTCTCGATCGCCTGCTCGAGCCGCTGGATCTCGAGCGCGCGCGGATCCTTCTCCTCGCCGAGCTCGCGGCGGATGATCTTCAGCTGCTCGCGCAGGAAGTAGTCCTTCTGCGCCTTCTCGGCCTTGTCGCGGATCTCGGCGAGGATCTTCTTGTCGAGCGCCACCAGCTCGCTCTCCGCCATCGCGAACTGCAGCGCCAGCTCGAGCCGTTGCGCCACGTCGAGCTGCTCGAGCAGCCGCTGGCGATCGGTGACCTTGCGCACGACGCCGGCGGTGAAGTCGGCGAGCTGGCTCGGGTCCTCGACGTTCAGCAGCGCCGTCGCGAAGCCGTGGTCCTGCTGCTCCTGCAGCTCGGCGAGCTGGCGGAGCTGCTTCTGCAGCAACCGGAACAGCGACGCCGGCCGGTCGCCCTGGGCGGGGATCTCGACCAGTTCCTTGGTGCGCACGACCAGGTGCGGCTGTTCGCGCACGACCTTGGCGATGCGCGCGCGGCGCAGCCCCTGGGTCATCGCCGACATGCCGCCGTCGGGCAGCTTCAGCGACTTCAGGATGCGAGTCACGACCCCGACCTCGTGCAGGTCGGCGGCGGTCTTGACGTCCTGCTCGGGGTCCTTCTGCAGCACCAGGAACAGGAAGCCGTTGTGCGCCTCGGCCTTGGCGACGATCTCACGCGCGCTCTCGGTGTCGAGCAGCAGCGGCATCATCAGCTGCGGGAACGGCACCGCGCGGCGCAGCGGGAACACGAACATCGTGTCCGGCAGGCTGTCCTGCACGACGACCGAACCGGGCTCGCCCTCCACCTGCACGCCGGGCGCGCGGCCCGGAGACCCGGGCTCGCTGTCGGACACAGTGGTCGCGACGCTCGCTTCGGTCGGAGTGGTGCCGGGCCCTCGATCTCCAGCCTTCGGGCCCTGCGTCGGGTCGTCGTCCTTTCGGTCGTCGTCGTTGCGGTCGGCGGGCATGGCGGCGGTTGTAGGCCGGCCGCTCCATGCACGAAAGCAGAGCGCCCACGAAAGAAAATAGGGCGCACGAGTCGCCGCGTGACACCACGCGAACCTCGCGTTCCGTTCCTGCCTGCCCCGGTAGGGAACGGTCCGCGAGGACCAGACGACTCGTGCGCCCGAAGAAGGGTCGGGTGCACGGCCCCGCGCAACACACGCGGGAGGTTTGCGGTCGGTCCTTGCCTGCCCCAGTTCGGACCAACCACGCCCCAAGACCGTGCACCCGTGACGCCGTGTCGACCCGAAGGCCGGCACGTCGCCGTTTGCGATCACATTCGCAACCGAGCCAGGCTCGGATGCTCTCGGTTCAGGAAGAGAAAGAACGACCGGGCGCGGACCAGCTACGGCTCAACGCGACGACAACACACGGATGCGCACGATCGAGTTCGTGTCGTCGCGGTGCACGTCGACACAGCCGACGTGGCGCTTCGGCAGACGGGACAGATCGAGAGGCTTGCCGTCGGCTCCGACGAACGACGCGGCGAGTTGCGCGAACAGGGGCGCGAGATCGACGTCGAACATGCCGGCCACCCGATCGCTGCCGAGCGCCTGCACCACCTGCGTGACCAGTTGGTCACGCCGCACACGAGACCGCCCGGCACTACGCCGTTCGTCGACCGCAGCGGCCACGGATTCTGCGTCACTGGCAACCAGGATCTCGTCGTCGCCGACCGCAACGAACGCGGACACTCGCTCGGGGCCGCGGCCCTGCAGCTCGAGCAGGTCGAACGAACGCCGCTCGCGCCCGGCGACGAGCTTGCCGAGCCCGGTGGTCTCGGCGACCCGCCGCAGGTCGGCGAACAAGTCGATCGCTGCTGTGCGACTCCTGGTGCGCAGTGCGTAGACGGAGTGCACTTCCGCTGCGGCATCGGGCGACCGCACGACGTGCAGTTGCACGGTGCCATGCTCTCCGAGCCGCGACACGACGTTGCGCTGGAAGTCGAGGCCGTAGTCGTCGTAGGCGTGTTCGAGGTCGTGCAGCAGGTGCTCGCCGCCGTGCGTGCGCGTGAACATCTGCGCCAGGTCGACCGACAGCACGAGCCCGCCGAGTCCTCCTCCCGGCAGTTCGCCGGCGAGGGTCTTGCCGGCGAGCGGCCGCACCGACGCGAACCAGCCGTCGAGCGTGGTCGCCAACGGCTCGGGGTCGGCCCCCTGGTGGTCGCGCGGCACGTCGAGCAGCAGCGTCGCCGCCAAGGCACCGTTCGGGGCGTCGATCGTCAGCAGGACGCTGCGTGCCGCATCGAGTCCGGACGTGCGCAACAGCGCCCCGGGCATGCCGTCCAGCGACGACCGCAGGTTGCGGCCGAGGCGCGGCCAATCGACGTAGACGTGCAGCGCTCCCGGGCCGGCGTTCGCCTGCGTGCGCAGCGACTGGTAGCGAGGGTCCGCAGCGAGGCCGGTCGCGGCCACCGGGCCGGTCCGTGCCGGAGCGCTGGCCGGTTGCAGCAGCGTGGCGAACGCCAACGAGTCGTTGCCGACCAGCAGGTCGTCGCCGACCAGGGCCAGCTCGACCTCGTGTCCGAGGTCGTCACGCGCTTCCCCGCTGCGCAGCCGGTAGGCCTGCTGCGCCCCGAATTGGCGGCCCGGGGCGGCGAGTTCGCCGGTCGCCAGCACCTGCTGCAGGCGCTGCGACTCGCGTTGCTGCAGACGAACGCGCAGCACGAGCAGCGGCTGGCCGCGGTCGGGCACCACGCCGGTCAAGGCGATCTCGAGCTCGCCGACGCTGCGGGTCATCAGGCCGCGGACCAGCGCCAGCGCCTGCATGCCGCCGTTCGGCGCCGGCGGGGCCTCGGCACCCGCCACACCCGCTGCCGCAGGGGTCGGCCCGAGCAGCACGCCGAGCGCCGGTTCGGCGAGCAGCCGCTGCACGGCACCCGGTTGGCCGCGGGTCGCCGAGGCCCCGGCGTCGAGGCTCAGGTAGGCCAGCGGTGCGGCCAGGCTGTCGACCAGGCGCGGCGCCTGCGCAGGGAGCGCAGCGGCGCAGGCCAAGGCGAGCCAGCAGCATGCAGGGCGGAGCACGAGGTTCGGGAACGCAACCGCGGTGCCATTCTGGGACATGAATGCAACCCTCTTTGGAACAGTCTTCTACGTGCTGGCGGCGAGGCTTTGCCGGCGTGCTCGAACCGCACGGGTGCGCAGATCCCGCACACTCCGAGCCCTCACTGCCAGCCAGCCAGCTTGTCGTACAGCGTGCGCCTGCCGATGCCGAGCAGCCGGGCCGCTTCGGCCTTGTTGCCGCGCGCCTGCGACAGGGCCCGTTCGATCGCCCAGCGCTCGACCGCGGCGAGCTCGAACCCCGCCGGCGTCGGGCCACCGGTGGGTGCCGGCAACTCCTCGGGCGGCGGCAGCGCCTCGACGCGCAGCTCCCCGCCGTCGGCCATCGCCAGCAGCCGCAGCAACTCGTTGCGCAGCTGCCGCACGTTGCCGGGCCACGGCCGCGCCTTCAGCGCCGCCGCCAGGGCCGGCGAGATCGCGGGCGCCACGCCGCCGCGCTGCCGCGCTTCCTGCTGCAGGAACGCCTCGGCCAGCGGCACCAGGTCGTCGAGCCGCTGGCGCAGCGGCGGCAGCTGCACGGTCACCACCGCGAGGCGGAAGTAGAGGTCTTCGCGCAGCCGGCCGTCGGCGATCGCCTGGCGCGGGTCGCGGTTGGTCGCGGCGATCACGCGCACGTCGAGCGAGAACTCGCGATCGGCGCCGAGCGGCCGCACCGTGCGATCCTCGAGCGCGCGCAGCAGCTTGGCCTGCAGGTCCAGGTCCATCTCGGTGACCTCGTCGAGGAACAGCGTGCCCCCCGCCGCCTGCCGCAACAGGCCGATGCGGTCGCGTTCGGCGCCGGTGTAGGCGCCACGCACGTGCCCGAACAGTTCGCTCTCGAGCGTGCCGTCGGCGATCGCCGCGACGTTGACCGCGACGAACTCGCCGCGGCGCCGCGGCCCTTGCTGGTGCAGCGCGCGCGCGGCGACCTCCTTGCCGGTGCCGCTCTCGCCGCACAGCAGCACCGGCAACTCGGTGTCGACGACGCGATCGAGCACGTGCAGGGCCCGCAGCAGGGCTGGCGACGTGCCGACCATCGACGCGAACGGATGGCGCAGGTCCTGGCGCAGCGGGGCGGGCGGTGCGGCGAGCACTTCGGCCTGCGCCTGCACGGTCGCCTGCAAGCTGCGGTTCTGCTCGGCGAGCTGGGCCGCCTGGGCGCGGTTCGCCGCCAGCAGGTCGTGCAGGTGCAGCACGATCGACCCCTGGTCGGCGAACGCCAGCAACCACGACAGGTCGGCCTCGGTGAACGCCCCGGCCTGGAAGCGATGGTCCAGGTAGAGCGCCCCGAGCACTTCGTCGCCCTTGCGCAGCGGGGCACACAGCACCGAACGCAGCCGCAGGTCGGCGACACTCTGCGCCGCCGCGAGATCGCTCGCCTGCGCGTCCTCGCTGAAGCGGCCCTCGCCACGTTCCAGCGCCTGCTGCAGGATCGTCGTCGACAGCTTGCGTTCGGGGTTCGCGACCGCCTCGCGCTCGAAGCTGCGCGCCACCTCGACCGCGAACCCCGGAGCCTTCGGGCTGCGCACGACCAGGAAGCCGCGTTCGGCGCCGAACAGGCGCACGGCTTCGTCGACCAGCACGGTCAGCACCGCGGCCCGCGAATCGGCGGCGGCGAGGCGGCGGTTCAGCTCGAGGATCAGCAGCCAACGTTGCCGCTCGCGGTCGGGCAGGTCGCCGCGCAACCGGGCCAGGAAGTCCGACCAGCGGGTCATCCGTTCCCCAGGGCGCCGTACAGGGCCCGACACACCATCGCCTCGGCGTGGCGTTCGTGCGCGGCGAGCCCACCATGGCGGGCGAGCGCGTCGTGCAGCACGGCGGCGACCTCGCCGGTCGGCACGGCGACCAGCACTTCGGCGGCCAGTGCTGCGACCGCGAACACCGCCGGGCAGCCGGCGGCGCGCCAACGCAGCTCCTGCACCCGGCCAGAGCAGACGCGCAGGCTCAGTTCGACCCGATCGCCGCAGACCGGATGCTCGGCGGCCCCGCGCACCACGTCGGGGCCTTCGCACTCGCCGGCGCCGGTGCCTCGGCGCGCCCGTTCGCGCAGGCTCTCGGCGACCATGGGTTCAGGGACGCGAGGCCGCGCCGTCGGGAAGGCGATCGCCGGGTGCTTCGGCCGCGGCGCGGTCGAGCCACACGAACTCGTCGGCGAGGAAGGTGCAGCCCGAGGCCGCGAGCCACAGCAGCACGACCACGGCGCGAACGCAGGACCGCGGGCGGCGACTAGAGGTGGAAGGTCTCATGCGCATCGATCTCGTTGGCCCACAGCTGCGCGAACGTGTCGCGGCGGCGCACCAGCGTCGCCACGCGGCCCTCGACGAGGACCTCCGCGGGGCGCCGCCGGCTGTTGTAGTGCGACGCCATGCTGGCACCGTAGGCACCGGCGGCCAGGACCGCCAGCAGGTCACCCGGCCGGCACGGCGGCAGCGCCCGGCGCCGCGCCAGGAAGTCGCCGGTCTCACAGACCGGCCCGACCACGTCGACCAGCCGCTCGGCACCTGCACCCGGTCGCACCGGCACGATCGGATGCTCGGCCTGGTAGAGGGCCGGCCGCATCAGGTCGTTCATCGCCGCGTCGACCAGCAGGAAGTCGGTGCCGCCCTGCCGCTTCTCGCCGAGCACCGTGGTGACCAGAGCCCCGGCGTCGCCGACCAGGAAGCGGCCTGGCTCGACGACCGGGGTCCAGCCGCGCGCCTGCAGCCGCGGCCGCAGCGCCGCCGCGACGGCGCCGACGTCGAGCGCTTCGCCCTGGCCATAGGCGATGCCGAACCCGCCGCCGAGGTCGTAGTGCGTGAGGCCCTCGCGGCGCTCGGCGGCCCCGTCGGCGAACGCTTCGACGCGCGCCAGTGCCTCCTGGTAGGGCGCCACCGAACGCAGCTGGCTGCCGAGGTGCACGTGGTAGCCGACCAGCTCGAGCCAGCGCTCGCGCCGGATCGCCGCGATGACCGCGCCCGCGTCGGCCAGCGCGATACCGAACTTGTTGTCCTTCTTGCCGGTGCTGATGTAGGCGTGCGTGCCGGCGTCGACGTCGGGGTTGAGCCGCACCGCCACTCGCACGCGCCGGCCCGCCGCGGCCCCGGCGGCGGCCAGCATCGGCAGTTCGTGCGCCGACTCGACGTTGAAGAACAGGATGCCGGCGGTGACCGCGGCCTCGATCTCGAAGGCCTGCTTGGCGACACCGGCGAACACGGCCCCGGTGGTCGGCAGCCCGGCGGCGCGCAGCCGCTCGAGTTCGCCGCCGCTGACCAGGTCGAAGCCAGCCCCGCGCGCGTGCACGCGCCGCAACAGGCTCAGGTTGCCGTTCGCCTTCACCGCGTAGCAGATGTGGGCCGTCGGCCCGAACGCCGCGCGCACCGCGTCGATCCGCTGGTCGAGCGAACGGGCGCTGTAGACGTAGAGCGGCGTGCCGAAGCGCTCCGCGAGGGCTGCCACCGGCACGTCCTCGCACCACAGCTCGCCGGAGCGCCGGTGGAACTCGTCGCTGCCGGCACCAGGGCACGGTTCACGTTCGCTGGCGGCCATCGGGGTGCCATGCTGCCCGGCCGATCGCAGCGACGCCAGTGCGAGTGGTTGCCAGTGCGAGTGGTGGCCGGTGCGAGTGGTGGCCGGTGCGAGCGGTGGCGGCCGGTCAACCGCCGGCGTCGGAGCCGATCGGCGCCAGACGGGCTTTCAGGCGATCGAGCACGCGGCCGTGGATCTGGCAGATGCGCGACGCCGACAGCCGCAGCTTGCGCGCCACCTGCTTGCCGGTCAGTCCTTCGAGGTAGTGCAGCTGCAGCACGCGCCATTCGACCGGATCGAGACTCTGCCGGATCCGCTCCAGCATCTCCTGCTGGTCGAGCCGCTCGATCGGCGACTCGAGGCCTTCGTCGGCCAGCTCCGCCATCTGGTCCTCGTCGGCCCCGGCGGCCGCCGCTTCGCGCCCGAACGCACCCGCGCGCACCAGGGTCGGATCGGCGCGGCGCAGCAGCGCTTCTTCGGTGATGCCGAGCGCCGCCGCGAGTTCGCTGTCGGTCGGTTCGCGTTCGAGCTCCATGCGCAGCCGCTGGCGCACCTCGTCGCGTTCGCGCAACCGGCGCCGGAACAGGCGCGGCAGGAAGTCCAGGTGGCGTAGCTCGTCGAGCATCGCCCCGCGCACGCGGATCCGCATGAACGCGGAGAACGCGTCGCAGCGCGCCGGCTCGTAGGCTTCGATCGCCTGCATCAGCCCCCACAAGCCGGCATGGACCAGGTCGTGCACGTCGACGCTGCGAGGCAGCCGGGCGGCCAGGCCCGCCGCCATCGCCTCGACGATCGCACGATGCCGCTCGACCACCTGGGCCAGCAGCCGGTGCGCGCCGTTGCGGCGGTAGCGCTGCAGCAGCGCCTCGGTGGACTCGTCGACGCCCTCGGCAGCGGCGTCCCGCGCCCCGAGGGCGCCCTCGGCCGCACGGCTCGCAGCCCTCGGCCCACGACGAGTGGCCGCCCCACTCCCCGAGGGAAGAGGTTCTCTGGCGCCCGCGTTCGAGTTGCTCACCATGCTGCGACTCAGGATCGAGGATCCATTCCGACAATCGCGCTTCGTGCGCTCGCAGGCCTTCGTCGCCGCGCGCTCTCGTCGAGCGATCGCGGCAGCACACGTCAGGACGAAGCGTGCCTGCGGACGACGATGCACTTCAGAAGGAGCGAACGAGCGAGACGGTAGCACGAAACACCATGTCGGTGCAACGGCGTGTCCATGCGGATCGACGTGAGACTCACGTTCGTCGTCACGATCATGATCGTGATCGTGATCGTGATGTGGCTCGAGTTGGTGCTGCCGATCGTCACCACCCGCGAGTGCGCGCCACTCCACCACGCACGCAGCATCACGCAGCGACGCTCGCCCACCACACGCGCGAACACGAGCCGGCGACGGACGATTCACGCATCGACCGCGTGCACGTGCAGATCGAGCCGAGCCAGCACGGCGCGCTCGGCTCGGCGCATGCGCTGGCGATCGCGCGCGCGCACGTCGTCGTAGCCGAGCGTGTGCAGCAGGCCGTGCACGACGTAGAGCGCGACCTCGGCCCGGGCCGCGTGCCCTTTGCTGCGGGCGACCCGCCGCGCGGTCTCGACGCTGACGACGATCTCCGCCCCGCCGTCGAGTTCGAACGACATCACGTCGGTCGGCGTCGGGTCGCCGAGATGGACGTCGTGCAGGGCCGCGATCTCGGCATCGTCGGTCAGCAGCAGCGACACCGGCAGATCCGGGCGCTCGGCGAATTCCAGGGTCGCCTGCACCACATCCCGCACGAACGCCACCGGCGTGCGCGGCCGACCCCGGTCCAGCAGTTCGAGCTGCAGGCGCGCGGCCGCAGCCTGACGCCGAGTCCGGCGGGGCGCCGCCATCTCGCGCCGGGCGGACGCCGCCCGCTTCACGAGCGCGGGCGCGCCGGAGCCGCGGCGTCGTAGGCGGTCACGATCCGACTCACCACCGCGTGCCGCACGACGTCGGTGGCGTCGAGCCGCACGATGCCGATGCCCTCGACGTTCTGCAGCTTGCGCAACGCGTCGCCGAGGCCCGAGGTGACGTTGCCGGGCAGATCGACCTGCGACGGGTCGCCGGTCACCACCATGCGCGAGCCTTCGCCGAGGCGGGTCAGGAACATCAGCATCTGCGGCACGGTGGTGTTCTGCGCCTCGTCGAGGATCACGAACGAACGGTTCAGCGTGCGGCCGCGCATGTAGGCGAGCGGGCAGACCTCGACCACTTCGCTCTCGAGCCAGCGCAGGCGCGTACGCGCATCGAGCAGGTCCTGCAGCGCGTCGTGCATCGGTCGCAGGTACGGATCGATCTTGGCCTGGAAGTCGCCAGGCAGGAAGCCGAGCTTCTCGCCGGCCTCGACCGCCGGGCGCACCAGCACGAGCCGTCGCACCGAGCCGGTCTTCATCGCCTCGATCGCCTTGGCGACCGCGAGGTAGGTCTTGCCGGTGCCCGCGGGGCCGACCGCCAGCACCACGTCGTGCTGGTCCATGCACTCGAGGTAGCGCTGCTGGCCGCTGGTGCGTGCGCGCACCGCGACCCCGCCGGCCCCGACATGGCTCGCGCGCGCGGGTCGGTCGCCCCCGTTGCCGCTGCCGTTGCCGGGCTCGCCGGCGTCGTGGCCGAGCGTCGCGCGCAACCGCGCGGCGACGTCCTGGGTGCCCAGCCGTCGGCCGGCGCGCATCTGGCTCAGGCACTCTTCGAGCACCTGCTGGACCACCTGCACGTGGGTGGCGTCGCCGAGCAGGCGCAGGCTGCCGTCGCGGGCGAGCACGCTGACCCCGTGCAGTTCGCGGATCAGGCGCGCGTTGCTGTCGAGGGGACCGAGCAGCGTGCGGGCCTCGTCGACCGCCTGCACCGGGATGTGGATGTCCGCGTCGCTCATGTGGCGGCGAGTCTACGCAGGGATCCGGCGATTGGAGGCGCATTCTCGTCGGGCGCTCGTTCGCCGGACCGCGTCGGTCGTCCCGGACGGCTCAGGTGGTCAGGACCAGCACCACGAACCAGGCGCCGAACGAGAACAGCAGGCTGTCGATCAGGTCCAGCACTCCACCGTGGGCCGGCACGAGGCGCGAGCTGTCCTTGGCGTTGCAGCGCCGCTTCAGCAGCGACTCGATCAGGTCGCCGGTCTGGGTGGTGAAGTTCAGCACGACGCCGAGCAGCAGGGCCGCCCACAGCGGCAGCTGCACGGCCGGCTCGAGCAGGGAGCCGCGCAGCAGCACCGCCAGCAGGACCGACGCGGCGAGGCTGCCGAGCGCCCCTTCGACGGTCTTGCCGGGGCTGATGTGCGGGATCAGCTTGTGGCGCCCGCACAGGCGACCGACGCAGTAGCCGCCGATGTCGCCGCCCTTGCAGACCAGCACCACGAACAGCACCGACGGCAGGTTGCGCAGGCAGGTGCCGATCGCGAAGTAGATCGGCCAGGCGACGAACAGGAAGCCGAGCAGCGTGCTGCCCTGCAGCTCGAGGCCGCGCTTCATGTCGTGCCGACCGAGCGAGCGCACCGCCAGCGGGAACAGCAGCAGCATGCTGCCGAGCACCAGCGGGTAGAACTCGTGGTCGACCTGGTTCCAGCCGAACGGGAAGGCGCTGCCGAGCAGCAGCGTGGTGAACAGCAGCAGGGTCTTGCCGGCGACGGCGAAGCCCGCACCGCGCAGCAGCTGCACGTATTCCCAGGTGCCGACGACCCCGAGCAGCGCCAGCAGCCCGCCGGACAAGGCCCCTCGCCGGAGCCCCGTGTGCCCCTGCACGTCGAGCCAGTAGATCGCGCCGACCACCGCCAGCATCGACGGCGCCAGCACCGCGCGGGTCCGCAGGTCGCTCCCCATCACAGCACCTTGCCGAACTTGCGCACGCGGCGGCCGTAGTCGCGGAAGGCCGCCTGCAGGTGTTCGGCCCGGAAGTCCGGCCAGCAGACCTCGCTGACGTGGATCTCCGCGTAGCTGACCTGCCACAGCAGGAAGTTGCTGATGCGCTGCTCGCCGGCGGTGCGGATCAGCAGGTCCGGATCGGGCAGCTCGGGGTGGTAGAGATGCGCGTGGATCGCCGCCTCGTCGATCGAAGCAGGCGCCAGTTCGCCGCGCTGCACCTTGCCGGCGAGTCGCTGCACCGCGTCGACGATCTCCTGCCGGCCGCCGTAGCTGATCGCCAGGCTGAGCCGCATGCCGGTGTTGCCCGCGGTCGCCGCGATCGTCTCGTCGAGCGTGCGCAGCACCTCGGGCGACAGCCGCTCGCGCCGGCCGGAATGCAGCAGGCGCACGCGGTTCTGCATCAGCGTGCCGCGTTCCTCGACCAGGAAGCGCAGCAGCAGCTTGAACAGCAGGTCGACCTCGCGCTTGGGCCGCTGCCAGTTCTCCTCCGAGAACGCGTAGAGCACCAGCGCCTCGACACCCAGGCGCGCGCACTCGGTGACCGTGGTGCGCACCGCGTCGATGCCGCGCTCGTGGCCGCGGATGCGCTCGAAGCCGGCGCGCTTCGCCCAACGGCCGTTGCCGTCCATGATCACGGCGACGCTGCGCGGCACCACCAGGTCGGGGGCCGGCCGGTCGGAGTCCGAGCTGCGGTCCTTCGCCTTCGTCACCGCACGATCACCTGGTCGCGCTCGGGCCCCACCGACACCGTGCGGATCGACAGGCCGGTGTGGCGCTCGATCGCCTGCACGTACTGCTGTGCTGCCGCCGGCAGGTCGCCGAAGCGGCGGATCGCCCGCAGGTCCTGCGTGAAGCCCGGCAGCTCGACGAACTCGGGCTGCGCGCGCTCGAGGTCGAACGCGGGCAGCTGCTCGGTGCGCGTGCCGTCCGGCAACCGGTAGGCGACGCACAGCTTCAGCGGGAACCCCGCCAGTACGTCGAGGTTGGTCAGCACCAGTTCGTCGGCGCCGGAGACGGCGCCCGAGTAGCGCACCGCGACGGTGTCGAACCAGCCGCAGCGACGCGGCCGGCCGGTGGTCGAACCGAACTCCTTGCCGGCGATGCGCAGCCGGTCGCCGAGTTCGTCCTTCAGCTCGGTCGGGAACGGGCCCTCGCCGACGCGGGTCGCGTAGGCCTTGGCGATGCCGACCGTGCGCATCGCGTGCGGCGGCAGGCCGGTGCCGCTGAAGGCGCCGCCGGTGCTGGCATGCGAGCTGGTGACGAACGGGTAGGTGCCCTGCTCGAGGTCGAGCAGGCAGCCCTGGGCGCCTTCCAGCAGGATGCGCTTGCCGGCCGCGTGCGCCTGCCGCAGCGTGGCGCCGGCGTCGACGATGCCGGGGCGCAGGCGCTCGCCAGCGGCCGCGAGGTCGCGGAACGTCGCGTCGAGGTCGAGCGGCTGCATGCCAGCGGCGCCGAACCAGGCGTTCTTCTGCGCGACCAGGCCCTGCAACGAGGTCCGCAGGCGCTCGGGGCGGATCAGGTCGCCGAGGCGCAGGCCGATGCGGGCACAGCGGTCGGCGTAGGCCGGGCCGATGCCGCGGCCGGTGGTGCCGATCTTGCCAGCCCCGCGCAGGCCCTCCGCCCACTGATCCTGCCGGCGGTGCGCCTCGACGATCACGTGCGCACGCTCGCTGAGCAGCAGGTTGCGGCCGAGGTCGACGGCGAGGCCCCGTTCGCGGATCTTGTCGATCTCGCCGCACAGGTGGATCGGGTCGACGACGACGCCGTTGCCGATCACGTTGACCGTGTGCGGGCGGACGATGCCGGACGGGATCAGGTGCAGGACCAGCTTGCCGGTCGGCAGGTACAGCGTGTGACCGGCGTTGTGACCACCGCCGAACCGCACGACGTAGTCGGTCTCGGCGGCGAGGTAGTCGATGACTTTGCCCTTGCCTTCGTCACCCCAGAGGATGCCAACAACACACGTGGTGGGCATGGATCGGCGCTGCGGAAAAGGGG
>JAEUHU010000535.1 GCA_016793305.1 Planctomycetota bacterium
CACCTACCACCACTTCGAGTATCCGCAGGCGACGCTGGCGTCGATCCGCGAAGCACTGCGGCCGGGCGGCGAACTGGTGATCCTCGACTTCATCCGCGAACCAGGAGTGAGCCGCGAGTGGATCCTCGAGCACGTGCGCGCAGGCGAGGCGCTGGTCACGCAGGAGGTCACGGCCGCGGGATTCGAGCTGGTGCGCCGCGAGGAGACGCCGTTCCTGCGCGAGAACTACGTGCTGCGCTTCCGGCGCCGCTGAGCGGGAACGGGGCGGTTGCGGCCGCGCCGCGCCATCGCGCCGACTGCGCACGGACTCGCGCCCGGCGCTAGACTCGCACACCTCGCCAAGGAGAGCTGCACCCCGCAATGCCCATGAAGCTGCTGCGCCACCGCGTGCCGATGCCACTCGTCCTGGTGCTGCTCAGCACGCTGCTGGCGTGTGCGCTGGCGACCGACACACCATCCCGGAGCGACGCTGGTCGCTCGTCCAGCAGCGAATCGACGGCCGCCACCGCCACGAACGAACCAGCGTGTCGTCTGCGCGTCGTCGACCGCACGGGAGCCGCGGTCCCCGGTGCCGAAGTGACGCTCGTCGACGACGCGACCACCGAGCACGGCGCCGCCACGAGTCCCGCCACGCGCCACAGCGATCGCGACGGCTTCGTCGACCTGCGGGGACTACCGGCGGCATGGCTGCGCGCGACCGCGCGCAGCGGTTCGCTCTACGGCACGACCCGGTTCGCGACCGACGACTGGACCAGGCCGCACGTCGAACTGCGGGTCGACACCGACCTCGACGTGCGCTGCCGCATCGTCGACGACCGCGGCGAGCCCCAAGCCGACCTGCGCGTCGTCGTCGAGGCACTGACCTTGCCTCCCGACGAAGAAGGCTGCTGGCGCGAGGTCGCGGCGCGCGAATCGAACGACGACGGGCTCGTCGTCGTGCCGCACGCGCAGACGTTCGGCTGCTGGCCGATCGATGGGCGCCGTCGGTTGCGCGCGCGTGTGGACCTGCTCGGCGTCGATCCGCCCGCGATCGAGTTCGCACTCAAGGAACTCGGCCCCGAGCCGGTCGTGCTGGCGTGCCCTGCGAACGGCAGGATCGTCGTACGCACGCTTCGGCCGACGGGGCAGCACAGCCCGATGCCGGCGAGACTGCCGTTGGAAGCGAGGGTGGACGGCGGGTCCTACGAGCGCGCGGTGCCGATCGAACGTCGACGCCCGGACCTGGTGCTCGCCGCCCCGCTCGCCCGCGGCTGGCATCTGCGCACCGAACGGCATGCTTGGGTCGACTTCCGCGGTCCCACCACCGCCGGCGAAGCCGTCACCGTGGATCTCGTCGAGAAGGCGACCACGTGGTTCACGCTCTCCCTGCACGACTCCGACGGCAGGCCGCTCGCCGGCCATCGTCTGGTCGGCCGATGGGACGAGGGCGATGGGTGGATCGACGAAGCCAGCGACGCCGAGGGCCGGCTGCGTCAGCCTTGGCTGGTTCCTGGCGAAGTCGCACGGACCTACCGGGTCCTGGATGCAGAGGACCAGGCGATCGGCTCCGTGCAGGTGCGGCTGCCGACCGGCGACGCAACGCCCGCGAGCGAGGTCGATCTCGGACCGATCCCCGTACAGCCGTTCCCGAGTTGGCTGAACGGCGTCGTGCTCGACGCGGTCACGCAGCAACCCCTGGCCGCGACGGTGACGTGCCTCGCCGACCTGCGGGATCTGCCGGCCGTACGGACCGACGCGCAGGGTCGCTTCACCGTGCATGCACCGCCTCGCGCCGACCTGATGCTCTTCGCGCATGCCCCGGACCACGCGAGGAGCAAGGTCCTCGAGATCGCGGCCCGTGCGGAACCACCGCGCAAGGAGTTGCAGATCCTGCTGCACCCTGCGCAGACCGGTGCCGTGCGCCTCGAGGTCCTGCACGACCCGGAGGTGTGCCCGGTGGACTGGACGGTGAACGGTGGCCGCACGCAGCCCGCCAGCATCCTGTGGCCGCGGCCCTCCCACGCCGGCCCCGAAGTGGGCGACTACGAGCTGGAAGCGCGGGAACCCGGACGGACGACGTTCCTCGCGCGCCGGGTGCCCGTCGGCCGCCGCAACCTCGAACTCCGCAGCTTCCCCGGCGGGCCGCCGCTCGCCGTCGTGCGCGACCTCGAGGTCGCCGCGAACCGGCTGACCGAGGACCCGCGCCTCGTGCTCGACCTGCGTGGCAAAGTGGCGGACGCGCGTTGCCGCATCGAGCTGCCACGCGACGAGAACGCCACCGGAATGGCGCTGCTGCGGGCCCGCGAAGGCGGCACGTGGGCGGAGATCCCGTTCGACGGCGAGCTGCGCGCGACGCTGCCGAACGACGCCGCGGTGCCGATGCTCGTGGTGAGCGACCACGGCCTGCCCATTCGAACGGACTTGCGCTCGGGGGCGTCGAGGATCGCCGTGCCGCCGCTGCCGCAGTGCAGGGTGCAAGTGCGCGGCTTGCCGGACGATGCTCCAGAGGGACGACTGCGCCTCGTGCCGTTCCTCCTGGCGCGCAACGAGCCGGTGCTCGCCGAGCTCCGAGGCCACTTCGGCTGGATGATGTCCGTGGCCGACGAAAGGAACCCTCTGGCCAGCCTGCGCTCGCCAGCGGCCGAACGCGCAGCCGACGCCTGCAATCGGATGCCGCTGACGAACGGCACCGCCACGACCACGCTGCAATGGCGCGGCCGCTACGCGTTCCTGCTGCAGGTGCGGGACGACGCCGGCGCATGGAACTCCCTCTACGAGCGCACGCCGGAGCACGTGGACATCACGACCGGCGGCGAGCAGACCATCGAACTCACCGTCGACCCGGAACAGGTGCGCGCCCTGCTGCGACCGCAGCGGCCGGCGAACGGCAAGTAGCTCCGCGTCGACGCCGTTGCACCACCGCTAAGCTCACCACCATGACCTACGAGATGATGGTCGGCCTCACCGTCACCGACGACGCGCTCTACCAGCAGTACCGCGAAGCGATGGCGCCGCTGCTCGCCGCCCACGGCGGCGGCTTCCGCTACGACTTCACGATCGGCAAGGTGCTGAAGTCCGCGAGCGAGCACCCGATCAACCGCGTGTTCGCG
>JAEUHU010000543.1 GCA_016793305.1 Planctomycetota bacterium
CGCGTGTAGGCGTCGCCGATCATCTCGGCGGCCTTCTGCATCAGCTCGGCGTCCTTGATGCGCGGCGCCAGCAGCGTGGCCTGGGCCGGGAAGTCGTCGAAGTGCTCGCTCGCGGCGGCCTGCTGGTAGAGCGCCTGCACCGTCTTGAAGCGCGCGCGGTCGCCGATCGAGCTGTCCTCGCCCACCATCGTCGAGGCGATGGCGATGGCCCGCTGCCACTGCCGGTCCAGCAGCATCTCGTCGACCAGGAACAGGGCCAGCTCCGGCTCTTCGCCGCGCATCACCATCTGTTCGAGCTCGACGAACGCACTCTCCTTCTCGCCGAGTGCCAGCGCCGAACGCGCCCAGACGCGCAAGGTGCGCTCGCGCCATTCGGACGTCATCGTCGCCAGGAACCGGGTGCGCGCCTCGATGCTCGCCGCCCGCGCCTGCACGAAGCGCTGCTGCGCCAGGTAGGCCTCGGCGAGCAGCACCAGCGACAGGCCACGGCGCGGATCCGCATCGGCGTGCAGCAGGAACCACTCCAGGGCCTTCATCGCCAGCTCAGGCTTGCCGGTGCCGAGCGCGCCGTAGCCGAGCAGGAAGTGGTAGTCGCGGAACTGCTCGTCGCGCATGTCGACGAAGTACGGCGACTCGCGCATGGTCAACACCGTCTCGTGGACCCGGTCGGGGCGTTCCAGCAGGAACTGTGCCTGTGCCGCCAGCAGCCATACGTCCAGCATCTGGACCGAGTCGAGCAGGCGGATCGCACGGGCGCGCAGCTCCTCCTGGCAGCGTTCGGCGATGCGACGCATGGCCTCGCGCTGCGGCTCGGCGCGCGCCTGGCCGAGCAGTGCCTTGCCGACCAGGATGGTCGCGGGCGTCACCTCGGGCGCGGTCGGCATGCGTTCGAACACCGAACGCGCGGCCGCCTCGGCCTTGCCGTAGGCCTCCTTCTGCTTCGCGCGGTCGGTCTCGCCGGCGGCCAGATCGAGCCAGCACTCCCCGATCGCGAGCAGCGCCTGGCCGACGTGGTCGTGCGGGCGCTTGTCGAAGACCTCCTGGAAGAACGGGATCGCCGCCTCGAGGTCGCCGCTCTCGACCAGCAGCTGGCCGAGGTGCATGCGCACCTGCACGGCCTCGCGCTGAACCAGCGGTTCGTACTGCAGGTCGTCGCGCAGGAACGAGCGATACCACTGCCCGGACAGCGAACGCAGCCGC
The DNA here is from genome assembly GCA_016793305.1 of Planctomycetota bacterium. The sequence goes on from JAEUHU010000543.1 coordinate 1,201, forward strand.
TGCCGACCCGACTCGGTCTCCGCCGAGGGTGGGCGCACGACGTGCAACGTGACGCGCCCCCCGGGACCGGTGCCGCTCTCGTCGAACACGCAGTCGGCGTCGCCGGCGACGCAGATCAGCTGGGCGACGAGACGCGCGTCCTGGTCGGCCAGGTTGAGGTCGACCGTCGCGAAGCGCAGGTCCGCCTCGAGCGGCGGGCTCTCCACGGCGAGGTTCCAGTTGCAGGTGCGCGCGAGCCGCTGCACCGCGTCCAGGCACGACAAGGCGCGCGTGTCGGCCGCCACCAGCAGGCGTGGCTGGCCGCCGTTCGGCGCCTCGACCTGCCGGAGCGTGAACGTCTCGTCCGCCTGGCCGAGCAGCGCCGCGGCGAAGAAGAGCAGGGCGGCGAGGAACCTCACTTCGGGGCCTCCTGGGCCTTCCTGGCCTCCTCGCGCAACCGACGTTCGGTCTCGGCGAGTTCGGCGAGCCGCTGCTTCTCGGCGGCCTCGTTGGCCTCGTGCCGGTAGCTGTCGCCGAGCTGCAGGTAGGCGGTCGCGACCTGCGGATACAAGGAGCTCGGGATCTGCTTCTGTTGCAGCAGGAAGCGCGCCCAGGCACGCCGGAGGTTGGCCTGGTCACCGCTCTCGGCTGCCGCCTGCGCCATCGCCACCAGGTCCTCGGGCAGCGAATGGCTCTGGTCGAGCGCACGGGCGCGGCGATCGAATTCCTGCGCCTTCTTGAAGTCGCCCGACTTGCTCGCGTAGTGCGACAGGGCCAGGAACACGCTCATCTGCTGGCTCGGCGCCATGCGCGGACTCTCGGCGAGATAGCGCTCGAGCAGTGCCACCGCGGTCGCGTAGTCACGGCGCTGGGACGCGGCGATCGCCCGATCCCACAGTTCGTCGGTGCGCGGCGCTGCCGGCGGCGTGGTGGGCTCCGCGTGCGGAACGTGTTCGGCCGGCGGCGTGGCCGTCGTGGTCGAACCGCCGGGTGCCGGCAGCAGCGCCACCACGACCATCGCCAGCACGTTGACGGCGAGCAGCAGCCGCAGCAGCAACTCGCGGCGGCCGTTCGGCAATGCCTTGGGCGGAGTCGGTTGCAGCTGGGCGCGGGCGTTGGCCAGCGCGCGCTCCCCCTCCGCCAGCGCCTGTTCGGCGGCGCGCAGCGCCTGCTGCTCGAGGTCGGGACCACGCGCGGCCGTGCGCCCCTTGTCGCCGTGCGCCATCAGATCGCTCAGCGCCGCACCGCCTGGCTCGCCGGCCTTGGCAGGCGCGTCGTGCGACGGGGTGGCGGTGGTCGCTGTGCTCTTGTCCGGATGTTGCTCGCTCACGACTGGCTCCAGAGGTCGGCGAGTTCGGGCCGAAGCCGCGGGCCGACCGGTGCTCTCATCGGCATGTCATGGCCGTTTCCATGATCGAGACCGTCCCGGATCACGGCAGGTACGTTGAGAAGGTGC
>JAEUHU010000252.1 GCA_016793305.1 Planctomycetota bacterium
CGTCAGCGTGCCGTCCTCCGGCAGCTTGTCCTGCTTCGGCTTGCCCTTCCCGCCGAAGTAGTCGCCGACCTTCTGCATGTAGGTGTGGCCGGCGTTGCTCTTCAGCTCGTCCGACCACAGCGTGCCCTTGCCGCCGAACAGCGTCGCGAAGCCGGCGTTGATCAGGCCGGCGAGGCGTCCCTTGTGGAAGCCCTGGTGGAAGTTGCGGCACTTCCACAGCTCGTCGTGCACCCAGTCGGCCTTCAGCTTCTGGTCGTAGAGCGCCGTCGACGCCGCGGAGAAGTCGCCTTTCTGCAGGCAGGCGAACGCCGTCTCCGCCGCCAGCATGCCCGAGCGCATCGCCAGGTGGATGCCCTTCAACCGCATGCTGTTCATCAGGCCAGCGCTGTCGCCGACCAGCACGAAGCCATCGCCGAACAGCTTCGGCATCGAGTAGAGGCCACCCTCGGGCAGCGACTTGGCGCCGTAGTGCAGCATCTTGCCGCCCTTCAGGAACGGCGCGATCTTCGGGTTCAGCTTCATCCGCTGCAGCTGGCGGTGCGCGTCCATCGTCGGATCGCGGTAGTCGAGACCGACCACGAGGCCGATCGACACGAGGTTCTTGTCGCCCTCGCTCGGGCCCATGCCGTAGACCCAGCCGCCGCCGAACGTCTTGCTGTCGAGCGGGTAGCCCATCGTGTGCACGACGAGGCCGGGCGGGCACTGGCCCTTCGGCACTTCCCACACTTCCTTGACGCCGACGCCGAACACCTGCGGGTTCTTGCCCTCGAGCTTCAGGTCGGCGATCAGCTGCTTGGTCATCGAGCCGCGGCTGCCCTCGGCGAGCACCACCAGCTTGCCGGACAGGATGCCGCCGGCCTGGAAGTTCCCTTTCGGCTGCCCGTGCTTGTCGACGCCGCTGTCGCCGAGCTGCACGCCGGTCACGGCGTTTCCCTCGCGGACCAGCTTGGCGCCGGGGAAGCCGGGGAACACCTGGATGCCCTTCTGCTCGGCGATGGCACCGAGCCACTTCACCATCTTGTTCAGCGAGATGACGAAGTTGCCGTGGTTCCTGAGCGGCGGCGGGGTGATCGGGAACTTCGTACCGCCCTTCTCCGTCAACCAGATCGCGTAGTCGTCGTGGACCTCGGCTTCGATCGGTGCCTTCGGCTCCATGGTCCGCCAGCCCGGCAGCAGCGCATCGAGGCCCTTCGGATCCATCACCGCGCCCGAGATCGAGTGGGCCCCGATCTCGGCGGCCTTCTCGATCAGGCAGATCTCTGCCGCGACCTTCTTGTCGTCGGCGGCCGAGGCGTTGTGGCGCTCGATCAGGTTCGCCAAGTGGATCGCGGTGGCAAGGCCGGCAGGGCCGCCGCCCACCACCACGACGTCGAAGGGCATCACATCGCGTTCGGTCATGAGAATCGTTTCGCGCACCGCTTGGTAACCGATGCGCAGCGTCACACTACAGAGCAGCGACGGCGGTCTGCAACGACGCGTGCAGATCGACCGTTCCGCCGGCCGTCCTCACCCGGTGCTCCCCCGCACCGAAAGGGAATCCGATGAAGCGCACCTACACTCTGCCGGAAGCGAACCAGGTCCTGCGCCTGGTCCGCGCGATCGCTGCCGAGGTCGTCGAGCGCCGCTCGGCCCGCCGCCACCTGGCGCGGCAGCGCGAGCAGCTCGAGGCCGCGGAGACCCCCGAAGGACTGCGTAGCGAGCTGGCCGAGCTCGACGCGCAGATCTGGGCCCACGACGAGGCCCTGCACCAGTGCCGCCACGAGCTGGAGCAGCTCGGCATGACGGTGCTGCGCACCAACCCGCTGACGGTGCACATCCCCGGCACGAGCCGGACCGGCGAGGTGGTGTTCTGCTGGGAAGAGGGGGAAGCGAGCGTCTGCTTCGGCCACCCGGTCGGCGAAGAGGCGCACCAGCGCCGGCCGCTCCGCGTCGCCAAGGGCGCGTGAAGAATCGGTGGCCGACCTGACGGTCGGCCGCTCGCGCCGGCCCGCAATCTGGTCCAGCATGACCGAAGCTATCGTTGGCCCCTGTCCCCGGCGAGCGCCGGGTGAGCCGCGCTTCTGACCACCGCCGCAGGCGCGCAGTTCGTGGCAAAACCACGACCCCTCATCCGCCCGATCGCCGCCGTTCGTCCGATCGCGCCCTGACCGGCAGCCGATCGTTGCCGCCGCGGCCCTGGCCCCCGACGATGCCCGGCCGCCCGATGTTCCACCGCACGATCCTGTTCGCCCTGAAGCCCGGCATCGCCCTCGACCGCGTGCGGGTCGCCCGCGAGTCGCTGCAGCGCCT
>JAEUHU010000568.1 GCA_016793305.1 Planctomycetota bacterium
CGGCAAGGAGGTGTTCGACGTGTTCTACACGTGGGACACGCAGTCGGTGTTCGACACGCTGCGCGACGGCATCCAGAAGCGCGCGTTCCAGGCCCCGCCGGTGGTGAAGGGCGATCGCTCGCTGCGCGAGAAGCTCGAGAGTCCCGACAGCGTCGATCGCGAGGCGATCGAGCGCTTGTTCGCGAGCACCGACGCCGAGCAGCGGCGCGCGATCCTGCAGCAGGCGTTGGCCACCGGCGACAAGGTGCCGATCGAACTGCTGCGCCTGTCGGCGTTCGGCCTCGATCCGGAGCTGGCGAAGCAAGCGCGCGCCGGCATGCAGCAGGCCTCCGACGTCGGCACGGTCGACCTGATCGCCGACACGCTGAAGGCGCCGCTCGCCGCCGAGGAACGCAAGGCGCTGGCGCAGTCGCTGCGCCGCTTCGCCGGCACGTCGAGTCGCGCCCAGAGCTTGGCCGCCGCGCACAGTGGTCTTGCCGGCAGCAGGCCGGCGCTCGACGTCGAGCGCTGGCGCACCGCGCTGACCGGCCAGAGCTACGAAGCCGCGGTCTCGGTCGATCGCGCGGCGGCCGCCGACGCGAGCGACCGCGCGCTCGCCGAACGCCCCGACGATCCGACGGCGCTGCTCGACGTCGCCGAGGGCAACCTGCTGCAAGCGCTCGACACGACCAGCGCCGTCGGCCGTGGAGCCGCGCGCGCGCTGCGCCAACAACGCGCGTTGCTGCTCGACGATGCCGAGCGTGCGCTGCAGCGAGCCCTCCGAGCCGGCGCCAACGGCTGGCGCCCCGAAGCGCTCGCGGCCTTGCTGGCCCACCACGGCGGCCAGTCGGCGAAGGCCTACGGCCACGCGATCGCCGCCGCCCCCCAGCTCCCGGCCGAAGCCGAGAGTCGCCTCGCGGTGGAACTGCTGGCCCTGTTCGCCGAGGCGCGCCAGCAGGCGATCGTCGCCGCCGTCCGGCAGAAACAGGACTGGGAGCCGTCGTGGATGAGCGACGTGCACACGACCTACGGCCTGCTGCAGAAGCACCCGCTCGGGACCGACCAGCACACCGCTGACCACTACGACTTCCTGCACTACTTCGGCGCGCCCGAGGTCGACGCAGTGCTCGGCCGCGGCCTCGAGCGATTCCCGCTCTCGCCGCTGCTGCACGAACGGTTGCGCACGCGACTGCTCGAACAGGGCGGCCCCGAGGCGCTGCAGCAGGACTACGACCGCCGGCTCGCAGAGCCGCGTGCTGCACCGGCGCTGCCGTGGTTCGCCGGCTACGCCGAGATGGTCGCCGCCGAACACCACCGACGGGCGCAGCAGGACGACGCGGCGATCCAGGCATACCTGCGCGCGATCGATCGCTTCGCGCGCTACCGCATGGCGACCGGCAACCAGGACGGTGAGCACTTCGTCGCGATGAGCCACGGCGGCATCGCCCGACTGCGCCTGCAGGCCGGCGATCGCGCCGGCACGTTCGCGGCCTTGCAGACCTCGTTCGCGACCAACCCCGCGGCCGCCGCTGCCACCGACGGACTCGGCATCACCACGATGCAGACCGCCGAGATGCTGCGGGCGCGCTGCACCGAGGCGAAGGACGAGGTCCTGTTGCAGCAACTCGAAGCGGCGCTGCGAACCCTGCCGAGCGAAGCGTTCGAACTGCCGGAGTACGAGCGGCAGTCGCGCGGCCAGTCGGGTGGTCGCAGGCCGCGCCGCCAGTAGAAGCGCACGGCAGGATCGACAAGCGACGGCGCGCGGGCAGCAGGTGCTCGCCGCGACCGTTCAGCTGTCGGCTCAGCTGTCCGCGAGCATCGCCGACAGCGACCGTGCGGCCTGCCAGTCGGACGCCAGCGAGACATCGCGCGGCCGCAACGGGTCCTGGCACTCGACCGGCTGCAGCAGGTCGTGCGGCAAGCCGTGCGCCCGCACGAAGCGTACGCCTAGCTCCCAACGCGACACGCGCTCCGGGCCGGCCAGGTGCAAGAGCCCAGGCCCGTCGGGCATCGCAGCCAACTCGACCAGCGCCTGCGCGGCGTCGCGCGCGTGCAGCGGCGTCCGGTACTCGTTCGTGAACAACGCGACCGCACGGCCCTGCTGCAGCGATGCACGCAACGACGCGGTGGCGCCGCGGGCCTTCTCGTCGGAACCGAACAACAGCGGCAGGCGCACCACGCGCCCACCATGCGCGCGCACGCGCTCCTCCCCCTGCGCCTTGCTCTGGCCGTAGACCGACAGCGGGCCGACCGGATCGTGCGGACCGCACGGCGCCCGCGTGCCCGCGAACACCAGGTCGGTGGAGACGTGCACGAGGCGCGCGCCGAACCGTTCGGCGAACTGCTCGGGCAACCACGCGTTCGCGCGCAGCGCCGCGTCGGGATCGCGTTCGCAGTCGTCGAGCCGCGCCATCGCCGCGAGGTGCAGCACCACGTCGGGGGCCGCGGCCTGCACCACGGCCGCGACCATGCCGGGCGCCAGCAGGTCGACGGCGACATCGCCGCCCCGCCGTCCGGTCGCCAGCACGCGGTGCCCCGCCCGACGCGCCGCCGCGGCGACGTACATGCCGAGGAACCCGCTGGCACCAGTGATCAGCAGACGCAGCGAAGCCATGGGCGGATGGTGGCGTGAGCCACGGCGAAACGAAAGCGACATGGCTCTCCATCACGATCCAATGCGCCCTTGCGCAACAAGTGCCGCGGTGGCGTGTTGGATCGCCCGGGACGGCTCGCCGGAGCAGAGGGAAACGCCGCGGAGCCCACTGGACGAACTGCCTGCACGAGCTACTCTCCATCGTGCCTGGTCCATGCCAGGTGGCGACTCGCAGCGAGCCGGTACACCTCCCGTTCCCGCCAAGCGAGCCGTCTCTCCCCTGTCCTGCTACTTGTTCCCAGACAGAACCATGCAAGCACGAACCTCGTTCGGGATGACCACGCTGCTCTCTGCAGTGGTCGCTCTCACTGCGGCGTCGAATCTGACGGCGCAGCTTTCGTACACGCAGAACTTCGACGCCATGGCGGC
>JAEUHU010000072.1 GCA_016793305.1 Planctomycetota bacterium
AAGCCGGCTTCGCCGGCGTGCCGCAGGTGGTCAGCGACGCCGGCGGCAACGGCGAGATCGTGGTCGACGGCGTGACCGGCACGGTGGTGCCGCGTGGCGACGCAGCCGCGCTCGCGAAGGCGCTGGCGCGCTACCTGCGCGCCCCGGCGCTCGCCGAGGCGCACGCCGAAGCGGGCCGTCGCCGCTGCCTCGAGCTGTTCACCTTGGACCACCTCGGCCCCGAGGTGCAGGCGGTGGTGGAGCGGCTCGTCGCGCACTAGCGGCGTCGCCTGGGCGCTCCACGCTGCGGTTCAGCCCGCCGTCGGCCACAGCCACGCGAACGTGGCGCCGGTGACCAGGGCATAGACGATCCCGTCGAACAGGAACCGCGCCGTCGTCGACCAGCGCACACCCTTCCAGATCGAGTCCGGCACGCTCGAGAACGCGTAGCCGAGTGCCGCAGCGGCCGACGCGAACCGGAACACGCCGTCGGCCCCCGGTGCCTTGACCAGGCCTGTCAGGTAGGCGACCAGCACGCCGATCAGCAGGCAGAACCCGAACCAGGAGCCCAGCGCCTGCCCCATGTTCATCGAGCCGCCCGGCCGGACGATCAGCGTGCCGATCGGGCCGCGGGCGAACTTGGCGCCCATCTCGGGCGAGCCCATCTCCTGCATCGACTCGGCGCACGGGAACATGTACTGCCCCGGACTCGTGCCGGTGCGGCGCAGCGCGTCCAGCAGGTCGTCCTCGTCCGGCAGCTTGCGGTAGTCGCCCTTGTGCAGTTGCAGCACCATGTGCACGAGCGAACTGGCGACGAACACGAACACCGCCGACAGCAGGATCGGCAGCCAGAGAGCGGGGAGGCTGGTCATGCCGGGATTGGGGCGAACGCCGAGTCGGGCCGCAACCGGCTGCCCGAGGATCTTCACGGAACTCGGCACCGTGGCCTCGTTCGCACCGCTTCGCTACGTTGCCGCACGCAGGACCACCTCGCCTGCCGATAACCGCCGCGATGGACTTCGACCTCAAGCAGGATTGCCGCCACGTGCGGTGGGACCGCCCGTGTGCGCCGCACAAGCGCCGCGGCAAGGTGTGTGCGACCTGCGACGAGTACGCGCCGATCCGCCACCGGGTGCTGATGGTCAAGCTCGCCGCCACCGGCGATGTGCTGCGCACCACGGCGTTCCTGCCGGCGATCCACGCGGCGTGGCCGCAGGCGAAGGTGACCTGGCTGACCCGCAAGTCGGCGGCCGCCCTGTTCGACGGCAACCCGCTGGTCGACGAAGTGCTCGCGACCGACGACGCCGTCACCGCGGCACGGCTCGCCACCGAGACGTTCGACGTCGTGCTGTGTCCGGACGCCGATCCGGACGCGGCGGTGCTCGCGGCGATGGCGAAGGGCAAGGAACGGCGCGGCTACGTGCGTTCGGCCGACGGGCGGATCGTGCCGCTCGGACCCGGGGCCGAGCGCTGGCTGCTGATGGGGCTCGGCGACGACCGCAAGAAGGCGAACACCGAGACCTACCAGCATCTGGTGGCCCAGGTGCTCGGCCTCGATCCGGCCGCCGTGCGCGAACCGATCCTCGAGCCGTCGGCGAAGGACGCGGCGGCCGCGAAGGCGTTCGTCGCCGGGTTCGGCGGCAAGGGGCCGCTGGTCGGCCTCAACACCGGGGCCGGTGGACGCTGGGCCTACAAGCAGTGGACGCGGGCGCACCAGCAGACGTTCCTGCGCCTGTGCACCGACGCCGGCCTGCGCGTGCTGCTGCTCGGTGGTCCCGAAGAGGTCGAGACGCACAAGGAACTGCTCGCCGCGAGTGCCGGTCGCCCGGTGTTCGACGGGGGCAACCACAACTCGTACGGCCGTTTCGCCGCGCTGATCGACCAGTGCCGCGCGGTCGTCACCAGCGATTCGCTGGCAGTGCACTGTGCCGCCGCGCGCAAGGTGCCGGCGGTCGTGCTGTTCGGTCCGACGTCGGCGGCGGAGATCGAGTTGTACGGCCGCGGCAGCAAGATCGTGCCGCCCGGGCTCGACTGCCTGTGCTGCTACCTGCCGCGCTGCGATCGCGTGCCGCACTGCCAGGCGCTGATCGAGCCGCAGGTGGTGCTGGCGGCGGTGCAGCAGTGGGTCGCGGCGACGATCGCACGCTGAGGCCGGCACCACGGTGGAACTCGCGAGGAAGGCGAGGCGCCGCCTCGCGTCGCCGACCTTTCGCCACTAGCCTGCCGCGGTGTTCCTCGGACTCGACGTCGGCGGCAGCCAGTGCCGCTACGAATGGTGGCCGGTCGGCTGTCGCTCCGGCGGCGACGCCCGCGCGGTGCAGCCTGCGGTGCAGGGAATCGACGCCGCGTGCGACGGACTTGCCGAAGCCCTGCGCACCGCCGCCGGCGACGTGCCGCCGACGGCGACGGTGTGCGCGATGGCCGGCGTCGGCGACGTCGCGACCAGCCAGGCGATCGCCGCGGGTGTGCGCGCGCGCGGCATCCCGTTCCCGGTCGCGGTCGTCGGCGACGTGCTCGCGGCGGCGGCCGCCGGCCTCGCCGACGGGCCGGGCGTGCTGGTCTGGTCGGGCACCGGTTCGTTCGCGATCGCGCGGGATCGAGCCGGCGAACTGCACCGCGTCGGCGGTCGGGGCTTCCTGCTCGGCGACCAGGGCAGTGGCTACGACCTGGTGCGCCGGGCCGCCGCGGCGGTGCTGCTGGCGATCGACGACCTGGGGCCGGCGACGGCGTTGACCGAGGAACTGACCCGCGCGTTCGGGGCGCCGGCTCCGCAGCGCCTGGGCGCCGTACTGCAGCGTGCGACCTCGGGCGAGGTCGCTGCCCGCCTGCCGGTCGTGCTTGGGGTGGCGGGGGCCGGCGATCCGGTGGCCGTCGAAGTGCTCGCCGAGGGCATCGACGCGCTGGCGATGCTGGCGACGGCCGCGGTGCGCCGCGCCGGGCTCGACTGGCGCGACCTGCCGGTCGCGGTCGGCGGCGGCGTGCTCACCGGGGCCGACGGCCTCGTCGAGATGCTGGCCGAGCGGCTGCGTGCGTTCGGGGCGAAGGTGCCTCGGCCGATCGCCGAGCGCGCGGCGGCGCACGCCGCGGCGTGGCTCGCGCACGGGTTCCATCACCGCGAAGAACCAAGCCATGGATGGGTGACCCGTGTCGCGCTCTGACCTCTGGCTGCGGGACGGCCGCATGATCCCGAAGGACTGCTTCCACCTCAGCTTCTCGCGCAGCGGCGGGGCCGGGGGGCAGCACGTCAACAAGACCGAGACCAAGGTCGACCTGCGGCTCGACCTCGTCGCCGCCGAAGCGGTGCTCGGCCCGTACGACGTGCAGCGCATCCGCACGGTGCTGGCGAAGCGGCTCGACGCCGACGGCATGCTGTGCGTGGTCGCGAGCGAGCACCGTTCCCAGTTCCAGAACTACGAAGCGGCGATGGCGCGCATGGCGACCTTGATCGCGTCGGCGCTGGTGCGGCAGAAGCGCCGCATCAAGACGAAGCCGACGCGCGGCAGCGTGCGGCGGCGGGTCGACGAGAAGCGGCACCGCGGCGACATCAAGCGCGGTCGGCAGGGTGGGGGCGATGGCTGACGGCGACGGGCGCGTGCCGCTGTATCGCTACGGCCCGGTCGCCTGGGTGTGGCGGGTGCTGCTGGCGCTGGTCGCCGTCGGGTGTGCTGCGGTCCTGGTGGCGACCTCGTCGGCGTGGCAGGCGTGGCTCGTCGCCGGACCGTTGCTGCTGCCGGGAGCGTTCTTCGGGTTCGTCGTCGCTTCGCGGATCGACCTGCACGGCGATCGCCTGCACGTGGTCACCCTGTGCGGGCTGCGGCGGAACCTCGCGCGGGAGCGCCTCGGCGTACCGGTGCTGCGGGTGCGCGCCTTCGCGGACGGGCGGCCTGTGCATGCGCCCCGCTGGTGGGTGCCGGTTCGCGGCGGGTTGCCGGTGCACGTCGACCTGCTCGGCACGATCGTCGACGAACGCGCCGTCGAGCGAGTGTTCGGCGCCCGGCCGCGCCGCTAGTGCCGGGCGACGGGGCGCTGGGGCGACGGGGCGGCGCTGGCGCATCGCGCCGAGCGCTCAGGGCCACTCAGGCGTAGATGCCGCGCTGCCGCGTCGTCTCGGCGACGCGGTTGACGCCCAGCATGTAGGCGGCGATGCGGTTGCTGACCTCGAAGCGGCGCGCCATGTCGACCACCGACGCGAACGAGTCGACCATGATGCGCTCCATGCGCTGTTCGACCTCGTCCTGCGTCCAGAAGAACATCTGCCGGTCCTGGACCCACTCGAAGTAGCTGACCGTGACGCCGCCGGCGTTGGCCAGGATGTCGGGGATCACGAAGATGCCCTTCTGGTCGAGGATCTTGTCGGCGTTGGCCGTGCACGGGCCGTTCGCGCCCTCGGTGATGATCTTCGCCTTGATGTTGCCGGCGTTGCGGCTGTTGATCACGTTCTCGGTCGCGGCCGGCACCAGGATGTCGACCGGCAGCTCGAGCAGCTCGGCGTTGGTGACGCGCTCGGCGCCTTCGAATCCGTCGAGGCGCTTGTGCTTCTGCAGGTGCGCCTTCACCGCCTCGAGGTCGAGACCCTTCGGATTGTGGATGCCGCCGTGCATGTCGCTGATCGCGACGATCTTCACGCCGAGCGTGGCGAGCTGCAGGGCCGAGATCAGGCCGACGTTGCCGGCACCCTGCACCGCGGCGGTGCACTGGTTCGCCTTCATGCCGAGGTGCTTCAGCGCCTCGCGCGTCACCAGCATCACGCCACGGCCGGTCGCCTCGATGCGTCCGAGCGAGCCGCCGAGGTTGACCGGCTTGCCGGTGACGACCGCCGGCAGGTAGCTGCGCTGGTGCATCGAGTAGGTGTCCATGAACCACGCCATCACCTGGCCGTCGGTGCCCATGTCGGGGGCCGGCACGTCGCGGTCCGGGCCGAGCAGGTCCATGATGCCCGAGACGTAGCGGCGCGTGACGCGCTCGAGCTCGCCCTTGCTGAGCTTGAACGGGTCGCAGATGACGCCGCCCTTGCCGCCGCCGAACGGCACGTTGACCACGGCGCACTTCCAGGTCATCCACGCGGCGAGGGCGCGCACCTCGTCGCGGTTGACGTTCGGCGCGAAGCGGATGCCGCCCTTCGCCGGACCGCGCGACGTGCTGTGCTGCACGCGGTAGCCCTCGAACACGTTGACGGAGCCGTCGTCCATCTTGACCGGCATGCTGATCGTGATCTCGCGTTCGCACGTCCGCAGGATGGCGATGACGTTGGGTTCGAGTCCGAGTCGGGCCGCGGCGAGATCGAGCCGGGCCTGCATTGCTTGGAAAGGATTGTCTTCGCTGGCGACTGGTTGGTTCATGCCGGGAGAGCGCTTGCGCGGCGCTGAGGGGCCGAGGAACCTACTGCCCCGCATGCACGCCAGCAACAAGCCGCAGGACCCACGCCAGGCCGGACTGGAGTTGTCGGCGGGGGGGCACGCCGAGGCGGTGCGAGGACTCTGGGCCGGATCGCTCGGTCGCACCGTTCGGTGCGTGCCGACGCGGCGGACCGTGTCGGTCGAGAGTGCCGGGACCGTGCTCTACGGCAAGTGGCGCCGCGGCCAGCATCGGCGGGCGGCGGCGGAGTGGCGCTGGCTGCACGTGCTGCCGCTGTGCGGGCTGCTGGTGCCGGCGCCGGTCGCCTGGTTGCGGCAAGGGCGCCGCAGCCTGCTCGTCACGGCAGCACTGCCAGGGCGGGCTCTCGACGCCTTTGCGCGTCAGGCGCTCGCGGGTGGCTGGTTGGACGAACTGGTCGCGTATGCGTGCCGCGAAGTGGCACCGATGGTTCGCCGGCTGCACGAACGGGGCCTCGTGCACCGCGACCTCTACTGGAACCACCTGTTCTGCGAGGATCCGCGCCGCGGCACACCACCCGCCCTGCTCGACGTCGAGCGGGTGTTCGCGCCGCGTTGGCTGTGGCGGCGGTGGCTGGTGAAGGACCTGGCCAGCTTGCTGGCGTCGTGTCCGGCAGGGGTCTCGCTGCGGGCGAAGCTGCGCTTCCTGCGCAACTACCTCGGCACGCTGCGCGGCGAACAGCGGCTGCTGGCGGCGATCGACGACAAGGCGGCGCGGATCCGGCGCCACGTGCCCAAGTTCGGCTGATCAGGCGCGCGGCTTCTTGCGCCAGCGGGCGGTCAACGCCACACCGACGAGGCCGGTGCCGACCAGGAACAGCGTGTTCGGCTCCGGCACCGGCTCGGCCGGTGCTTCGGCCCGTTCGACGACGTGTAGCTCGGATCGCACGCCGGTGGGGGGCTCGGCAGGCGCTGCCGGCAGCGACTCCGCTGCGGTCGGAACCGGGTGCTGCGGGCTCGGCTCCTGGGCCCATGCCACACCCATGGCCATCGTGAGGCCGAGTGCTGCAGCAGGGATGCGGAGAAGGAGCAAGGCAGACCTTGGTGCGGAGCGAGGGTTGGCCCGGGCGAGGGGCGAACGGCGAGACGAGGTTCCGGAAGGTATCCCCCTACGCGTCGCCGGCAAGGCGAGGGCAGAATTTTCGTCCCCCGATGCGCCGGAGCGCCAAGCGGCGCGATCCGGGATCGTTCGGGATCCCGCCCTTGCGATGGTCGCTCGGCCCCGTAGAGTCCGCCGCGCTTGGTCCCTGGGCGGCCGCCGGCGGCATCTGCCGCGGGAGGAAAGTCCGGGCTCCCCAGGGCAGGGTGGTGGGCAACGCCCACCGTTCGCAAGAACAGGGACAGTGCCACAGAGAACAGACCGCCGGACGGCCGGGCAACCGGCGACGGCAAGGGTGAAACGGTGAGGTAAGAGCTCACCGCGCTGCGGGCGACCGCGGCGGCACGGCAAACCCCACCCGGAGGAAGACCGA
>JAEUHU010000117.1 GCA_016793305.1 Planctomycetota bacterium
ACCGACGACGCGCTCTACCAGCAGTACCGCGAAGCGATGGCGCCGCTGCTCGCCGCCCACGGCGGCGGCTTCCGCTACGACTTCACGATCGGCAAGGTGCTGAAGTCCGCGAGCGAGCACCCGATCAACCGCGTGTTCGCGATCTACTTCGGCAGCAAGGCGCAGATGGACACGTTCTTCGCGCACCCCGACTACCAGGCGATCAAGGCGCGCTTCTTCCAGCGCTCGGTCGCGGGCACGACGATCTTCGGCGGCTACGAACGCTGACATCCCCACCGCGACGACTCCGCTTCCATGCAGCGCCTCGAAATGCACGACGTCGTGCGCGTCGCCCGGCTCGACGTCGCCGATCGCCCCTACGACGGCAGCCCGGGCACCATGCGCGCGCCGCGTATCGGCGACGAAGGCACCGTGGTCTGGGTCGACGAAGAAGGCCCTGCGCGTGGAAGCGCCCTGGTCGAGTGCGTCGCCGACGACGGCACGACGATCTGGCTTTCCGACTTCGCGGAGCACGAACTCGAGCTCGTGGCACGCAGCGTCGAGGGCCGCAAACCACGGCGGCGCTCGGTGCGCCGTTCCGTGCTGTGGATCGGCCTCGCCTTGATCACGCTCACCGCCTCAGGGATCGGCGTCTGCTACGTCGACCCACGTAGCAAGGAGGTGGCCTATCCTGCCATCGGCATCTCCATCGGCCTGGCCGCGTTGTTCCTGTCGGTGCTCGACCTCGGCAAGGCCCAGGTCGAGTTACCGGCGCCGACGCGCGCACAACGAGCACTCGGCTTCGTGCTGCGGGTCCCGCGGGCCTTGTTCGGTCTCGCGACACTCGCGCTGGCAACCTGGTTTCTGACGCGCTCGTTCGACGCCGCGAACCACGGCGACACGGAGGCACTGAAGTTCCGCATCGGCTCCGCGGTCGCGGGCATCGTCGGCCTGCGCTCCCTGCAGCAGGCATTCCGCCGCCAACTCCGCGTCGACCGGAACGCTCCGCCACGCCAGGCGCGACCTCGCTGAGGCCCCGGAGGCGAGCAGCTGCTCGCGAGACAGCCTACGGCCGTCTAGACCCACGTCCCGGGTCCGCGCAGGCACATCTCGCAAAGTGCGCCGACGAGGAAGCAACCGCGGTCGTCGTCCACACAGAACCAGCACGGTGAGCGACGCATGGTCGAGGCGCGCCGCCGCACGCGCGCCGCCGAGAGTCGTCCGCCGCTACGCTCGTCCCATGACCTACGAGATGGTGGTCGGACAGGCGGTCGTGGACGACCTGCTGTACCAGCAGTACCGCTCTGCGATGGCCCCACTGCTCGCCGCCCACGGCGCCAGCTTCCGCTACGACTTCACGATCCAGCAGGTGTTGCAGTCGGCGAGCGAACACCCGATCCACCGCGTGTTCGTGATCTCCTTCCCCACCAAGTCGCAGAGGAACGAGTTCTTCGCGGACCCCGAACACCAGGCGATCGAGCAGCGTTTCCAGCCCTCGTTCGCCGGCACCACGATCCTCGGCGGCCATGAGCGGAACGGCCCGAGACTCGTTCTCTCCTGGAACCAACTCGGTCGGATCGGGCGGCGCCTGCTGCTGGTCGCCGTCGCGGCAGCCATCGCGATCGTGTCGTTCCTGGTCGGAGCCAACACGGACCGCTCGGGGCCGCACTACCGCATCGTCGACGGCGACCGCGAGATCGCCATCCTGTTCCCGAGGGCCGGCTACCAGCCCGACGAGCCCAGCGAGTGGGTCGTGCTCGACGCGCGCGGCCGCCCCATCGCGGACCAATACGTGGGCACCATCGGCTCCTCCTCGCCGATCGCGAGCAAGACGGATGCGAACGGCCGTGCGCCCCTGTTGCACGCCATGACTCTCGAGGCAGCGGGGACATCCATTTCCCCCAAGGACGTCGGGTGCATTCTCACCATCGAGAAGCCTTGACCTCGCTGCGCAGCGGGCCTCGCACGAGCCAATCCAAGTGAACGGCGCCGCGCACGGGCGCCACCGATTGCCACGGGGCCGACCCACGGGTACGCCAGCCCTCGTGCACCTCGAGGAACTGGATGTCGTTCGAGTCGTCCTGCTGCGCACGGCAGAGCGGCTGTACGCCGGCACGGAGGGCGTCCGGCGTGCGCCGCGCCTGGGCGACCAAGGCATCGTGGTCATGACGTGCCTGATCGGGAATGCGAACGAAGCCGTCACCGTCAAGTGCGTCTCGCCCGATGGCGCCTTGATCTGGCTCGCCGACTTCGCAGTCGACGAACTCGAACTCACCGCAACCGCGGTCGCGGCAAGGCGCCAACGAGCAGTGGGCTGGACGCTCGCGACGACTCCTGCGTTCGCCGGCTGCGCGATCGGCTTCCTCACCAGCGATCTCCGAGGATGGGCTCCGATCTGGATCCTGGTGGGCCTCCTCGTCGTGCTGCCGCTCCTCGTGCTCGGCACGTCCGACCTCGGTCGGGCCCTGGACGCAGCACCCGACCACACGCCGACCCAGCGCATGTTCGGCATCTTGCTGCGTGGCCCGCTGTTCCTGGTCGGTGTCGCCGGAGTCGTCGGCGCGGCCTTCGCGACCGAACTGATCGCCTCGACGCCGCTAGGCCGCCTCGCCAACGCGCAGAGCATCGCCATCCTCTACGGCGCCTTCCTCGGCACCTGCGGCAGCTATCTGTTGATCCAGCTGCTGTGGGCCATGAAGAAGGGACCCGCGCGCCGACCTGGCGCCACGTGACCGTTCAACAAGGCTTGCCGGTCATGTTCGGCTGGAACAGCGCGAACATCGCCCCGGTCGGATCGGTCAGCATCGAGAACGCGCCGACGTCGGGGATCGGCACGCTCTCCATCATCGCGGACGCGCCGAGCTGCTTCGCCTTCTTGGTCGCCGCGGCCAGGTCCTCGACGAAGAAGTAGACGACCCAGCACGACGGCGCGCCGGGCATCGGGTGCTTCATCAGCCCACCGGCCTGCTTGCCAGCGAGCATCTGCACGCGATAGACGCCGGCCTCGCCCATGTCCTTCGCTTCGGGCTGC
>JAEUHU010000142.1 GCA_016793305.1 Planctomycetota bacterium
GTCGACGAGGCAATCCAGGAGATGGCGTTCCTCGAGGTCGCTCCACACTTCACGCCCCCGCAACGCCGTGAGTCGTTCGATGTCCGTGGCGTCGTGGCGGATCCTGGGCAGCGTCCCGTGCCCCACGTGCTTCGCCGCCTCCACGAGTTCCGGGGCGAGGCGGCCCTCGCGCAGCAGCGCCTTCACCCGACCACCATGCAGCTCCATGGCTGTCGCGAGCCTCAGGACGGCACCCTCACGTTCCGACGCGTCGCCGCGAAACGCCGCATCGAGGCGTTCCGGCACGGCCAGCAGCAGCGAGGGCTCCCTTGGCAGACCCTCCGGAAGCAGCGGCCGCAGCCGCTTCGGCGACAGGCTGTAGAGCTCTTCGCCCAACGCGTGGACCGTTTCCGCACGGTCGACGGACTCCAGCAACCGCGCGGCCTCTTCGTCGGGCAGCGACGCATAGAGCCGGTGACGATGCTCGGGGCGTGGACCGTCCAGCGGAACGAAGTTCTCGGACTCGGCCGTGAAGACCGCCAACAGATGCAACGCCTGATCCGGTGCCAGGTGCGGGGCCAACTCGGTGAGGCACTTCGTGGCGAAGGCGTGTTCCCATTCGGACGGAGGAGTCGGGCCGTCGGGCCCGTCTGCCTGCGCCGTGCGCCCGAGGAACCAATCCACCAATGGCTCGAGCAGGGAGGGAACTCCGGCGCGACACGCCCCGAGCACCAGCCCACCACCAAGCCCCGGGACCAACTGGAACGGCGGTGGACCGACCCTGGCGGTCGTCAGCTGCCACTCGTACCCCAAACTCGACCCGGCCTGGCGATCGCGCAACGCCGCCAACGCCTTCTTGCCGAGCGCCGCACGCAGCGCCGGCTCGTTGCGTTGCGCGAGCGAGCGGCCCGCCAGTTCTCCTGCCAGGTCGATGATCCTCGCATCGGCGTGGTCCAGCAGCACCCGCAGCGGCGGAGCAAAGGCTGCTGCGGCCTCGTCGTCGACGTGCCAGCTCCGCGCTCCCGACAGGATCGTGAGCGCGGGCCCGACGTCGACCGTCGAGGCTCGCTGCAGCGCCTCGGCCATCGCCGCCGCACCGAGCGAACCGAGAGCCTCCGCGCACCGGTGCTGGTTCGGTGCCACCTCGTCCGCCGAGGCAGGACCAGGCACGCCACGGTCCGGCTGCTGCGCACGTGGCCGAATCACCGCGTCGAGCAAGGCCTTCGCCAGGATCTTGGCGTCGGCCTCCGGCAAGGCGACGGCTCTCGGCGGCAGCAGGGCCAAGGGCACGACCGGCTGCTGGTCCTGCGCCAACATGGGCACGAGCACTTCGACGATCTCCTCGTGGTCGACGACGTTGCCCGGTGCCTGCCCTCGCAGCAGGGGATCCTCGAGCAACCCACGCCGGACCCACGGCGGCGCCTGCAGGCCATGGCACGAGAACAGAGCTACCAGCCCCCGGCACACGACGAGCGGCTCGTCGGCGACGACCAACGGCCACCATTTCGCCCCTCGCCGATCCACGGCGTTCGTCACGTCGCTCCACGTGCGAAAATCCAGGTGAGACGGGGCGGCGATCGACCGCAGCCACTCGATCTGCGGCTGCGGCCTCGTCAGGTACCGGGAGCGCGCGGCGCGGAGCAGGTCCAACGCGGCAGCGCGTGCAGGCGGCGAGGCCGCATGGCGCGCCGCCTCCACGAAGAAGGCGTAGTCCGCGTTCGCCTCGGCCTCGGCGAGCAGGCTCTGCCGCTGGGCCGGCGCCGCGGCGAGGAACCGCGCGAACAGCTCCCCTTCCTGTTGCGCCGTCAGCGGGGGGAAGCACAACCCCAAGGTCGGCAGCCATCGCCCCCAGCGCAGGACTTCCAGCATTCGCGGAATCTACCAGGGCCGTGACCCCGAACGCGCACACGAGTCCGGGCGCGATCGGCTCTGGCCCTGCCGCCCCGTGGCCCGGAGCCCGCGAGCACCATCCCCACCGGGCCGCACGAACCGCTACCATCCTCGCCCCCGATGCCATCCCCCTGCAGCCCCCCGCCCGCGAGCGCGTTCCTGCCGACCACCGCCGCCGAGATGAAGGCCCGCGGCTGGAACGAGGTCGACGTCGTGTTCGTCAGCGGCGATGCCTACATCGACCACCCTTCGTTCGCGGCCGCTCTGCTGGGCCGTGTGCTCGAGGCCGAAGGGTTCCGTGTCGCCATCCTGCCGCAGCCCTCCTGGCAGACCGCCGACGCGTTCCGCCAGTTCGGCCGCCCGCGCCTCTGCTTCGCGGTCAGTGCCGGGAACATGGACTCGATGATCAACCACTACACGGCGAACAAGAAGCGGCGCAACGACGACGCCTATTCGCCCGGTGGTCGCATCGAGCTGCGCCCAGACCGCGCGACCAACGTCTACGCGCAGCGCTGCCGCGAGGCGTGGAAGGACGTGCCGGTGATCGCCGGCGGCGTCGAGGCGTCGCTGCGCCGCGTCGCCCACTTCGACTACTGGTCGGAGACCGTGAAGCCGTCGATCCTCGCCACGTCGAAGGCCGACCTGGTCGGCTACGGCATGGGCGAGCGCGTGCTGGTCGAGATCTGCAAGCGCCTCGCCGCCGGCCAGCGCATCCAGGACTGCCGCGACCTGCGCGGGGTCGCCTACCTGCTCGGCGCGAAGGAGACGCTGCCGGCCCACGAGTGGCACGACGCCGCGTGCGACAACCAGACGATCGAGCTGCCGAGCTTCGAGGACGTGACCGCGGACAAGGTCGCGTTCGCGACGGCGACGCGACTGATCCACCACGAGACGAATCCGAAGAACGGCCGGCGCCTCGTGCAGAAGCACGGCGACCGGCTGCTGGTCGTCAATCCGCCGGCCCTGGCGCTCGACGAGCGCGGCATGGACCGCATCTACGACCTGCCCTACACGCGCAAGGCCCACCCGCGCTACCAGGGCGAGGAGATCCCGGCGCACACGATGATCAAGGACAGCGTGACGACGATGCGCGGGTGCTTCGGCGGCTGCACGTTCTGTTCGATCACGATGCACCAGGGGCGCGCGATCCAGAGCCGGAGCCAGCAGTCGATCCTGAAGGAAGTGCGGCAGATGGCCGCCGATCCCGAGTTCAAAGGCCACATCAGCGACGTCGGCGGCCCGACCGCGAACATGTACCAGATGCGCTGCACGCGCCCCGAGATCGAGGCGAAGTGCCGGCGCCTGTCGTGCGTGCATCCGACCGTCTGCAAGCTGCTCGGCGTCGACCACGGCCCGACCAAGGATCTGCTGAAGCAGGTGCGCGAGACCCCTGGCGTGAAGAGCGTGCGCGTCGCCTCGGGCATCCGCATGGACCTGGCCCGCTTCGACGACGAGTACCTGGAGGACATGGCGCGCCACCACGTCGGCGGCCAGCTGAAGGTCGCCCCTGAGCACACCAGCGAGAAGGTGCTGTCGCTGATGAAGAAGCCGGCGACCACCACGTTCGACGAGTTCGCGACGAAGTTCGCGGCGGCGAGCGAACGCGCCGGCAAGGAGCAGTACCTGATCCCGTACTTCATCGCCTCGCACCCGGGCAGCGGCGTGCAGGAGATGATCGAGCTGGCGGTGTTCCTGAAGGCGCGGGGCTACAAGCCGCGCCAGGTGCAGGACTTCATCCCGGCCCCGATGGACATCGCGACGTGCATGTACTGGACCGGGCTCGACCCGATGACGATGCAGCCGGTCGAGACGGTGAAGAAGCTGAAGGACCGCGAGGTGCAGCGCGCGCTGATGCAGTACTTCAAGCCGGAGAACTGGTTCGTCGTGCACAAGGCGCTGGTCGAGGCCGGCCGCAAGGAC
>JAEUHU010000168.1 GCA_016793305.1 Planctomycetota bacterium
GAGGTCGTCGCCTGCTTCCCCGATCGCCGCTTCCTCGCCTGGAAGCTGCTGGCCGAACTGGTGCGCGACCACGTCGCGCGTCCTGCCACCGGCGACGACCTGCTGGCCCTCGCGGACGCGGCCGAGAGTGACGACGCGCAGCGCGCGCGCCTGCTCGTGCAGCGCGCCCTGGACAGCGAACCGCACCATCTCGGCCTGCTGGCCGCCGAAGCGCGCCTCGCCGAGTCGCTCGGCGACAAGGCCGCGGCGACGGCGGCGCACAAGCTGCTGGCGCACCTCCATCTCGAAGCCGGTCGCGCCGACGAGGGGCAGTCCGCACTCGCCGAGGGCAAGCGGCTCAGTCCTGCCGCTCCGAGCCTCGCCGAACGTTCGCTGCAGCTGGCCCTGGCCCAGGGCCGGCGCGAGGACGCGATGCGCGAGGGCCTGCGCCTCGTCGAGCTGCACCGCGGCCCGGGCCTGCATGCGCGCGCCAAGGCGGTGCTCGACCGCCTGCTGTGCGTCGAACCGGACGCGATCGACCTGCACGTCGAGTTCGCGCGGACCTGCGTCGACTGCGGCACGCCCGAGGAAGCGGTGAAGCACCTGGCGCGGCACGGCAAGAAGCTGGTCGGCGCCGAGAACTACGTCGCGGCGCGCACGCTCTACGGCGAGATCCTCGCCATCGACCCGGGCCACCGCGAGGCGCAGGTGTCGATCGAGATGGTCGACAAGGAGGAGTTCGCGCGGCGCCGCGCCCGCCGACGCCGCTGGTTCGCGATCGCCTGTGGTTCGCTGTTCGCCTTGGCGCTCGGCACACTGCTGGTGCTCGACTTGGTCGCGCGCGTCGCGGCGGTGGAGGCGCGGTCGCTGATCGCGCGCGAGCGCATGCTCGAACGCGGCCACCATGCCGACGCGCTCGGCGTCTGGCAGCGGGTGCGCGACGAGCACCCGTTCAGCCTGGTGCGCTGGCTGGAGTTGCCGCGCACCATCGGCGACCTCGAGGATCGCATCGCCGAGGCGGAGGCCGAGCGGGCGCCTGCGAGCGGCCGTCAGCGGTGATCGGCTGCGGCGGACGGTTGGCGGCGGAGCAACAGACCGAGCCCACCAACGACGAACGCTGGCAGCCACATCCATACGAACTCGCTGGCCAGCACTTCGAGCCCCCACGCCGAGAAGAAGGCGCGGATCCCGAGCGGCGCCACCGCGATCGGCCGCACGGGCCAGAACCACCGTTCGTCGGAGAACGGCCACAGGACCGCGATGCCAAGGCCACCGTCGGTCGCCATGTCGACCAGGCCGTGCGAGGCCGCAGCGAAGGCGAGGAACAGGAACACCGCCGAACGACGCGTTCCGCTGCGACGCGCCAACCAGGGCGTGAGGAGCGCGGCGACCAGCACCGCGCCGAGCAAGGAATGGGTGCAGCCGCGATGGCCGCACCACGCTTCGTAGGGCACGCCGGCGAAGTAGCCGAACGCGTCGAGGTCGGGAGCCGCCGACAGCAGGGACGCGGCGATCAGCAGGCACGGACGCCGAAGCGTCGGGAACCAGCAGGCCAGAGCCAGGGGCACGACCGGATGGGAGAAGCAGGTTGCCATGACGCCTTGGGACGAGGGCAGGACCCGATTCTGCCACGGCGTCCACTCGCACACCGCCCGCTGTGGACCGCAAGGCCGATGGTTCTTGCGAGCTAGGCAGGTGCCGGAATGGTCACCGGCCAGGGCAGCGCACCGGCGATACTGCGCGCCCGCCACCATGACGACCCGCGCGCCGTGCCTGATGTACCTCGTCCTCGGCTGCCTCGCGCCCCTTGCTGCGCAGGACGAACGACCGATGTCGCTGCCGGTGCGTGCGACCGCCAGCCTCGATGCGGCAGCCCTGGCGCGCAGCGGTCGCGTGGCCTTGCAGCTGTCGTTCACCACCGAGGAGACGCTGCTGCGCACGCTCGCGGTGCGCGTCGAGCTGCGACACGGCAAGGACCTGGTGCTGCGCCGCGATCACGCACCGCCTGTGCCGAGCAAGCAATGGGGCAAAGGCACGCCGGTCGCCTATGAACTGCCGCTGGTGTTCGCGACGCCACCCGCCGGGGTCGCGGCCGGCGACACGCTCGACGTGTGGCTCGGCTTCGTCGACGCGGCGGCCGACGGCAAGGTGTTCCCCCCGCTCGGCAAGGACGTCGACCCCGAGGGGCTGTGCCGGCTCGCGTCGTTCGTGTTCCCCGACCTCAGCACGACCCCGGACGCCGCGGCGGTCGACGCGGTGATCGCCGCGGCCCTCGCCCTGGCGCCGAAGGACCCGCGCGCGGCCTGGGACCAGCTCGAGTTCGCGTTCCGGCGCCTCGACGACTACCCGCTGAAGGCGAAGCTGCAGAAGGCGCTCTTGACCGTCGGGCGCACGCCGCCGGCCCCGCTGTCGTTCGAGGAGAAGGACATCGTCCAGGACCGCATCCGCGAGGAACGCGCGCGCTACCTGCGCCAGATCGCCGGGCGCATGTTCGACCAGGGCAAGCTGCTCGGTGCCTTGCTGCTGCTCGACGAGGTCGGTGGA
>JAEUHU010000263.1 GCA_016793305.1 Planctomycetota bacterium
CTTGCGCATGCCGTAGCCGGCGAACGCGTAGCAGACCAGGAACGTCGCCTGCTGCTGCAGCCGGTGCCAGTCCATCAGGATGAACGCCAGCACGCTCCAGATGGCGATGTCGTCGAGGCTCGCGTAGCGCAGGATGCGCTGACCGAGGTCCTGGCGCAGGATGCCGAGCTTCTCCATCAGCAGCACCAGGATCGGCAGCGCCGTGACGGCGCAGCCCATGCCGATGCCGAGCACGAACTGCCACGTCTGCCCCTTCGGCCCGATCCAGCCCGGGAACGGCAGCAGGAACAACGCCGCAGCGCAGCCGACCAGCAGCGGCACGCCGAGCGCACACGCCGCGGTCAACGAGCTCTCGCGCCGGTGCTTCCACGCCTGGTCGAGTTCGAGCTCGATGCCGGCGAGGAACACGAACAGCATCACCGCCCACCATGCGATGCCGTTCAGCGCGGTGATCACGTCCTTGGTGAACACCGTGTGGTAGACGTCGGGGAACGCGGCCCCGAGCACACCCGGCCCGAGCAGCACGCCGCCGACGATCTGTACCACGACCAGCGGTGCGTAGTAGTCGATGCGCAACAGCCGCCAGACCGCGTAGGGCACCGCGAAGATGGTGACCATCGCGATCAGGTAGAGTTCGGTCAGGTTCATGGAGACAGAATGCCGCGGATGGCGGTGTGGTCGAAGTCGATGCTTCGAATCATCCGTTCGCTGTCGATCAAGCCGTGGATCGAGTCCGCGCGGCGTCGGCGCCACGGAGTGCCCCCTCCCGGCTGGCTCGGCGGACACCTTCCGGCGCTGCGACGTACCGGTCTCCTTGGGAGACCGCTTTTCCACATAAGCGGTCTCCTAAGCGGACTGCTTTTCCGATAAACCGGTCCCCATGGACGACCAGATACGAGAAGCCATCCGGCAGAAGCTGGCCGACGCGACCACCAGCCCCTTCCCCCGGATGACCCGGCGCGACGCGACAGTGACCGCGATTCCGGGGAAGGCGCAGGCCATCGTGGGCATGCGCCGGGCCGGCAAGACGACGTTCCTGCTGCAGTGCCTCGGCGATCGGCTGTCGCAGGGCGAACCCCGGGACCGACAGGTCTACTTCAACTTCGAGGACGAGCGACTCGCCGGACTGTCGGCCAAGGACCTGGGCTGGATCCTGGACGAGTACTACCGGGCCTTCCCGAAGAATCGGCGCGACCACCGGGTGACGTGGTGCTTCGACGAGATCCAGCTGGTCCCGGGCTGGGAGACCTTCGTGCGCCGGATCCTCGACAGCGAGAACGTCGAGGTCTTCGTGAGCGGGTCGTCCGCGCGCATGCTGAGTCGCGAAGTTGCCACCAGCCTGCGAGGGCGCGCGCTCGAAACCGTGATCCAGCCGTTCAGCTTCCGCGAGTTCGGGCGTAGCGCCGGGCTCGTGCCACCGACGAGCGGGTTGCTCGGCGGCCCAGAGACGTCGACCTGGGCCGCGTGCTTCGACGACTACCTGCGGGTCGGCGGCTTCCCCGAACTGGCTCGCGCCGAGCTCCGGCCACGCCAACCCGAACTGCTGCAGGGCTACGTCGACGCCGTGGTCTTGCGCGACGTGGCCGAACGCCACGCCATCACCAACCTGGTCGCGTTGCGGGCATTCGTTCGCCAGCTGCTGCGTCATCCGGCTTCTCTGCTCAGCATCACCAAGATCCTCGCGGACTTCCGTTCGCGCGGCATCAGCGTCTCGAAACAGATGCTGCTGGAGATGCTGGCGCATCTCGAGGACGCCTTCCTCGTGTCCACGGTCCCCATCGCGACCCGCTCCGAACGGCGCCAGCAGGTCAACCTGCGCAAGCTCTACGTGGCCGATCACGCGCTGTCCGCGGCGTTCGATGCCAGGGCGCGCGCAGACCTGGGCCATCACCTCGAGAACGTGGTCGCGTGCGAACTGCTGCGAGCCGGTCATCGGCTCGCCTACGTGAAGACCCAGGACGGGCACGAGGTCGACTTCCTCGCGACGGCGCGCGACGGCACGACCACGCTGGTCCAAGTGACCGCCGACATCCTGGATCCGAAGACCCTCGAACGGGAGATCCGCGCCCTGGAAGGCGCCCGCGAGGAGTTCCCCGATGCCGAGCCACTCCTGCTGCTCGGCAACGAGCTCCCGGTCGGCCACAAGCTGCCGAAGGGAATCCGGGTCGCCACGATCTGGCGCTGGCTGCTGCAGCGCTGACGATCGGTCGGACCCTGCACTTCAGCTGGGCTCAGCGACCGAGCGCGGCCGACACCTTGGCCACCACGTCGGCGGCCGCGCACTCGCTCTTCTGCATGCCCTTGCGGATCAGGAACTCGACCTGACCCTCGGCGGCCTTGCGGCCGACGAACACCTGCACCGGGATGCCGATCAGCTCCAGGTCCTTGAACTTCGCACCCGGGCTCAGCGGCCGGTCGTCGAGGCACACGTCGACGCCCTTCGCCTTCAACTGCGCGAACAGCTCGTCGGCGAGCTTCGTCTGCTCCTCTCGCTTGGGATCGAGCATCGCGACCACGCACTCGAACGGCGCGATCGAAGCCGGCCAGACGATGCCCTTCTCGTCGAACGACTGCTCGACGGCCGCCGCCGGCGTGCGCGACACGCCGATGCCGTAGCAGCCCATCACGAACGGGGTCGGCTTGCCACCCTGGTCCATGAACGTCGCCGCCATCGCCTTCGAGTACTTGATGCCGAGCTTGAAGATGTGCCCGACCTCGATGCCGCGCGCCTGCTCGAGCGGCTTGCCGCTGATCGGGCAGCCTTCGCCCTTGCGTGCGGTGCGCA
>JAEUHU010000300.1 GCA_016793305.1 Planctomycetota bacterium
GCCGCGGCCGACCACGATCGTGTGCACGCGCACCCCGCTCGCCGCACACAGCTGGGCCGCGTGCAGCGGCGCGATCGACACCGCGTCGCCTTCGCCGGCGACGTTCTCCTCGCCGTCGGTGACCAGCACGACCACCTTCGCACGCGCCGGCGAACGGCGCAGCAGGGCCCCCGCCAGCGCGGTCGCCGCCCCGATCGCGGTCGCGTCCTCGGGCCCGTCCTGCTCGACCATCGTCGTGCCCTGCAGCAGCTCCAGCAGGGCCGTGTGGTCGCCGGTCGGTGGACAACGCAGGTCGGCGTAGCGCGCGAACGCGACCAGGCCGAGCCGGTCGTGCTCGCGCAGCTGCACGAACTCGCCGAGCAGTTCGACCCCGACCGACAATCGCGTGCGGCCGGGCTGCAGGTCGTCCGCCGCCATCGACGAGCTGCGATCGATGCACAGCACCAGGTCGCGGCCCGGCGGCTCGGGGGGCTTCGGCCGCCGCTGCACCGGCTGCGCCAACGCCAGCACCATCGCCAGGATCGCCAGGGCTTCGCCGAACCACGGCAACCAGCGGAGCTGCGCGCGAAGGCCCTTCGGCAAGCGCGCGAGCCGCAACTCCGCCCCACCCGCCGGTGCCAGCGGCAGGCGCGGCGAACGCCGCACGAGACAGCCGTGCAGCACCAGCAACGGCAAGGTCGCCCACAGCCAGTGCGGTGCCAGCAGCGTCGCGCCGAAGCCGTCCGGAGCGCTCACGAGGTCCCCCCCGGTACCGCCAGCGGACCACGCACGAACTCGAGCGCCGCATCGCGCACCGCCGACGACGACGCGAGGGCGGGCCGCAGAGCACCGAACAGCACCAAGTCGCAGGTCGCGAGGCAGCGCGCCAGCGGCCGCGGTGCGCCAAGCGCACGCAGCAGCTCCTCGCTGGTCGCGACCTCGGCGCGCAGCGCGTGGGCCGCAGCGAGGTGCGTGCGCAACAGTGCCTTCACCGCCATGCAGAACGGTTCCCAGTCTTCTTGCTGCTGCGGCAAGGCCAACGCCGCGAGGCGCGCCGAGATGCCCAGGGCCGGCGGAATCGGCTCCGGCACCACCACCACCGGCACAGGCTGCTGGCGCCGGAGCTTCTGCAGCGCAAACCCGAGCGCCACGACGGCCAGGGCGGTGCACCACCAAGGCCACCGCGCACCGGGGAGTTCGCGCACGTCGCCGGGCCACTCGAGTTCGCCCGGAGGCTCCGGCAGCGCACTGCGCAGGTCGAGGCGCAGCGGCCCGCTCGACGCGGTGCGGCCGTCGGCGAAGCCGACCTGCACCGGCCCGATGTCGCTCTCGCCAGCGCGGTAGCCGCGCACCGTCACCAGGAAGCGCGTGTGGCCAGCGGCGGCCGGTTCGACCTGCACCCCCTCGACGACCAGCGGCCGCCATTGCGCGGGCACCGGTTCGAACCGCGGTGCGGCTCCACGCACCTCGACGACGACGACGAACGGCTCGCCGACCACCAGCGCCGACGACGCGGGTGGCAAGGACAGCGCGACCGGCGGCTCCTGCGCCACCGCGACCGGCAGCCGGGCCAGGACGGCGGCGAACGCCAGTGCCACCAACGGGGCGCGCCTCATCGCTTCACCTCGCGCACGGCGCGCCGATGGAAGAACGCCTGCAGCGGCTCGACCACCGCCGCCACGTCGGGCTCCTGCGGCAGGTGCACGTCGACGACGTCGACGCCGGCGCGGCCGAACTGTTCGTCGCGCACCTGCCGCTGCTGCGCTGCCGCACGGCACCACGCCGCCTGCGTCGGCGCGTGCGCGAAGTCGACCGCGACCAGGCGGCCGTCGTGCGGGTCCCGGACCTCGAGCAGGCACGGCGGCGGTGCCGTGTGCTCGCGCGCGACGAGCCGCACCAGCACCACGTCGTGCCGGTGCGCACACGGCAGCAGCGACCGGTACGGCCGGTCGCCGGCGAAGTCGGACAGCACGAACAGCACGACGCGGCGCCGCAGCCGCGCCGCCGCGGTCCCGAGCAGCACGTCGACGTCGGCCGGCCCCGCACAGGCAGGCCGTTCGACCACCTGCCGCAACAGGCGCAGCACGTGCCCGCCGCCCTTGTTCGGCAGCCACAGCCGATCGAGCCGGGCGCCGGCGAGCAGCAGGCCGATGCGGTCGTGGTTCTGGATCGCGGCGAGGCCGAGCAGCACGCAGAACCGCGCCGCCGCCTGCCGCAGCGACCAGGCGCCGAGCCCCGCCTCCATGCCGACCGAGCCGTCGAGTGCGAACACCACCGTGCGCTCGCGCTCCTCGACGTAGCGCTTCACCATCGGCCGACCGACGCGCGCGGTGACGTTCCAGTCGACGCTGCGTGGGTCGTCGCCCTCGACATACTCGCGCACCTCGCTGAACTCGACGCCAGCGCCGCGGAACGTGGTCCGAAAGCCGCCCGCCAGCACGTCGGTGACCCAGCGGCCGGCGTGCAGGTCGGTGGATCGCAGCTCGGCGAGCACCGCGGCGAGCCGTTCGCGCGGTTCCGCCAGAGCCGGGTCCGGCGCACCGGCTTCTCTGGAACGACGGCGGAACAGCATCGACGGCATGACGCTAGCGCGCGTTCGGGCCCGTGGAAGAGCGGGCCGGTCCCGACTCGGCATCCGACCGGGGTGCGGTGCGCAGATCGTGGGGCGAAGGCCACGGCACCGTGCGGAGCGCACCAGATCGGTGACACCCCGTGCCGATGCAGCCGCGTGCCCCCACCGCCGCTGCCACCGCTGCCAGCACCGCCGTTGCCGACCCGGGCACCGCGCGTGATCGGGCCCCGCCACCCGGCTCCGGCCGCGAACGACGAGGAGCCGCCCGAACCGGCGCCGCCACGCTGGCCGTGGCTCGCCGCCGGCCTCGTGGCAGCCGCGCTCGGCACGTTCGTGCTGCCCGGCATGTTCGTCTGGGTGCTCGCGGCGATCCCGCACGAGATGGGCCACGCGACCGTCGGCTGCTTGTTCGGCCGCCCGTCGGCGCCGGCGATCAGCCTCGCCGGGCACGCCTGGGCCGGCATCGGCGACGTGCGGCCGTGGCTCGCGTGGGCGATCGTACTGGCGCTGCTCGGCGCTGCCGTGGCCCAGCGCGCCGAGCCGCGGCGCGCCGTGCCGCTGGCCCTGCTCGGCCTGGCACTGCCGTTCGTCGGCCAGGGACCGCTGAGCCAGGTCGTGATCGCCGCCGCCGGCCACCTCGGCGAACTCGCGTTCGCCGCCTACTGCTACATGCTGTGCTGGTCGGGCGGCCGCACCGGCACCCCCGCCGAACGCCTCGCCGGGGCGATGGTCGGCGGCCTGCTGCAGGCGCGCAACCTGGACCTGTGCTGGGGCCTGCTGCACGACCCCGCGGTCCGCGCGCACTACGAGACCTCGGGCTCGCTCGGCCTGAAGAACGACTACCTGGTGATCGCCGAGGACCTGTGCCTGTGTCCGCTGTCGGCGGTGGTCGGCTGGATGCTGGTGCCGGCCGTGCTGGCGCTGCCGCTCGGCCTCTGGTGGGGTGCCGTGCGGGCCAGGAACGGGGTCGAGTGAGGCTCAGGCCCGGCCCTGCCGTCGGCCGATGACGACCGTCGCGCCGCTGCGACGGGTGTCGCACGGTTGAGACGGCCCCATGACCAAGATCCTGCTCGCCGACCCCGACCCCCGCGCGCAGACCGCCTTGCGCGACCTGCTGCAGCAACGCGGCTACCAGTTCGACGCGGTCGCCGACGTGCCCCAGGCGCTGGCGCCGGTACAGGAAGGCGACGTCGACCTCGTGCTGTGCGACCTCGGGCTGCCCGGCGGCGGCGGCATGAAGCTGCTCGAGGAAGTGCAGCAGCTGCACCCCGAGACGGCGGTCGTGCTGCTGTCTGCGTTCGGTTCGGTGCAGGACGCGGTGCAGGCGATGCGCCACGGCGCCGCCGACTTCCTCGGCAAGCCGTTCGCTCCGGACCAGGTGCTGGTCGCGGTCGATCGCGCGCTCGAGAAGAGTGCGCTGCAGCGGGAGAACCAGGCGCTGAAGTCGGCGCTCGACGACCGGCTGCGGCTCGACAACGTGGTCGGCACCGACCCGGTGATGCAGCGCATCTTCAAGACCATCCGCACCGTCGCGGACACCCGCACCACGGTGCTGATCACCGGCGAGTCGGGCACCGGCAAGACGCTGCTGGCCCGCGCGCTGCACGCGCTCAGCAGCAGGAAGCACGCGCCGTTCGTCGAGGTCAACTGCGGGGCGTTGCCCGAGTCGCTGCTCGAGTCGGAGCTGTTCGGCCACGTGAAGGGCGCCTTCACCGGGGCGGTGCGCGACAAGGTCGGCAAGTTCGAGGCGGCGGCCGGTGGCACGATCTTCCTCGACGAGATCGGCACCAGCTCGCCGGCGTTCCAGGTCAAGCTGCTGCGGGTGCTGCAGGACCGGCTGATCGAGCGGGTCGGCGACACCAAGACCATCCCGGTCGACGTGCGCATCGTGCTGGCGACCAACAAGGACCTCGAGAAGGCGGTCGCCGCCGGCGAGTTCCGGGAGGACCTGTTCTACCGGATCCACGTCGTCGCCGTGGAGATGCCGCCGCTGCGCGAGCGCAAGAGCGACATCGGGGCGCTCGCCGAGCACTTCCTGCGCCGCTTCGCGCGCGAGCACGGCCGACCGGCGCTGCACTTCGCCGAACGGGCGCTCTCGGCCCTGGCGGCAGCCCCATGGCCCGGCAACGTGCGCCAACTGGAGAACGTCGTCGAGCGCGCGGTTGTGCTGAGCCACGGCGACACGCTCGACCTCGAGGACCTGCCGACGTTGCGACAACCACGAGCCGGAGCTCTGAACACGACCGAGGTCGGGCCGTCGCTCGGCCTGCAGCCGGGCGTTCCGCCGCTGCCGCTGAAGGACGCGCTCGCCGGCCCCGAGAAGCAGATCCTCGAGCACGCCCTGGCCTATTGCTCCGGCAATCGAGAACGCGCCGCCAAGATCCTGGGAATCAACCGGAGCACGCTGTTCCACAAGCTCCGCAAGTTCGGCATCCGCTAGCGCCGTCCTGCTGTAACCCCAGGCGAACGCTCGCTACAAGGGTTCCGCTGCATGCTGCTGAAGAGCCTTCGATTCCTGATCGCCGCCGTGCTGCTGACGCTGGCCGCCATCGTGGCCTACGCACTGCTGCGGCTGTCCGGCCCGGACCAGGCGATGCGCCTGGCAGACCAGTTCGTGCAGCAGCGCAACTACGCGGAAGCGCTCCGGGAGCTCGATCTCGCCGAACGGAGCGTGGCCAACGACCCGATGCGGCTCGAAGCGCTGCGCCGCCGGCGCTACGCGGTGAACACCCTGCTCGGCAACACGGCCGGCGCCTTGCGCGATCTCGACGACCTGCTCGCATCCAGCCGCGACGACCTCGAACTGAAGCTCGATCGGGTGCGCCTGCAGGCCTTGGCCGGCGATGGCACCGGCGCCCGTCTGGCGGCCCAACAGCTGCTCGTCGACCACGGCGACAACGGCCGGGCGCTCGAGCTCGCCGGCGAAGCCTGCCAGACCGTCTACCAGCCACGGCTGCGCGAACTGCGGCAGAAGCTCGACCGCGAGCTGCCGCTCGCCGACCGGACCAAGGCGCGCGCGGCCCTGTTGCAGTACCTGTATCGCCAGGGCGGCGATCCCGGGATCGCCCAGGCCCTGGCCGACCTGCAGAAGATGCACGAAGACGAGCCCCGGCGACGCGCCGCCTGGGAGAACACGCAGCTCGAGTGCCAGGGGCTGCGCAAGGACGTGCAGGAAGCGCTCGACTACTTCCGCCGCAGCCTCGAAGCGGACGGCAAGCCGGTCGCGGGGTTTCGCGCGATCGCCTGGGCGCTGGAGCAAGCGGGTCGACTCGACGACCTGGAGTTCACCTGCGAAGTGCAGAGGGTGCGCTTTCGCCACGAGTACGTCGCGGAAGCAGGTGCCACCGCCGTGTGGTCGCTGCTGCGCTCCGGCCTCGTGGATGCGGCGATCACCACCGGCCGCCGATTCTGGCCGGAGGGCACCGCCGCGCAGTACCTGCGCGACGGTTGGCCGCTCGAGCCGGCCACCGCCCTGCTGCTGGCGCGTGGCTTCGCCGCCTTCGCCCAGCGGAACCTGGACGAGTCCCTCGCGGTGTGGCGAGAGACCAACGAGATCTTCAAGGTCGATCCACGCAGCTGCGCCATGACCATGCCGGTGGTCGCCGGTTTGGTGAACCTGCTCGCCCGACCCAAGGATGGCCGGCCCAACGAGGGCATCGAGAACGCCGTACGATGGGCGACGAACACCGTGCTGCAGCGCCCGCCGCTGTTCGACTGGCTCGACCTCGCCGACACGTTCGTGCCGGAGATGCTCACGCTCAGGACCGCGGCGAAGGGCGACTTCCCGGCCGGATACGCGATCCTCGAGGACTGGAGCAGGGCGCGACCCGACGCGCTCGCCCCGCAGCTGGCGCGCGCTCGCCATCTCGCCGCCGACGACCGGCTGGTACCGGCACTGTCCGTGCTCGACCAGGCCCGCGTGCTGGCCGCCGACGATTCGGATTGGATCGACCTGCGCGTCACGATCGCCCGCCAGCGCTTCCAGGAGGGCGACGGCAGCGGAGCCGCCCTGCTGGCCCAGTGCCAGCGCCGCAGCACGCTGGTGCCCGAGGTCGCCGATCCGGTCGGCTACCTGCTGTGCGCCGAGGCCGCGACGGAGCTGCAGGTCTGGCCGGTGGCGATCGCGTCGTCTCGCCAAGCGGTCGACGCGATGCCCCGGTCGGCCGAAGCACGCGCCGTCGAGATCCGCGCCCACCTCGGGGCCGGCCGCATGGCCGACGCCGCGCGCCTTGCTCGCCGCCTGCTCGAGCAACTACCGCCGACCCAGGCCGCCGTGGAACTGGTGCTCGCGACCCATCGCAAAGCGAACGTGTCGTGCACCGACCTGCTGCACACGATGATGGCGAGCGTCCCGCCGAACGAGGCGCTGCAGGCCGAACTGCTCCGCACGGCCCTCGCGGCCGCAGATCCCGGCCAGGCGGTGCTCTTCGCCACGCCGTTCGCACTGCAGGCCGAACGGCCGCTGCTGCTGCGCACGGCGGCGATCCGTGCCTTGCTCCGCGCCGGACAGGTCGACCCGGCGAGCGTAGCACTGCGACAGGCCGTCGCCGAGGCGAGCACCGCCGATGCGAACGCACGCGCCGAGCTCGCCATCGCCTTGGTCGACTGGGCCGTGGCCGCGCGGCGGCATCTCGACGACGGAGGGGTCGTGACGACCCTGCGCCTCGGCATCGAGAAGGTCGGTGGCTTCCCGCCCGAGACCGCGATGGCGATGTGGGATGCCGCTGGAGCCCTGGCACCGAGCCATCCACGCAGCGCCTGGCTGCTGCTCGACACGGCCCTGCCGGTGCTGCCGAGCACGGCCCGCGGCTTCCCGCTGTTCCACCTCGCCGGCCGGCTCGCCGCGGCGACCGGGGCCTACCGGCTCGCCGAGGAGCACTGGACGGCGGCACTCGCGTTCCCCGCCAGCGACCTGGTGGCCGAAGACCTGGCGCGCCTCTACCTCGGCCGGGGCCAGCGCGACCGGGCGAGGGCCGTGGCGAACTTGGTGGCGAACCCGAACGATCCGGCGCTGGCGGTGCTGGTCGATCGCAAGGACGACGCCGCCGCGACCCTGACCCGACGTCTCGCGGAGGACCGCGGTGACCTCGTCGCCCACGCGATGCTGGCGATGCTGGGCCAGCCGTCGTTCGCCGACTGGCGCCCCGATCCGGTGCAAACCCAGGACCGGCTCGAAGCCCTGGCACTCGCCGTAGCCCCCGAACTGGCGCCGCTGCTGCTCGAGGTCGCGTCCCGCCTCGTCGCTGCGGAAGGCAGCAACCCGACCGCCATCACCGGGCTGCTGCAGGCCCGGGCGCTGCTGCACACGGGTCGGCCCGAGGCAGCCGCCGCAGCCCACGCGACGCTGTTCGCAGCCAACCGCGGCAGCCTGCTGCTCTGGCGCGAAGTGGCGCTGGCGAGCGAACGGCCCGGCTACGTGGTGCCGAAGGCCATCCAGCAACACCTCGCGACCCTGGTGCAAGACCCGGACGTCGGCGCCTCACCACCGTCCCGGATCCTGGCCGCCAGCTGCGTCGCCAAGGAGCTCGCGGCGACGTTGCCTCCCGAAGCCGCGGAGCTGGTCCAACTGCAGGCGTTGGCGTTCGCTCCGCCAAGGCGTTCCTCGACACCCGCCGAACGCGACCTGTTCGAGCGCCACCTGCTGCCGCGGGACGCCTTCGAGCTGCTGCAGAAGGAACGC
The DNA here is from genome assembly GCA_016793305.1 of Planctomycetota bacterium. Next base: position 8,232 of record JAEUHU010000300.1, read on the forward strand.
ACCATGCCGTTCGCAGTGGACCCCGACGACCTGCTGCAGCGTGCCTGGCGCGTGGCCGGCAAGGCGATCGCCGCCGACCCGACCTGCGCCGCGAGCTTCACGGCCCTCGCCGAGAGCCAGCTCCGGGAACTCGGCCCACGCGGCGAGCTCGTCCACTTCCTGCTGGAGCACGACCCTGCCCGCACCGCGGCGCCGGTCCGCGCCGACCTGCTGCGCCAGAGCCTGCAGCGAATCGCCCGCGGGGACGAGCCACCTGTCTGGCTGCGTCGGACCGTGCAGGCCCTGGTGGCCGGCATCGGCCGCGACGCCACCGAGTTGGAACTCACCACGGCCCTGCACCGCTACCCGACCAACCTCCCGCTCTGGGTCGAACGCGCCCGCCTCGCGGTCGACTCCGGTACCCCGACGGCCGCGGTGCTGGACCTGCGCAAGGCGCTGCAGCACGGCTCGGCGCTGACGCTGCAGCTCGAGCAGATCCTGCTGGCCGCCGAAGGGCGCACGCTCGCCGCCACGGACCGCGCCACCTTCGCCGCCCTGCCCGAGGCGATGCGGACCTCGCCCGACGGAGTCCACGCCGAGGCGATGGTGAAGCTGCGCAGCGGCGATGCCGCCGGTGCGCTCACCGCACTCGACCGCAGCTGCCCACGGCCCGACGGCATGCACCTGTTCGCGCGGGCCCTGGCCGAACTGCAGAACGGTGGCGACGACGCCACGGCCCGCGCGGTCGACGCCCTGCAGCAGCTGCTGCGCGACTACCCGAGCAGCTCGGTGGCTCGCAACGCCGGCAGCTTCGTGCGCCAACTGTCGCCGCGTTGATCGATCGCCGAGCGCAGCGTCGTGAACGGGAAGGCGCAGAGCAGCGAGTCGAGCTTGGCGAAGGTACGGTGCAGGTTCACGTAGTGGCGGAATCCGCGCAGTCCGCCGAGCCGCTGCCGCGGCTGTTGCGGGTCGACCTCCCACGGGTGCAGGTAGAGGCAACCCGGCGCACCGAGCGCCTGCTTCTGCCGCAGGCCGGCGCGCAACAGCGCGAGCGGGAACAGGCGCAGGTAGCCACCACCGCCGACCGGCAGGTGCTTGCCGAACACGTCCCAGGTGAGCGGCGGGAACTCGAGCAGCTCGCCGTGGCTGCCGAGCAGTCGGTAGGGCCGCGTCGGGGCGTGGCCGACGCCGTAGTCCGGATGGCGCACCGGCTGGATCGAGCTGTCGAGGTCGACGCCGGCGGCGAGCAGTTCGTCGATCGCCCACGGTGTCCTGGCCGTCACCGACCACGTGCAGGCGCGGAACGCCCGTGGCCGTTCGCCGGTGAGCCCGGCGAGGATCGATGCGGTGCGCTCGAGGTCCGCGGCGAAGCCCTGCCGGCCGAGGTCCGGCAGCAGGCGGTGGTCGTAGCCGTGGCTGCCGATCTCGTGGCCGGCGGCGTGGACCTCGCGCACGAGATCCGGCAGCCGTTCGGCGATCCAGCCGAGGAAGAAGAACGTCGCCTTGACGTTCCGCTTCGCGAACAGGTCGAGCAGCCTCCGCGTGCTGTCGCCGCAGCGCAGCGGCAGCCGATCCCATTCGGCGCGGTCGATGCAGCCGGCCATGTTCAGGACCTGGAACCAGTCCTCGACGTCGACCGACAACGCGTGGGCGATGGTCATCGCAACCGCTCCTGCGCGATCGGCACCAGCGCCTGCAGGAACCGCGACGCGCGCTGTTCGGCCGCGGCCTCGCTCTCGCCGTCGCCGATCGGCGCTTCGGCGCGCAGCAGGAAGCCCGACTGGTTGGTGCGCACCACGGCGCGCGGCAGATGGTGCAGCGTGAACTGCCAGTAGTCGCCCGACAGCCAGTCGGCGGTGCCGAACAGGCTGAGCGTCACGAAGCGCCGGCCGGAGCGCCGCGCCCGCGCGACGATGCGGCTCGCCAACGGGCCACCGGGCCACGCCGCGGCGAAGTCGTCCTGTTCGATGTCCATGTCGCTGCCCTCGATGCAGATCCGGGGTGGGTGCACGCTCTTCCAGTTGTGGTCGTGGAACAAGGCCACCACCGCGACCGTGCCGCCGGTTGGATCGCGATAGGTTCGCCACACGAAGTCGCCGGTGCCGAGCAGCTCGACGTAGCGCGGCAGGTCCCGCTGGAAGCGCTCCTCCTGCGCCGCCGAGCGCGCCACCAGCGTGAAGCCACCGATCGTGGCCGGCAGGGTCGCGGCGCGCGCCGTGACACCGGGACCCGGTCGGTACCAGCACAACCCCGCGAGCCCGCCGGCGATCGCCCAGACGAGCACCAGCCGCAGCGCCGCGCCGACGGGCCGCCCGGACGGCTCCGTCCTCGCCAGGTCTGGTGCTGGTGCCGACTCGCCGGAGCCGACGCCCGGCGCGTGCGTCGGCTTGCCGGCGAACAGCCGCGTCCACGCTGCATCGACCCCGAACAACGCCAGCAGCAGGCTCGCCCACTCGACGGTGTTGGCCAGCGTATGCCCCGTGCCCTCGGCGAACGGCACCCCGAACCACCGCGCCAACAGGCACAGCGCGGCGATGCGCAGCGTGTTGGCGAGCACCGCCAGCAGCGGCGCACCCACCAGCAGCAGGATGCGCCGCGACCAGTTCCTCGCCCCCGTGAAGAACGCGATCCCGTAGGCGAGCGCCAGCATCGCCAGCAACGAACGCAGCCCCCCGCAGGCGTCGGCGACGTACAGCGAGCCGGTGAGCCCCGTCGGCTGCAGGCGATCGCCGTTCCGCACCACGTCCGCCCCGAGCAGGTTGCCGATCGACGCACCGTGCTGCACGGCGATCTCCTTCAGGAAGAACGCGAGGCGCCCTTCGACGAACAGCGGTGCTGGCACCGCGAACAGCACGAGCCACAGCACCGGCCAGAGCCCGGCGAGCCGGGCCCGGCCCACCGCCAGCCACGCGGCTCCGGGTACCGCCAGCACGAGGCTCGCCGCCGACCACGAGTCGACCATCAGCGCGGCCCCGACGAGATGCAGCAGCAACGCCGGCAGGAGCAACCACAGGCCGCGGCGATCCCAGGCGGCGGCGATCTTCGACCAGCTCGTGCGGGTTCGCCACAGCAGGAACGCCATCGCCGGCGGTACCAACCAGCCGTGCGCGAAGTACTGGGACGGGGCGTTCCAGCGGTCGACGCACCAACCGAGCGTCGGCAGGTAGGCGACCAGCAGCGGCAACCAGACCAGCAGCCAGCGCTGGAGGCTCACACGCGGCCTCCGCGCAGCGACGCGGCGATCGCCAGCACCCGTTCGGCGTTGCCCCGCCAGGTCCAGCGCTCGTGTTCGAGCGACGCCCGCCCGGAAGCACCGAGCCGGGCCGCGAACGCCCGGTCGGAGCACAATCGACGCAGCTGGCCGACCAGGTCGGCAACGTCGCCGACGCGGAACAGCAGCCCGTTCTCACCATGCCGCACGTTCTCGCGCAGGTTCGGCTGGTCGGGCGCCAGCGTGACCACGCCCGCGGCCAGCGCGTCGAACAGCTTCAACGGCGACGCATAGCCGTTGATCGCCGGGATCAACGTGCCGTCACAGGCGAGCACGTGCGCCGGCAGCAACTCGGCGGGCACCTCGCCGAGCGAGCGCACGCGCGAGGCGAGCCCGGCCCGCGCCGCCGTCTCCAGCAACGGCAGAAGGGCCGGCCCCTGCCCCATCGTCACCAGCACGAGGTCTTCGAGCCCTGGCTGCTGCATCGCCTCGAGCACCAGGTCGAGCCGATGCCACGGCCGCATGTAGCCGACGAAGCCGAGCACGAACGCGTTCGCCGGCAGGGCCCAGCGCTCACGCACCACCACCGCGGCCGCCTTCGCCGCGGGCCCGTAGCGCTCGGGCACGGCGCCGTTGCCGATCACGTGCACGCGCTCGGCCACGGCCCCGCGTTCGACCAGCAGGTCGGCGAGCACGCGCGTCACCGCGAGCACCGCGTCGGCGCCGGCGAGCACGGCCCGTTCGGTGGCCAGCGCCCGCTTGCGGAAGCGCAGGCTGCCGAGCTTCTGCATCTCGTCGACCATCGGCGAGTTCACCTCGAGCAGCAACGGTACGCCGAGTTCGCGGGCGACGTCGAGCCCGGCCCGGCAGTGCAGCGCGTGCCGTTCGTAGACGAAGTGCGGCCGTAGCGTTCGGGCGGCGGCCCGCAGCATCGCCCGGCCCTTGTGGTTGTAGAGGATCTCCAGCACCTCGACGGCCCGGCGCGGCAACGACAGCCGCTGCCAGAACCCGGGCTTCGGGGCCTGTTCCGCCACCCTGGCTGCCGCCGGAGCGGCCGGGCCGGTCTTCGGCACCAGGGCGCACTCGTGCACGGTGTGCCCCAGCGAACGCAGCGCCCCGATCAGCTCGCGCACGTGCACCGCCTGGCCGTCGTCGGCGCGGATGCGGTGGTGGTAGAGGATGCGCTGCGGCTCGGTCACGCGCGCCCCCCGCCGGCCGGCCGGCTCCCGTTCGCCGACGCGAGCGCCCGTCGGAACACCGCCACCAGCAGCTGCACCGGCTCGTCCCAGCCGTAGCGCTCGGCGAACGCGCGCACGGCCGCGCGGTCCGGAGGTGTGGCGAGCGTGCGCTGCAGCGCCGCGATGAGGCCGTCGAGGTCGTTCGGCGCGCACAGCGCCCCGAGCTCTCTGCGCACCGGCGCTCCGTTGCCGGCCCCGAGGATCTGCGGAATGCCACCGACCGCGGTCGCGACCACCGGCAGCCCGGACGCCAGCGCTTCGGTGACGACGTTCGGCCAGCCTTCGCGTTCGCTCGGCAGCACCAGCAGGTCGGCGGCGCGGCAGGCGATCGCAACCTGGTCGGGCGGCTGCGGGCCGAGGAAGTGCACGCGCGCGCCACCGAGCTCGGCGATGCGGGCGCGGTCGGGTCCGTCGCCGACCAGCACCAGCTGCACGTCGGCCGGCAACCGGGCCAGGGCTGCCGCCGCGAGGTGGAAGCCCTTGGCTCCGACCAGCCGACCGACGCCGAGCAGCAGGCGGCCGTGCGGGGGCAGAGCGAGCTGGGCCCTCGCCGCGGCCACATCGCCGGGTCGGAAGCGCTCGAGGTCGACGCCGTTGCGCACGTCGGTGATGCGCGTGCGCGGCAAGCCGGTGACCGCGGCGAACCGGTCGCCGAGTGCTTCGCTGACCGCGGCACACAGCTCGGCGCGCTGTGCCGCTTCGGTGATCGCCGCGGCGACGAACGGATCGTCGGCGATCACGTTCAGGTCGGTGCCGCGCGCGGTCATCGTGAACGGCACGCCGAACTCCCGCGCCAACGTCGCCGCCGCCACGGCGTCCGGCCACAGGTAGTGCGCGTCGAGCACGATCGGGCCGCGCTGGACCAGGGCGGCGATCGTGGCGCGCGCGCCGCGGGCCATCGCGTCGGCCTGCCGGCGCAGCGACAGCCCGGGCCAATGGCGGTAGCGCGGGTGCTGCACGTCCACGCCGAGCCACGCCTCGCGCGACTTCGCCTTCGCCCACTGTCGGTAGACCCGGTTGCGCAGCGGCCAGAGCACGTTCGGCACCGGCGACACCACGCTCCACGGCAGGCCGCTCGCCGCGGCGACGCGGCGCATGCGTTCGTACACGAACAGCCCGTGCGTCGGATGCGTCGACGACGGGAACAGGTTCGTGAAGGTCACGATCACGCGCACCACCTGCGCAGGAAGCGCGCCAGCACCAGCACCGCCCACAGCATCTCGGCGTGGTCGCCGACGCCGCTGCGATGGCGCTGCAGCAACGTGCGCACGACCTCGGGGCGCAGCCACTGCTGCAGCAGCGAATCGGCGAGGGCCTCTTCGACCGCCGCGCCGAGCGGGCCCTGGAACCAGGTTCGCAGGGGCACCGAGAAGCCCTGCTTCTTGCGCTCCAACGCTGCGGGCAACAGGCGGCCGGCAAGTGCCGCGCGCAGGAACGACTTCGTGCGGCCGCCGGCGAAGTGCCACGCGGGCGGGATCGCCGCCGCGTGCTCGAGCAGCACGTGGTCGAGGAACGGGCAGCGCACCTCCAGCGAGACCGCCATCGAGGCGCGGTCGGCCTTCACGAGAATGTCGCCCGGCAGCCAGGTCGCGAGGTCGGTCGCGACCGCACGATGCAGCGGCGACCCGGCCCGGCTCGCATGGTACGCCGTGAGCAACGGTCCGTGCGGATCGCCGGCGGACGCGTGGTGCTCGGGCCGCAACACCGCGAGCACTTCCTCGGGCAGGTGCGCACTGACCGAACGCGCGTAGGCCTCGGCCGGATCGCACGCCAGGTTCTGCAGCGTGCGCTTGCCGCGCAGCCAGCGCGGCAGCCAGTCGGCCTTCGGATAGACGGCGCCGAACAACCGCCACAACGCGCGCGGCAGCAGCGCCCGGGTCCGGTTCTCACGCACGTCGAACAGGTAGCGCCGGTAGCCGCCGAAGCCCTCGTCGCCGCCGTCGCCCGACAACGCCACGGTGACGTGCCGCCGCGCCAGCTTGCAGACGTGGTAGGTCGGCACCGCACTGCTGTCGCTGAACGGCTCGTCGAAGGTCTCCGCGTACCAGTCGAGGTCGAGCAGGTGCTGCGGCGCCAGCTCCTCCTCGAGCAGCGCCGCCCCGCACGCCGCCGCCGATTCGCGCGCGGCCGGTCGTTCGTCGAACCGCGGGTCCGGGAAACCGATCGTGCAGGCGGTCACCGGCCGGCCGAGCGTGCGGGTCATCGAGTCGACGACCGCGTAGCTGTCGACGCCACCCGACAGGAACGGCGCCAGCGGCACTTCGCCCATCAGCCGGATGCGCACCGCTTCGTCGAGCAGTGACAGCGTGCGTTCGGACATCGCCGCGCGATCCGCAACCAGGGTCGGGAACTCGAGCTGCCAGTAGCGCTGGGTCGTGACCTCGCCGTCGACGACCGACAGCCAGTGCGCCGGCGCCAGCTTGTGCACGCCGTCGAACACCGTCAGCGGGTCCGGCACGTAGCGCAGGGCCAGGAACTGCGCCAGCGCGTCGGTGCGCAGCCGCTTCTCGAACCCGACCGCGTGCAGCGCCTTGAGTTCGCTGGCGAAGCAGAACAACCCGTCGTGCACGAGCCAGTGCAGCGGCTTCTTGCCGAGCCGGTCGCGCGCGGCGAACGCTTCGTGCCGTTCCTCGTCGACCAGCACGAACGCGAACATGCCGCGCAGACGCGTCGGCAGCGCCCTGCCCCACAGGCGCCAACCGTGCAGCAGCACCTCGGTGTCGCTGCGGGTCTGGAACCGGCAGCCCTTCGCCTCGAGTTCGGCGCGCAGCTCGAGGTGGTTGTAGATCTCGCCGTTGAACGTCACCCACAGCCGGCCGTCGGAGGTGCCCATCGGCTGGGCGCCGCCGGCCAGGTCGACGATCGCGAGGCGCCGCTGCGACAACGCGTAGCCGGGCCCCTCGTGCACACCGCTGCCGTCGGGGCCACGGTGCACGAGCCGGTCGGCCATCGCTGCGGCGAGACCCGGCGGCACCGGCCGCCCGGCCGCGAGCGCCACCACTCCCGCGATGCCGCACATTCAGCGCCACCTCGGAGTCGCGATCGTCCCACCGGGCAGCACAGCACCCTGACCGGCACCCCACGGCCGTGCGAAGCGCACCGAGATGTGCCGCACGCGGTCGCGCGCCACCGCGAACTCCGGGGCGCTCTGCCAGGCGGACCTGGCGACCATCGCGAGGCAACTGACCAGTGCCAGCCAATGGTAGACGAGGTCGAAGTGGCCGCGGTTCAGGAAGAACGCGCCGACCATGAAGCCGACCGTCGTGGTCTCCATCATGCGCGCGTAGAAGCCGGCCCACGCGAGATCGGGCCGCCCGTCGCTCATGCGCAGCACTTTGCGGCAGGCGAGGAACACCGAGCCGAGCAGCACCAGGTAGACGAGGAACGCCGGCGTGCCGCTCTCGGCCCAGATCTGCAGGTAGCTGTTGTGCGCCACGTAGGTGTGGCCGACCTTGCCCGGCTCGAGCGAGTAGTCGAGGAAGCGCGTCTGGAAGTTGCGCATGCCGACGCCGAGCCCGGGGTTGGCCTGGATCATCCGCAGCGCGGTCGCCCAGGCGGTCAGGCGCGCGTTCGCCGACGACTCCTTGGTGTCGCCGATCGTCGACAGGCGCTCGAGCACCGCGTCCGGTGCGACCACCGGGAACAGCGCCGCCAGGAAGCCGAGCACCAGCACCGCGCGGAGCAGTTTGCCGGACCGCCAGGCGATCCACAGCATCGACATGCACAGCGCCAGGAACGCGCCGCGGCTGTGCGTCAGCAGGATCACCACGACGGTCAGGAACAGCGCCACCAGGGTCGCCTGCCGCACCCACTTCTTGCCCTCGGCGAGGCCGAGGTACCACAGCAGCGGCACGTTCATCACCATCGCCAGCGCGAAGTCGTTGTTGTCCTCGAGCATGCCGCCCGGGCCGCGGGTGATCTGGCCGCCGCCGCGCAGGATGCCGAACACCCCGTTCTTCACGCCGAAGAAGCCGAGCGACAGCGCGATGGTCCACAGGATCACCCGCAGCCGCTGCTTGCTGTCGACCTGCGAGGTCGTGAACAGCGCGATCGCGATGATCTTCAGGTACTCGACGAAGTACGAGTTGGTGTAGGCGTCCTGACGCTGCGCGAACGCGTAGCTGATCGCCACGAGCCCGGCGAGCACCGTCATCGCACCGGTGCGCACGTCCCAGCGGGCGAACGGCCGCCGGCCCTGCTCGTGGATGAACCAGCCGAGGATCATCAGCAGGGCCACGAACAGCGACAGCCGCAGGTTGCGGGCGAAACCCCAGCACAGGTCCTGCGGGCGCATGTAGGCGAGCCAGCTGAACACCAGCAGCCCGACGAACGGCCGCCGCAGCGTCAGCGGCAGCGACAGCAGCACGATCGCCATCACCAGCAGATCGCGCATGCGCTCACTGCCTCGGGAACAGGAACGACAGCGCGTTGCGCACGAACGGCGGCAAGGACGTCGGGTCGAGCAGGTAGATCAGCAGCACCGCTCCGCCGAGCGCCAGCAGCGACGCTCCGATCACCGAGTTGCGCTTGCGCACCCGGACCTGTTCGCGGCGCTCCTCCTCGGTCTCGAGGTGGCTCATGCCGCCGAGCACCGGCACCGACAGGCCGCGTTCGACGTCCTCGATGGTCTTGAAGCTGCCCTGCAGCACGTCGAGCAGCAGGATCAGGCCGATCGCCGCCCCGAGGCCCAGCACGCAGCCGACCAGCGCCACCAGGGCGATGTTCGGCTCGGTCGGGCGCGGCGGCACGGTCGCCTCACTGCCCGGCGGGACCTGCACGGGCGGCTTGCTGTCGAGTTTCGCCAGCAGGGCCTCGGCGCGCTTGAGCTCCTCGCTGGCCAGACCGCGCTCCTTCTCGGCCTCGGCGAGCTTGGCGAGCTTCGTGGTGTACTCCTCCCATCCCGGGATCAGGTCGCGCAGGCGCTGGGCCTCCGCTTCGGCGGCCGCCCGCAGCACCTCGGCCGTCGCCCGCTGCGCTTCGTGCTGTTGCTGCAGCAGCGCGATCTCCTCCTGCAGCTTCAGGTGGTCGGGATTCGGCACGAGCCCGTCGCCGCCTTCCTCGAGCGGAGCGACCAGCTTGCGCAGCTGTTCCTCCCACTGCGCGATGCTGGCCTCGGCCTCGCGGTGCAGCGGTGTGCCCTCGACGAGGTTCTCGAGCACCCGGCGCTGCTTCTCGATCGCCGCCAGCAGGGCCGCTCCGCCCGGCACCTTCTGCGCCATCTCCGCGAGCTGTTCGACGCGCGGCGGCACCCGCACCGGCAGGCCGGCGAGCCGCTGCTCGAGCAGCCGGATCCGGCTGGCGATCCCCGCCACCAGCCCCTCGAGCTTCGCGAGTTCGACGAGCCGCGCCGCGGCGTCCTTCTGGTTGTTCTGGTAGAGCTGCCGCTGCGCCTCGGCCGTGACCGTCGGATCGATCCCGTAGCGCAGCTCGAGCTGGCTCTTGTCGTCGCTCAGCCCCTCCCAGGTCTTGGTCCAGGCATCGTAGGCGAGCTTCGCCTGCCGCCGCTGCTCGGCGACCGGCGCGCGCATCGCCGCGACGCGCGACTCGATCCACGTCGCGATCAGGGTGTTGAGGAAGGCCGCGGCCCGCTTGCCGTCGCGGTCGCGGTAGAACACCTTGACCAGCGCGAACTGGCGCTTGGGATCCGGATTGACGTCCTGGACGAAGATGTACGACTGCAGCTCCTTGTCGAACTGCGAGCGCGCGTGCGGGTCGGCGACCATGGCCTCCGGCCACTGCAGCTGCTCGGCTGCCTTGCGGGCCACCAACGGGATCGAGACCTTCGCCGTGTCGACGACGCCGCGGAACGGATCCTCGCCGCGGGTCGACTCCTCGCCCGGCACGGCCGCATGCACGAGCTGCGTCTCCGCGACGTAGTAGCGCGGGATCAGGAACGCGACGATTCCGCCCACCAGGAGCCCGAGCAACGAGATCGGCACCAGCTGCCAACGGCGTCGTCGCACCAGGTCGACGTAGCGTTGCAGCGAGACCTGCGGCAGTTCGACCTGGCTCACGACCGACCTCCCGAGGGGCCTTGGCGACGCAGCGAAGTGGAGGTCGAGGTCATCGGCACGTCGCTCGGTTCAGAAGCGGAAGAAGCCGGCGTTGCGGTTGCCGCTGAGCACGTCGTAGGAGACCTGCACCTGGGCTGCGCCGATCGCCGTGCGCACGGCGAGGGCCACCGGATCCAGCAGGCGCTCGAGCACGCGCGCCAACATGCCGAGCACGGTCGGCGGCACGTGGATGGCATCGCGTTCGCGCAGCCGGAAGTTCGGACCGGTGGCGCCGGTGGTGAACATCTCGCGGCAGTTGACGTCGATCACCAGTGGGTGCTCGGCATCGGGCCGGATCAGGGTCACCCGGCCGAGGTTGGCGAGGTTGGTCCACTCCACGACCATCATCGCGTCCCAGAGCGTCATGTCGGTCTCGAGCTTGATGCGCCCCTTCCGCCGTACTTCGCCGAACGCGTAGAAGACCTTGTTGTTCTCGACGATGCGGGCCTGCACCTGGACGTTCTTGAACAGGCTGCGCAGGTGACTCGTCACCAGCGCCCCGAGATCGGCCTCGGTCAGGCCCAGCGCGTAGACCGGCCCGACGTAGGGAACGAACAGCGTGCCGTCGATGCCGACCGGCTGCGGCACGGTCAGCTCCGCCAATCGTTCGAGCCCCTCCTGGGCGAGCACCTGGGGCTCGATCAGGAACTGCACCTTGTCCAGGCCGCCGAGGTAGTTCTCCTGCGTCGCGTCGCCGTGCGCGCGAGAGCCGAAGCCCTTCTCGTGGTACAGCTGCCGGATCCGCTTGTCCTCGAACGTGCCGCAGCCGACCAGCGGCAGCAGCAACAGCAAGGCGATGGCGGACAGCCAGCCGGAGGGGAGCTTCGTCGGGATGGTCACGGGTGGGGTTTGCCTCGCAAAGCGATGAGGCTTCGCATCGTAGGAAGCTCCTCGCCTTCGGCAATGCGGCGGTCGCCGATCTCCCTCCTCATCGGCCGTTCCGTGCCACCGACCTGATCCCGGCGTGGCACCCGCCCCCCCCGTGGCGCCCGGCTCGGACTCCGCAAGCCCTTACCCGGTTCTTACGACCTCGGGTTCGCGCCGGCCGAGCCACTCGCGTACACCCCTGCTCCATGCGTTCGGTGCTCTGGTTGCTCGCCGCCGTGCTCGTGTTCGGCCTCGCCGGACTGGCGGCGTTCGGCCTCGGCACGCCGCCGAGCCCTCCGCTCCCCCAGAGCCATGGGCCCACCACGAGCGATGGCCAGGCGTTCGACGAATCGGACGCACCGGCCGAGGTCGAACGAGCCGTCGTCGCGGACGGAGACGACGGTGCGGCCACCGAGACGAGCGAACCGATGGACGGCGACGACGCCGACGAACGCGAATTGGCGGTCGACGCGACGGCCCGGGCGCCGCGGATCCAGGTGGTGCGCGGCGAGCCGCCGCAACCTGTCGCTGGCGCCGAGCTGTGCTTCCTGCCAGAAGCCCTCGCCCGCCAGCGTCTCGACGCCGGGTCGACCGTGCCGCGCTACGAGCTGCCGGCGACGTTCGGCAAGCGGCTGCGGACCGACAGCGAAGGCCTGGCCGTGCTGCCGCGCGAACCCGGGCCGTGCCTGTGCTCGGTGCTGCACGATGGCGAGTTCGGCTTCCTGGTCGTGCCACCGCGCGATCGGATGTTCGTGCTGGTGCTGCAGACCGACGAGACCCTGCGCCTGTCGGCGCAGTTCGCCGATGCGACCGCGGCCGCCGGCGTGCCGATCGCGGTGCTGCAGCAACGAGCCGGCGAGAACGGGCCCGCCCGGCCGCTGTGGCAGGGCGACAGCGATGCCCGCGGCACGGTCGTGCTGCGCCACTTCCAGCTGCACCGTCAGCCGAACGACAAGCCCGACGCCAACGAGGCCTTCGCCGCGATCGCCCGGGTGCCTGGGGCGAGTGCGGTGCCGTTCGCCGGCCGCCCGGTCCAAGGTGACCCGGTCGTCGTGCCGGTGCCGCCGCTCGGCCGGATCGCCGTGCAGGTCGTCGACCACGCCGGCACACCGGTGCTGGCGCAAGGCACGATCGGCCTCACCAGCGAAGCAGGCCCTGCCGCCGCCCCGAGCGGCGCCCCACCGCTGCCGCGCCAGTTCCTGGCCCAGAGTCGGGAGAAGCCGCCCGGCGAAGCGCTGGTGCTGTTGCCGTTCGCCGAGGTGATGGCGCCGCTGCGCGTGCACGCGCGCTTCCCCGAAGCACGACGCGCCGCCGAAGTCGGTCCGCTGACCGGGCCGTCGACCGCCGGCGAGACCCGCACCGTGGCGTTGCCTCTCGGGCCGGAGCAGGCGCTGCTGGCCGGCCGGCTGCTCGGCCCAGACGGCGAAGCGCTCGGCGGTGCGCCGACCCCCGTCGAGGTCACGCTGTGGCACGGCGACCAGCGCCAAGTACACGGCGACGTGCACGCGCTCGACGACGGACGCTTCGACTGGGTGCTCGGCGACTTCGGCGACCGCGAGGGGTTCGTGGTCGAGTTCCGGCTGGTGCCGAAGGAAGGGGTCCTCGGCGGAGCCGGCGAACCACTGGGTGCGCGCGTGCGAACCGGCACGATCCGAGGTGGCCGACGGATCGAGCTCGGCGACGTCCGCCTCGTGGTACTGCCGGTACTGGCGTCGGGCGAAGTGCTCGACGACGCCGGGCGGCCGATCGCCGGCGCGCGCGTCACGGTGCGCTGCGGAGCGCTGCCGGCCGGCAATCGCGCCAGCGAGATGGCTCCACTGCGCTCGTTGGCCACGCGCTGCGACGAGCAGGGCCGCTTCACGATCCTCGGCGAAGCACCGCCCGCGCGTGGCGAGCTGCTCGCCGAACAGGACCAGCACTTCGCCGAGACCCTGCCGCTGCAGGCGGGCGCCCCCCACCGGCTGGTGCTGCAGCGTGCCGGTCGCTTGCGCGGTCGGGTGCTGCTGCCGGACTGGCTCGCCGAGGGCGCGGTGTCGCTGCACCTCTACCCCTACGAAGAGGCGCGCAAGAAGGACTCGCGCTCGATGCGGCTGTCGCGGCGCTCTGGCGGGCGCTTCAACCTCGACATGATCCGCCCGGGGCGATTCCAGGCCCGCGTGCAACTGCGCAACGCGCCGGAGCCTCTCGCGGTGTTCGACGACGTGTTCGTGCCGCCCGGCGACACGCGCGATCCCCGGCTGCAGCCGCTCGACCTGCGCTCGCTGCTGTTCCGCTACCAGCTGCGTGCCGTCGACGCGGCCGGGCAACCGATGCCGCTCGACGGACCGATCCTGGCCCGCTCGTCCACGGCCGACGGCCAGGTGGTCGAGAGCGCGTTCCGCTGGCAACGCGGCCGGGCCGAACTGATCAGCACGAGCCCGAGCGCCGAGCTGACGTTCTTCGGCCGCGGTCTGCGCACGCTGCGCACCACGCTGGCCCCAGGCGAACAGGACGTGCTGCTCGCCACGCTGCCGCCGGTGCAGCTCGAACTGCCGGGCCTGCGCGCGCTTTGCGGCCCGACCCGCAAGGTGCGGATCAGCGTGATCCTGCAGGGCGACACCGGCCTGCCGGGCGATCTCGCCGGCCAGGACCAGCGGAACGGCGAGGCGTTCCGCTTCCAGCGCTGGGACCTCGGCCGCACCAGCGGCGGCTGGCTCGGCGTCACCGACACGATCGAGGTGCCGCTGATGCAGACGGGCACCTACGAAGTGCTGCTGCGGCCGCACGCCACCGACAGCGAACGCTCGCGCCAGGGCCAGTTGTCGCTCGGCACGTTCGCGTTGGACGTCGAACAGGCGAGCTGGCAGACCGTGCGCGTGCCGCTCGACACCGCGGCCGTGCTGGCCACACTGCAGCAACTCGACCAGCAGCACGCCGAGGACCTGGCGCGCAACGAGTCGCGCGGCCGGAACCGCAACCGCGGACGCTGAGCGACCCGACCTGCGGAGCACCGGCGTGCCCGCGGGCCGCGGCCGACGCTACACGCCCGGCGGCGTCGACGCGAACGTGTCGCCGAAGCAACGCGTGATCAACGCGGTCCAGCCGGTCTGGTGCGACGCCCCGCAGCCGCGGCCGGTGTCGCCGTCGAAGTACTCGTGGAACAGCAGCAGCTCGCGCCAGTGCGGATCGTCGGCGTAGCGCCGGTCGCCACCGGCGAACGGCCGCTTGCCGTCGCCGTCGCGTCGGAACAGGCGCGTCAACCGCAGCGCCAGTTCGTCGGCCACCTCCTGCAGCGTGCACGAGCGGCCCGAACCGGTCGGGCACTCGACACGCAGGTTGTCGCCGTAGAAGCGGCCGTAGCGCTCGAGCGCCTCGATCAACAGATAGTTGAGCGGCAACCAGATCGGCCCGCGCCAGTTGCTGTTGCCGCCGAACATCGCGGTCGTGCTCTCGCCCGGCGTGTAGTCGACGCGGTACTGCTGGCCGTCGACGTCGAGCACGAACGGCTGGTCCTTGTGCACGGCCGACAGCGAGCGGATGCCGTACGGCGACAGGAACTCGCGTTCGTCGAGCAGGTAGGCGAGCAGTCGTTCGAGGCGTGGGCGCGACGGGATCGCCAGCAGCGCCGACGGCTCGTCGCCGCTCTCGCCGAAGCAGACGTGCGAAGCGAGGTCGTGCTCGTTGGCGAGGAACCAGCGCAGCCGCTTCTCGAAACCCGGCAGCCGCCGGATCGTCGCCATCGGCAGCACCTCGACCGCGCACAGCGGGATCAGCCCGACCAGCGAGCGCACGCGCAGCCGTTCGGACGCCCCCTGGCGGTGCATCTGGTCGTAGTAGAAGCCGTCCTGCTCGTCCCACAGCCCGGTGCCGCCGAGCGTGTTCATCGCGTGCGTGATGGCGACGAAGTGCTCGAAGAACTTCGACGCCACGTCCTCGTAGGCCGGGTCGTGGATCGCCAGCTCGAGTGCGATGCTGAGCATCGTCGCGCAGTAGAACGCCATCCACGCGGTGCCGTCGGCCTGTTCCAGCGTGCCGCCGTTCGGCAGCGGCTGGCTGCGGTCGAACACG
>JAEUHU010000324.1 GCA_016793305.1 Planctomycetota bacterium
GCCACATGGGCTCGAGAGCGTAGCGGAGCTTCGCCCGCCATGACGGGGTGATGACAACGACCCGCGAAAGCAGACCTAGGGTCTCCGCATTCCAACGGACGACACAACCCCGGCCCTCATCATGCGCACCCACCTCACCTCCCTCCTGGTCCTCGGCTCCTGCCTCTCCGCACTGCAGGCCCAAGGCAACGTGTTCCTGCCGGCGACCGCCAACCCGACCAGCGAACTGCCGAACTTCTCGCTGGTGCCGTTCATGCAACCGAACGCGCGCGTTCAGATGTTCTACGACGCGGCCGAGGTCGGCGGCTCGTTCTTCGTCGCCGACCAACTGTCGATGCGCTTCGACGGCCCGATCCCGCAGGTCGGCGCCCCTGGCCCGTTCACGATCGCGCGCCTGCAGCTGCGCATCGGCGTCACCGACGTGCTGGCACCCGGCATGCACTTCCAGTCCAACCTGACCACGCCGACGACGACCGTGTTCGACGGACCGGTGACCTACTTGCCGGACTCGGGCTCGATGTCGCCCGGGCCGTGGGGCGGCACCGGCGACACGCTGTCGTTCCCGTTCACGGCGCCGATGCCGATCGTCGTGAGCCCAGGCCAATGGCTGGTGGTCGAGCTGGTGATGGAAGGCAACAACATCGCCTCGTTCGGCTTCGCGCACGCGATCGTCGACGGCATCAACGCCACCGGTGGCCCGACCAACGGCACCACCACGACCATCGGTGCCGGCTGCAGCGTGACGCCCGGCGGTCCTGCCGCGTCGCTCGTGGTCGACGGCCTGGTCGCGCCGGGCGGCACGCACTACCTGAAGGGGCAGAACCTCGGTCCCAACCGGTTCGGTGCAGTGATCGTCGGCTTCAGCGACGTGCCCGGTGGCGTCCCGACGGGCCAGCCTGGCTGCAGCCTGTTCGCGACCCCCGATGCGCTCGCCTTCCTGACCTACGACGGCAACGGCGCCCTGCCCGCGGCGGGCATCCCGCTGTCGATCCCGGCGAACCCCGCGTTCTCCGGTGTTTCGCTGTTCGAACAGCTGGCCTCGGCCGACTTCACGCTGCCGAACGACGGCCTCGTGCTGTCGAACGCGCTGCAGGTGACCATGGGCACCTTCACGATGCCCGACCGCGGCGTCTACATGGTCGCGCACGACCTGGACGCCAACGCCGAGCACGCGAACATGGTCAAGCCCTTCGGCTTCGCGGTCCGCTTCCGTACACTGTGAGGCCCGACGCGCCGGGCGCGGCACCGTGCGGCCCCGCCCGGAGCCTCGCCGCCGTCCCGCCATCGTGCCACGCTCCTCCACCAAACCACTGTTCGGCGCGATCCTGCTGCTGTCGTTCGCGCTCGTCGTGTGGTGGACGACCTTCCAGGTGCTCGCCGCCGGCGAACTCGCCGCAGCCGGCGAACGCCTGCGCAGCGGCGACGTCGACGGCGCGGCGCGCGCGCTCGGCGCCGACAGCGCGGCCGACCTGCAGGAACTGGCGCGACGCCGGCGGGTCATGTTCGCCAGCGAAGGCGCGTTCTTCGCGATCGTGCTGCTCGGGCTCGGCGGGCTCTACGTCGCCTCGATGCGACGCGAGGCACGGCTGCGGGCCAACCAGGACCGCTTCCTCGCCGCGGCGACCCACGAGCTGAAGACACCGCTCGCCACCATCACGCTGCTGCTCGAGTCGCTGCGAGACGATCGCTTGCCGCAGGAGAAGCGCACGCGCTACCTCGGCAACGGCCTGCTCGAAGCCGAGCGCCTCGGCCGCGGTCTCGACAACGTGCTGACCGCCGCCGGCCTGCGCGCGACCGGCCGCCGCACGCACCCGCAAGCCGGCGACCTCGCCGCGGACCTGCGCGAAGCGCTCGCCTCGGTCGAGCCGCGCGCGCTGGCAGCCGAGGTGTCCTTGACGCTGCAAGCCCCCCCGACCCTCCCGTGCGAACGCGATCCCACGGCGATCCAGCTGGTGCTGCGCAACCTGCTGGACAACGCCGTCAAGTACTCGGCAGCCGGTGGCGCCGTGCAGGTGCGGCTCGACGCCGAACCCGATCGGGCCCGCATCGTCGTGCGCGACGCCGGCCGCGGCATGGACGGCCATGAGCTCGCCCACGCGTTCGAAGCGTTCTGGCGCGGCAGCGACACGGCCAGTGGCGGCACCGGCCTCGGCCTGTTCCTGGTGCGCCAGCTGGTCGACGCCCACGGCGGCCAGGTGCACGCCGCGAGCGCCGGGCGCGAGCGCGGCAGCGAGTTCACCGTCCTGTTGCCCCTGCGGAGTCCTGCATGAGCCGTTGGATCCTGGTCGCCGAAGACGAACGAGCGCTCGGCGAGATGATCTGCGACAACCTGAAGCTCGAGTCGTACCACCCCGAACACGTGTTCACCGGGCCGCGCGCCCTCGAACGCATGAAGAAGGGCGGCATCGACCTGCTGATCCTCGACGTGATGCTGCCCGGCATGGACGGCTTCGAGGTGCTGCGCCAACTGCGGCAGGCCGGCGACCACACGCCGGTGATGATCCTCAGCGCTCGCGCCGCCGACCAGGACCGCATCCGCGGCCTCGAACTGCAGGCCGACGACTACCTGACGAAGCCGTTCAACCTGCGCGAGCTGCTGCTCCGGGTCGACGCGCTGCTGCGGCGGCGGCCGGCCCCCACCGCCGGCACCGACGTGTTCGAGTTCGGCGGCAACCGCGTCGACTTCCGCGCCATGAAGGCGACCTGCCACGACGGCCAGCAGGTCGACCTGACGGCAACCGAGACCAAGCTGCTGAAGCTGCTCGCCGGACACCTCGACACGGTGGTCGCCCGGCGCACGGTGGTCGAGCACCTGTTCGGCTCGTCGGCTCCGACCACCGTGCGGACCCTGGACAACGTCGTGCTGCGGCTGCGCAAGCTGCTCGAGGTCGACCCGGCCGTGCCCCGCCACCTGCACACGGTCCGCGGCATCGGCTTCCGCCTCGACGGGTGAGCCAGCCCCGGTCGCGGCCGGCCGGCGGGCGTCCGGGGACGATCTGCGCACCGTGGCGGAAGAAATCGGCAGGTGATCGGCCACAATGGCCGCCATGCATTTCCCAGCGTTCCGCAGTCTCGTCCTCTCCCTGATCGCCACAGCGCCCGTCCTCGCCCAGCAGGTGGACATGCGCACCACCGCCAAGAAGGGGGCCAGCGTCTGGCTGCTGCAGGAACAGCTGCAGACCCAGGCGTTCGAGGTGATGGGCCAGGAGATCGAGAGCACGCAGACGATCCGTCGGGCCCTGCACGTGACGGTCGACGACGTCGATGCGGACGGCAACCTGATGGTCACCACCAAGCTGGTGCGCGTCCACGGCTCGATCACGAACCCCAACATGGGCGATCTCGAGTTCGACTCGGCCAAGCCGTTCGAGGAGCCCGAGGACGACCCGACCGGCGGCATGCTGACGACGATGCTGAAGACCATGACCGCCGGCGCCGGCAAGAGCTTCGTCGCCAAGGTCGACCCGTTCGGCCGGGTCGTGCAGCTCGTCGACACCAAGGCGATGGCCGCGGAAGGGGACGTCCCGGCCTTGGAAGAGGGCGCCATGAAGATGATGGTCGAGGGCGCGTTCGGGCGCCGCTCCGACAAGCCGATCGCTCCGGGCGAAAGCTGGACCAGCGACGAGACGGATCGCGGCGGCCGCCTGCCGGTCGTGATGAAGGCCAAGCTGGTGCTCGCCAAGGCCGATGCCGGCACCTTCGAGCTGACTTCGACCGGCACGATCGAGAAGCTGCCGCCGGCCGCAGAGGGCGAAGGCGAGGGCGACGATCAGGACCCCGCCAAGGAGATGCTGCGCTCGATGAAGCTCAGCAACGGCAAGGTCACCGGCACCACCAAGCTGTCGCGCGAGGACGGCTTCCTGTTGGAGGCCAAGCTCGAGACGTCGATGGACGCCGAGATGAGCATGGGTGGCATGTCGGTCCCGATGGCCATCAAGCAGACGACCACCACGAAGCGCATCACCGAAGCGGAGGCGATGCCGAAGAAGGCCGAGGCGCCGAAGGCCGCCGAGACGCCGAAGCCCGCCGAGACCGGCAAGTGATCCGGCCGCGCCGGGCGCGAGCACGGCGCCGATAGACGTAGCGGCGCTCGCCGGCGCGCAGGTCGAACCGACCGTGGAACGACGCGGCCAGCGCGTAGTCGCCGAGCGCCGCCAGTTCCGCCGCGTCGAGCGGCTGCCGCATCACGACCACGAACGGCGCCGCGCAGACGCGCGCCGCAGCGAGTTCCGCGCGCGGCATGCCGACCACTCGATCGGCAGGCGGCCGTGCGTAGAAGAACCCGCCGAGCGAGGTCGCGTCGCCCCCGAGCACGACCACCTCGCCACGCCAGTCCGGCTGCCGCCGCAGCCACTCGGCGAGCCCCACCGCACCGGCGTTGCCGTACCAACTGCTGGCGAACAGCCACCAGCCGACGTGCACCGCGACCAGGGCGCGCGCGTGCCAGCCAGCACCGCTCCCGCGCGCCGCTGCGAACCCGGCCAGCAACACCGCGAACAACAACACGAAGGCCGGCTGTTCGAACCGGAGCGCCTTGCGCGGCACGCAGCTGAACACGGCGAGGTGCACGACAGCACCGACCAGCGCCGCGGGCAGCATCGCCGCTCCCGCCCGCAGGCGCGTCCAGGCTGCGCGCACCACCGACGGCCACGGCAGCAGGGCCAGCACCGGCACCACGCCGGCGTACAGGTAGAAGGGCAGCGGCTGCGTGCGCCACGCGTTCGCCGCGTCGTTGCCGCCGACGTTGGTGTCGACGTAGTTCCACACCGTGCCGAGGAACGGACCGCCCGCCGCGAGATCGCTCGCCCCCTGCACCACGATCCCGGGCAGGCAGCCGAGGGCGAACCACGCCGAGGCCGCCCAGCGCCGCTGCACCAGCAGCACGGCGAGGAACGCCGGTCCGAACAGGGCATCCTGGAAGCGGCACACGAACGCGAAGCCGAGGCACAACCCGGCCAACGCCGGGAACGGCCCGCGCCCGGCCAGCGCGAGTCCGGCGGCGACGGCGAGCGTGGCGGCCACCGGCCCACCCCCTGCCTGCACCGAGGCCAACGGCAGCCCCGACAAGGCGAACAGCAGCAGCGGCAGGCG
>JAEUHU010000350.1 GCA_016793305.1 Planctomycetota bacterium
GCGGCCAGGTGCTCGACCTGCTGCTCGAGCTCGCCAAGCGTTCGGGCAAGACGGTGGTGATGGTCACGCACGATCCCGAGTCCGCGGCGCGCATGCAGCGCACGGTCGATCTCGCGACCCTGCGAGCGGGAGCGGAGGTGCAGGCATGAGGCTCGCTTCGATCAGTCTGCGCAACCTGCGCGTGCGACTCGTCGCGACCGTGCTGACGACGCTGTCGATCGTGCTCGCGACTGCGCTCTACGCGGCGATCCTGACGATGTCGGAGCAGACCGAGCAGCGCTACAGGGGCAGCATCTATGGCTTCCAGGCGGTGGTGGGGCCGAAGGACGCGAGCCAGCTCGAGGTCGTGCTGAACACGATCTTCAACGTCGACGTGGCCCCGGGCCTGTTCCCGCTGCAGATCTGCACGGACATGCGTTCCGGCCGCTCGGCCGGTCGCCGCACGCAGGTGCGCTACGCGATCCCGCAGGCGCGCGGCGACAGCGTCAGCAGGTTCCACTTCCCGGTGATCGGCACCATCGACGAGATGTTCGCTCGCTTCGAGTGGCGCTACGACGGCGAGAACCGCGAGCCGATGCGCTTCCAGGCCGGCGGTCCGTTCGCGTACTCGTACGACGAACTGCTGCAGCTCGCCGACGGGCTCGCTGCCTACGAAACGGCGCGGCGGACCGAGGCTCCCGAGCCGCGACCCGAGCGCCCGCTGATCCAGCCGCAGTGGAAGCAGGCGGTCGTCGGGGCGCGCGTCGCGCGCACGCTCGGCCTCGGAGTCGGCAGCACGATCACGCCCGTGCACGGCAAGTTCGGCGAGTTCGGCTACCACGAACATCCCGAAGCGACCTGCGAGATCGTCGGGGTGCTGGCGCCGACCAACTCGCCGCTCGACACGACGATCTTTCTGCCGATCGGCCTGCACTTCCTGATCGACGGCCACGAAGGGGGGGTGTTCCTGGTCGAGACGCCGCCCGGCAAGACGCCGGACGACGCCAAGAAGCTGCCGGTCGAGGCGGGGCGCATGGGACTCACGGCGATCGTCGTCGATCCGAAAGACCACCTCGGTGCACGGCTGCTGCGCCAGGAGTTCTCGAGCAAGGAAGCGCAGGTCGCGTGGCCCGCGGACGTGATTCCGAAGTTCCTGCAGCAGGTCGGCAGCGCCGCGGATGCGCTGGCGGTGATCGCGTGGCTCGTGCTGCTGGTCGCGGCGATCTCGATCACGGTCGCGATCTACAACACGATGAACGAGCGGCGCCGCGAGATCGCGATCATGCGTTCGCTCGGCGCCAGGCGGTTCCAGATCCTGGCGATCATCGTCGGCGAGGCCTCGCTGCTGTCGCTGTTCGGGGCGGTGTCCGGGCTGGTCGTCTGCCACGCGGCGATGCTGCTGCTGCGCGACCTGGTCGAGGACAAGACCGGCGTGTACCTCGAGTGGCTGCAGTTCCGCCCGTGGGAGCTGTGGCTCGTGGTCGGTGTCGCGGGCCTCGGGGCGCTGGCGGGGCTGCTGCCGGCGGTCAAGGGTTCGATGACGCAGGTCGCCGACAACCTGGCGAGCAACTACTAGGAACCGGGCATGGCACCGGGCCGGTCCGCCCGGGCGCCCGTCGCGGCCGGAAATCCGGGGCGTGGAGCCCGAGGCGGCTTCGTTCGTCGTATAGGATCCGGCCCTGTGCGGGCGATGCCCGCAGGAACGACGATGAAGCTGCTGCTACCCGCCCTGCTGTTCTCCGCGTTCGCCATGGCGCAGACGCCTGCGCCGACGCCGCCGGCTCCGAGCCCGACTCCCGTAGGCCAGGAGCCGAAGAAGCAGGATCCGAAACCTGCGCCGAAGCAGGATCCGAAGGCCGACAAGCCGAAGACCGAACCGCGCATCGAACGGCCGGCGGAGGACGCCCCGAAGCCCAAGGGCACCGACCCGGCCGACATCGCCGCGATGAAGAGTGCCGAGGCGATGCTCGAGGTCGAGCGCAAGCTCGCCGAGGAGATCAAGAAGGGCAAGGTCACCGGCCTCGACAAGATCCTGCCGTTCGACGAGTTGAGCTCGTGGCCCTACGAGGACGGCCTGAAGGGCATGCCCAAGCGCGTACGCGAACTCGACGGCAAGAAGGTCCTGATGACGGGCTTCATGCTGCCGATCGACGAGGTCGAGAACATCAAGGAGTTCCTGCTCGTGCAGAGCCTCTGGTCGTGCTGCTACGGCCAGCCGCCCGACATCCACGGCATCGTGCGCGTGGTGATGCCGAAGGGGAAGCCGACCGACTACTTCTTCGACCCGCTGAAGATCGTCGGCACGTTCAAGGTCGAGGCGACGATGATGGACGGCTACTGCGTCGACATCTACCAGCTGCACGTCGAGAGCCTCGAGGTCATCAAGTTGAAGTAGGCGGGCGGGGACGGCGGACACGAGCCCGTTCGGGGAGCCCGGTCCGTCGGTGGCACGGGACTCGTGAGCAGGCGGGCTGCAGCTCGGGCAGGGGGCGTGCCGATAGCGGCGGACGATGGTCCCCCGGAGCGAACGCAGGACACGCGGCTGGCCGCTGACCAAACGGTTGGTCGCGGCATTGTCGATCGGCGCCTTCTTCGTGGCACTGCTGTGCGGCTTCCTCGGGGCCGATCGCGACGAACGACGATGGGCCGAGGCCGTGGCCGCCGACGAACTGGTGCTCGCCGGTTCCATGGCCGACCGCGCCGGGCCGTTGCTCGAACGCGGCGACCTGATGCGGCTGTCGGTGCTGGCGGCGCTGGTGCGCGACCAGGTCGGTGGCCGGGCCGTCGTGCTCGATCGCGCCGGGCGGGTCGTGCTCGACACAGCCCTGGTGCTCGGCGAACGGCAGCTCGGCCTGCTGGCGACCGCCGGGCCGTTCCAACGCATGCTGGTCCAGGACGGCGAACCGCAGCGCGAGACTCTCGTGCCGATCCGGTTCGGCGGCGAGGTGGTCGGCGAAGTGCGCGTCGCACGCACGGTGCCGGTGGGCCTGGCCACGTTCGACGTGGTGTGGTTCGGGCTCGTGTTCCTCGCCGCGCTGTCCCTGGTGACCGTCGCCGCGATGCTCGGCCACCACTGGTCGACCCGCGTGCGCTCCGCGACCGACGCGGTGATCCGGCTCGCTGCCGGTGAGGTCGCCGATGCCCCGGCCGGAGGCCGTGAGAGCGAGCTGCAAGACCTCGGTGCCGCCTTGCGCGAGCTCGAGCGCGGCATGCAGGACGGTCTGCAGCGGGTCGGCGAGGGTTACGCGGCGATGGCGCTGCAGCTCGTCGACGGACTCGAACGCCGCCGGCTCGTGCCCAGTGGGCACGGGGAGCGGACCGCCAAGCTCGCGGCGCGGCTGGC
Source organism: Planctomycetota bacterium (assembly GCA_016793305.1). Next base: position 3,323 of record JAEUHU010000350.1, read on the forward strand.
GGAGCGGCTGCAGCTGTTGCCGGCCGACCGCCAGGAGCTCGAACTCGCGTGCCGCCTCGTCGACCTCGGCAAGGCGTTCGTGCGACCCGCGCTGCTGCAGAAGCAGGGGCCGCTGGGCGAGGCGGAGCTGCAGTCGTTGCACAGCCATCCCGTGCGAGCCGCCGAGCAGCTCGATTGCGTGCCCGGTCTGCGCCGCGTCGGCAAGACGCTCCGCCATCAACTCGAACGCTACGACGGGCGCGGCCTGCCCGACGGCCTGCGCGGCGAGCGCATCCCGCTCGGTTCGCGCATCCTGGCGATCGCCGCAGCGTTCGACCTGTTGACCACCTGCGCAGGGGAGCGACCGCTCGAGTGCGACGAAGCGCTCGATCGCATCGCCAAGGAACGTGGCGAGGTGTTCGACCCTTGGCTCGTCGACGTGTTCACCGAGGAGGTCCAGAAGGAGCCGCCGACGTGCGCGCCGGACCGTGAGGTGATGATCGTGCCGGCCGGGGCGATGCCATGGCGTGCACCGGAGGCCGCCGAGGAGGAGGACGAAGAGGTCGGTGGCGACGGCGAACTCGAAGTGATGCTCGACGATCCGTTGCGCGAGGACGCCCCGTGAACCGCGCTGCCTGGCTGCTGCTGCCGCTGCTCGGCGGGGCGGCGTGCGTGGTCGCGCCGCGCGATCCGTTCACCCGCGGCCACTGGGCGCTGCAACGGCACGATCTCGGCGCGGCCCTGCAGGCCTTCGACGCCGTGCCCGTGGTGCATCCGCGTTATCCCGAGGCGCGAGCCGTTGCGGTCGGGGTCGAGCGCACGATGCGGCGCTGCCACGAACTGCTGCTCGACGCCTTGATGCTGCGTGGCGAGTGGCGTGACGAAGAAGCGCTCGTGGTGCTGCAGCGGGCGCGCTCGACCTGGCCGTCGATGCCCGGCGTCGATGCGTGGATCGCCGCGACCGAGCAGCGCATCCTGTCGTTCGGCGGTTCGCCGCCGCGGAGCACCGAGCCCATGGCCTCCCCGCCGCCGGTGCCGTTGCTTGAGCTGCCTCCGCGATCGGAGCACTCCGTCGAGAACCGACCCGGCCGCTCCGAACCTGCGTTGGTTCCAGACCAGCAGTCGCAGTCGCCGCCGGTCGCGATGGTGGACCAAGTCCCCACGGTCCCCGCGTCGGAATCGCCCGCGGTCGTCGAGCCGCCCCCGACCCCTGAGCCAGCCGCCGCAGCTCCGGCCGCTCCGGTCTTCGCTGCGGCCAGCGAGGATCCGGTGGCGTTGGCGCTGGTGGCGGTCGAGTCCGAGTTGCGTTCGGGGAAGCTGGCCGCTGCCGTGGCCAGCCTGCAACAACTGGCCGACCGTCACCCGGGCGAAGTCCGCAGCCGCGTTCGCTTGTCGCGGATCCTGCAGCAGCGTGCCCTGCTGCGCTATGGCGAAGGTGCCGTGCACGAAGCGATCGCCGATTGGCAGCGGGTGCTCGAGCTCGAGCCGGACAACCAGCTCGTTCGGTCGATGCTCGCGGCTGCGCAGCAGGAGGGCGAACGGAACCGCCGCGCGCCAACCGTTCGCTGAGGCCCAGGGCCGCTCAGGAGCGAGCTTCTGTGGACCGGCCGCGACTTCCCGCGCCACTCGGGTGGGGAACTTGGTCCAAGGACCGGAAAACTCGAACCGTCGACGCTTGCCACCCCGCGAAGCGCGGGACGGAAGCAAAAGGTAGCCGGGGGTTAAACTTCGGGAAAAGGGGAAGAAGGAGAGTCAAGTTTTTACGTCCGTCGCGGACAACCCCCGGCCGTGTGTCGTTTCTCGCCCTCGGGCCCCCTGCAGCAGGAAACCCTTCAGCGAGCGGTTCGGTTTGTCAAAGGAACCGGCGGGCTTGCATCTCGGCCTCGGGTCCGGACGACCGGGCCACGATGTTCTACCCACAGGTTGAGCTCGGAAGAAGGATAGCTCACGCTTGCGCCAACGTCAAACACGCGTTGCCGGCCGTTTCGCACCGAGCCGCTCCAACCGCAAGCCAGTCGGGGTGGCGTGCAGCTGGAACCCCGCCGGCACCAACGTGGTAGCCGTGGTCTCCTCGACGATCGCTGGCCCCTCGATCGTGCGCACGTCGGCGCGATCGTGGATTGCCCACGGTTGCTTTCCGAGTGGGGCACGGCGCTGCGCCCGGGCCTTGCTGCGGCGTGTCGGCACCGGAACCTTCGGCAGAGGGGCTGGGTTCGTTCGCCAGGTTGCGGTTAGACGTACGACCTCGATCGAAGTTGTCGTGACGAACCCGAAGCGGCGTTGGTGCTCCTCGGCGAAGCGCTTGGCGAGATGGGCGGACCATGGCAAGCGCAGCGCCGCGCCCTGGCCGCAGTAGCGCACGTGGGCGTCGAGGCGGCTCGCACCGAGGCGATGGCCGGCCTGGGCTTCGACGTCGCGCACGAGGCGCTTGCCGGCGGCCTGCAACTCCCGAAGCGACGCGCCGGTGAGCTCGACGCGGCACGCGAGGCTCTGCTCCAGCGACTCGCCGGCGAGAGCCAGCCCCAGCGCCGAGAATGCGCCGGGCCAAGGCGGGATCACGGCGGTCGGCATGCCCATCGCCGTCGTCAGGCCGGCTGCGTGCAGGCCACCCGAGCCGCCGTAGGCGACCAGCGTGACGTGGGCGGGGTCGACCGCGCGTTCGGCGGTGATGCGCAGGATGGCGCGCGCCATCGTCGCATCGGCGACCGTCAGGATGCCGCGCGCCGTCGCGGCGGCACCGAGGCCGAGGCTGCGACCGAGCCGTTCGATCGCGCGCACGGCGGCGTCCACGTCGATCGGGAACGCGCCGCCCAGCAGGGTCTGCTCTCCAAGGTGTCCGAGCGCCACGTGGGCATCGGTGACGGTCGCGAGCTCGCCCTTGCCGAAGCAAGCCGGTCCTGGATCGGCGCCGGCACTCTCCGGACCGACGCGCAGCGCCCCGCCACGGTCGCGGTAGGCGATGCTGCCACCGCCACAACCGACGGTGTGCACCGGCACGGTCGGCAGGCAGAGCGGCAGGCCGCCGATCGTGCCCTCTTCGTGCACCGGTGCGTCGCCACCGACCAGGCACAGGTCCGCCGACGTGCCGCCCATGTCGAACGCGGCCCCGTGGCCAAGCTGCATCGCCGCGAGCAACTGCGCGGTCGCCTGCACGCCACCAGCCGGGCCGGAGAACATCGCGCGGGCCGGGAAGCGCGCCGCTTCGTCCGGCGGCAGGATGCCGAGGCTGCTGCGCATCAGGCGCAGCTGGCCGCGGCCGAGAGCCTGCTGGAGACGCTGCGTGTAGCCACCGACGACCGGGGCCGTGGCGGCGTTCAGGATCGCCGCACAGAAGCGTTCGTACTCGCCGAAGGCCGGCAGCAGGGCGGCACTCGTCGTGATCGGCACGTCGGGCAGGGCGCGATGCAGGGCGGTGGCGAGGCGTCGTTCGTCGCGGTCGTCGGCGGGGCTGTGCAGCAGCCCGATCGCGATCGCGGCCGGTCGGCGGCGGCGGGCCGCGGCGACGATGCGCCGCACCTCCGCGTCGGTGAGGGCACGCTCGATGCTGCCGCCCGGTCCGCGCCGGCAGTCGACGCCCAGGCGCAGTTCGCGGGGCACCGGCGGGGCGGTGCGGTCCGGGTCGAGCGCGTAGAGCTCGGTGCGTTCCTGGCGGCCGATCTCGATCAGGTCCTCGCAGCCGCGGTTGGTGACGAACAGCGTGCGGGCGAGCCGGCCGGTCAGCACGGCGTTGAGGCCGACGGTGGTGCCGTGCACGACGTCGACGACCTCGTCCGGGTGCCTGCGAACGGCGGCGAGCCCGGCCAGCACGGCGCGCGCCGGATCGTCCGGGGTCGACGGCAGCTTGTGCACCTGGATGCCGTGCCGGGTCCTGGCCACCACGTCGGTGAAGGTGCCGCCGGTGTCGATGCCGATGCGTCGCGCCACGCCGGCAGGCTATCCGGCCCTCGGGGCGAGGCAACGTCGCTGGCGATGCCGAAAGCGGTCTCGCCTGCGAGCCGCAGAGCCCCTAGCTTTCCGTCGATGCTCGTCGGAGTCGCCTGCCTGCTCGCCTTCCTGCTCGGCGCTCTGCCGTTCGCGCTGCTCGTCGTGCGCGTGCTGAAGGGGGTCGACGTGCGAACCGTCGGCAGCGGCAACGTCGGCGCGACCAACGCCAGCCGCGCCTTCGCCAGCAAGGGCGGGCGGCTCGGCGCGTTCCTCGGCATCTACCTGCTCGATGCCGGCAAGGGCTGCGTGCCGGTGCTGCTGGCCCAGCGCTGGCTCGAGGGCGATCCGCAGCTCACCGGTGTGCTGGTCGGGGCCTCGGCGGTGCTCGGCCACGTGTTCACGCCGTTCCTCGGCTTCCGCGGCGGCAAGGGCGTCGCGACGGCGACCGGCGTGCTGCTGGCGCTCGACTGGCAGGTGACGGCGATCGCGCTGCTGGTGTTCTTCGTGGTGCGCGCCTCGACCGGGCAGGTGTTCTGGGGCAGCCTGGCACTCGGGCTGTCCTTGCCGGCCGCCGCGATCGGGCTCGACCCGGCGGCGGCGTTCGGTGCGCGGCTGCCGTTGACCGTGCTCACGATGCTGCTGGCGGCGTTCCTGGTGTGGACGCACCGCAGCAACCTGAAGAAGCACTTCGCCGCGCGCGCGGCCACGGCCGCATGATGGGGGGCGCATGAGGATCGCGGTGCTCGGCAACGGTGGCTTCGGCACGGCGATGGCGCTGGTGCTCGATCGCGCTGGTCATCACGTCGGTCTGTGGGGGCACGATGCGGTCTACACCGCCCACGTGGCCGCCTCGCGGCGCAATCCGCGCTACCTCGAAGGCGTCGTGTTGCCGGACTCGATCCGCGTGAGCAACGACGGGGCGGCGGTGCTCGACCGCGCCGAGATCGTGCTGGTCGCCGTGCCGACCCAGCACGTGCGCACCGTGGCAGGCACGCTGCGCCCGTTCCTGCCGGCCGACGTGCCGTTGGTGTCGTTGGCGAAGGGGCTGGAGCAGACCACGGGGGCGCGGCCGTCGACGGTGCTCGGCGAGGTGCTGGGCGAGCCCGGGCGCGTCTACGCGTTGAGCGGGCCGAGCCACGCCGAGGAGATCGCGCGCGAGCTGCCAACTACGGTGGTCGTCGCCGGTGCCGACGAGGCCGTGCTGCAGCGCCTGCAGGGTGCCTTGCAGACGCCTTGGTTCCGCGTCTACCGCAACCACGACCTGCTAGGGCTCGAGTTGTGCGGGGCGTTGAAGAACGTGATGGCGCTCGCCGCCGGCATCGCCGACGGGCTCGGCTACGGCGACAACGCCAAGGCGGCGATCCTCTGCCGCGGACTCGTCGAGATGCAGCGCTTCGGGCTGGCCCACGGCGCCGACGCGCGCACGTTCTTCGGGCTCGCCGGCGTCGGCGACCTGGCGGTGACCGCGTTCTCGCGGCACGGCCGCAACCGTGCGTTCGGCGAACGCATCGGCCGCGGCGAGACGCTGGCGCAGGCGTTGGCCGCGTCGCCGAAGGTCGCCGAAGGCGTCTGGTCGTCGCGGGTCGTCGTCGCGGCGGCGCGCACGGTCGGGGTCGAGATGCCGATCGCCACGGCCGTCGCCCGCGTGCTGTTCGAGGATCTGTCGCCGAAGGTCGCGGTGCGCGAGCTGATGGAGCGCGACCAGAAGGCCGAGTCGTGAGCGGGGGACCGCTCGTCGGCACCGCGCGGAGGTGCAGCTGATGGCGCGTGCGTTCGCGGGGCCGCTGTGCCGCTACTTCGCGGAGCAAGGGGCTGCTGGCGGGGCCGAACGCCTCGTCGCCGGCGTCGAGGCGTGGCGCCGCGACCTGTGCGCTGCGGTCGCCCCGAAGGTCGGGGCCCAGCTCGTCTGGGACGAAGGCTCGAAGGTCACCGCGACCAGCGATCTCGGCGATGCCGGCTGGATGGCACTGCGGCTCCTGGCGCTCTACGGCGAGCACAGCGAGCTCGATTGGCCGGACACGACCCCGCCGCTGCTCGAACTCGATCCGCTGTGGCGACGCGTCGCCGACGCGAAGTTCCCGAAGACGCTCTACGGCCAGCTGCTGGCGTGCCGCGTCTGGCTGCCGGGCGACTTCCCGGTGACGCTGCGTGCGCCGCTGCCGGACGGCGAGGTTGCGGAGATCGGCTCGTTGGTGGCGTTCGCCGACCAGCTTCGCTGGCTCAACCAGCGCACGTTCCAGGCCGATCCGGACGACGTCGTCGCGTGGCGCGCGCTGCCGGCCCCGGCCGGCGCCGACCTGCTGACCGCGGCGCGGCGCGGCTACGCGGCGCTGCAGGAAGTGCTCGAGGTGGCCCTGCAGGAGTGCCTGCCGCTGGTCGTGCGGGAAGCGTGAGGACGGCGGTCCGTTCGAGCCACCTTCCTTCGAGGGCTGGCGTCACTTCATGCCGGCGTAGACGCGGTGCACGTCGTCGTTCTCGTCGAGCCGTTCGAGGAACGTCGCCACCTTGGTGCGGTCCTCGTCGCCGAGCACGACCGCGTCCTTCGCGCGGTAGCCGAGCTCCGCGGTCGCCACGTGCCAGCCGGCCTTCTTCAGCGCGTCGGCGACCGGGAACATGTCGGTGCGCTCGGTGAAGAAGCGGCCGCCGGTCTCCTCTTCCTTGGCGCTCTCGAGCTTCTCGACGTCCTGGGCGCCGGCCTCGATCGCCGCACTCTCGAGGTCCTGGCCGGCCACCGGGTGCGTCGCCTCGACGATGCCGACGTGGTCGAACAGGAACATCACCTTGCTGCCGAACTGGGCGTCCTTGAACAGCGAACGGATGTCCGGCGCGGTGCGGTTCCGGTTCTCGGTCAAGCACTCGACGATCACCGGCACGTTGCACGGGCCCATGCCTTCATAGGTGACCAGCTCGTACTGGATCGCGTCGGCACCCTGGCCGGATCCCTTCTTGATGGCGCGGTTGATGACGTCGTTGGAAACCGACTGCTTGCGCGCGGCCTCGACGGCCAGTGCCAGGCGCGGGTTCATCGCCGGATCGGGCACGCCCATCTTGGCGGCGACCATGATCTCGCGCACCAGCTTGCTGGTGATCTGCGCGCGACGGTTGGCGGTGACCTCTTTCTTGCTGTGCAGCCACTGACGGCCCATGGCGATTCGTTGCTCCTCGAAGGGGGCGCGCAGGATGGCGGGGCCGGCGTCGGCTGGCAAGGGTGAGGTCCCGCATCGACGCCGAACGGGCACGACGGTTGCGAAGCGGGGCGCCACCACCGGCTCGGCGACCTTCCCGCAGGACATGCGTGGCAAGCGCTCTTCGCCGGTGTCTCGTCTCGGCCGGCTCGCTAGCCTTCGCCGGCCCGCTTCGTCCACTTCGTCCCTCTGCTCCTGCTGGCTCGCGCCACGTGGCCCTCGGCCTCCGCGCGATGGCCGGATCCGTCTCCCCGATCCGTACGTCATGAACCCGACCACTCCCGCCGCCGGCTCGATGTTCTCCGGCCACCCGACCGGCCTCTACCGGCTCTTCTTCATCGAGATGTGGGAGCGGCTCGGCTTCTACACGATCGTCGCGGTGTTGATGCTCTACGCGAAGGACACCGAGCGCGGCGGGCTCGGCCTGCCGGCGGACTTCGCGAGCGAGATCTACGGCATCTACCTCGCGTTCGTCTATTTCACGCCCTACCTCGGCGGCCTGATCGCCGACCGCTACCTCGGCTACCGGAAGTCGGTGCTGATCGGTGGGCTCGTGTTCGCGACGGGCTTCCTGCTGCTCGGCACCGGCCAGTCCTGGACGTTCCCGGTGGGCCTCGTGTTGCTGTGCATCGGCAACGGCTTCTTCAAGCCGAACATCTCGGCGATGGTCGGCAACCTGTACGCGAAGGGTGATCCGAAGCGCGACGCCGGCTTCAACATCTTCTACATGGGGATCAACGTCGGTGCGTTCACCGCCAACTTCCTGGCGGCGTACACGCGCAACGTGTGGTTCTGGGAGGCGGCCTTCATCGCTGCCGGCTGCGGCCTGCTGCTGTCGTGCGTGATCCTCCTGGCCAGCTGGAAGGTGCTGGAGCGGGCCGACCGCACGCCGGGGACGAACCCCGAGGACACGCCGTTCGGAGAGATCCTGAAGCGCATCCTCGGCCCCGCGTTCGCGTTCGGGATCGGCGGCTGGGCTCTGGCCGCCTACGCGTTGCCGGAGTCCATCACCAAGATCGTCAAGGCGACCGACATCGGCTTCCTGATCGGCTCGATCCCGATCCTGCTGTTCTTCGCCGGGCTGTCGCGCAAGGCGAACGACGAGGAGAAGCCCGGGTTGCGGGCCCTGCTGCCGCTCTACCTCGCCGGGGGCACGTTCTTCATGGTCTTGCACCTGAACGGCAGCGCGATGACGACCTGGGCCGCCGACAGCACAGCCCGCCACTTCGGCGAGCCCGATCCGATCGTGATGGTCGCACGGACGTTCCCGGTGTTCGCCGAGAGTGCGCAACCCGGCTACTACGGCAACGCCTCTGCCGATGTCCCGCGTCCGAACCGCGGCTCGCTGCTGCCGATCGCCACCGACCTGCAGACGAAGATGTTCGGCCAGAAGCGCATGGACGAGGCGAACCTCGCCGAGCTGCGGGCGAAGCTGCCCTCGGGCGTGACCGTCGAGTCGGTGCCCACCGGCAGCACGTTGAGCGACGAGCAGAAGACCTGGAAGGACTTCTGGTTCGACGTCTACCCGAAGGTGACGGTGACCGAGACCACGGATTCGCACGGTCTGCCCGTGACGAGCGTGAAGGCCGAGTCGGGGGCGAAGTCCGTCGATCGTGCGGTCTTCGTGCGCACGATCGACGGCGGCAGCCGGGTTCCCACCATCCTGGTGACCCAGGCGAAGTTCGACGCGCTCTACGCCGGCAACCCGCCCGAACTCGCTCCCGGGGCGTACCTGCTCACGGCGAACGCAGAGCTGTACCAGTCGTGGAACGCCTTCTTCGTCATCGTGATGACGCCCTTGGTCATGCTGTTCTTCGCGCGGCTGTTGCGCCGCGGGGTCGACTTCAGCACGGCCCGGAAGATCCTGGCCGGGATGGCGATCACCGGGGTCGCCGCGGTGTTCATGGCGATCGCCGGCGTGCTGAGCGACAACGGCGCCGCGAAGGTCAGCGGCATGTGGATCCTCGGCTTCTACGCGATCGTCACCGTGGGGGAGCTGTGCCTGTCGCCGATGGCGCTGTCGCTGGTGACCAAGCTGAGCCCGAAGCGATTCGTCGGGTTGACGATGGGCGGCTGGTTCTTCGCCACCGCGGTCGGCAACAAGTTCTCGGGCTTCCTCGGCGTGCTGCAAGGGCACATGTCGCCTTGGGCCTTCTGGCTGGTCCCGGCTGGGGCTGCCTTCGCGGTCTCGGTGGTGATCCTCGTGATGCTTCCGAAGCTCGACGCCGCGATCAAGAAGTACGGCGCGTAGCCGCCGAACCGACGTTGCGGCCGCTCCCGGGCGGCTGCTGCGCACCTCGGCCACCTCGCCGCCACGCCGTCCGCCGGCACCATGCCGGCTCATGGCGCGCCTCCGTCTCCAGTCCCTGATCGAACGCCTCGACGCCCTGCCGCCGGCACAGATCACCCTGCCCCGCGTGCAGCAGATCCTCGCCGACGGCGAACTGGACGACGCCGAGTTGCGCCGCTTCGTCGGTGTGCTGCCGGACAAGTACGCGCGCCGGCCGGTGCACAGGAGCCGCCACTTCGACATCCTGGTGCTGACCTGGGCGCCGGGGCAGTTCACGCCGATCCACAACCACGCCGGCAACTGTGGCTGGGTCCGACTCGTGCGCGGCCAGATCGCCGAGGAGACGTTCCAGCTGGTGCCGGGGGCCTCGCTCGTCGACGCCGCGGTCGCCGAGAACTGCCACGGCCGCACCGGCAACGTCGGCCTGCAGGCGACCGGCAGCGGCGTGATCGCGACGGTGGGGGCGGTCGCCACCGTCGATCGCGTGCGCGCGATCCATCGGCTCGGCAATCCGGCGAAAGCCGGGGGCGACGTCACCGCGACGCTGCACGTCTACTCGTTGCCGCACGACCGCTGCCTCGCGTTCGACCTCGCGAAGCGCACCTGCGAGCCGCGGCAGATGGTGTTCGATCCGTTGCCGGCTTGAGTCACGCGGTCGGGTCGTGGTCGGGCGAGAACGGCAGCGCCTGCAGGAACCGGCGCCCGTAGCCCTTGGTGCGCACGCGCGGATCGAGCAGCAGCACCGTGCCGCGGTCCTGGGAGCCGCGGATCAGCCGGCCGAAGCCCTGGCGGAACTTCAGGATCGCCTCGGGCAGCGAATGGTCGGCGAACGGATCGCGGCCCTGTTCCTGGAGCCGCTGCATGCGCGCCTGCGTCAGCGGGTGGCCCGGACTCTGGAACGGCAGGCGCGTGATCACCAAGAGCGTCAGCGCGTCGCCGCGCAGGTCGATGCCTTCCCACAGGCTGTCGGTGCCGATCAGCACCGAGGTCGGCTGCTGGCGCTTCTGCTCGAGCAGGCGCGCCAGCGGCGCTTCGCCCTGCACCAGCAGTTCGATGCCCGCGGCGGCGAGGTCGGGCCGCAGCAGCCCCGCCAGGCTGCGCACGAACTCCCAGGACGTGCACAGCACCAGCGCGCGCCCGCCGTTCTCGAGCACGTGCTGCAGCGTGTGGTCGGCGACCACGGTCTTGAACGTCTGGCCGTCGCGCGCCGGGTCCGGCAACGAGTCGGGGATCACGAGGCGCACCGCGCGGTCGTAGTCGAACGGCGAGCCGACCCGCAGCGTGTCGGCCTGGTCGATGCCGAGCTGGCGGCGCAGCCAGCCGAACTCGGCGTCGTCGCCGGTGCCGAGCGTCGCCGAGGTCAGCACCGCGGTGACGCCAGAGCCCCACAGGTGCTGGCGCAGCGTCTGGCTGACGTCGAGCGGGGAGCCGCACAAGAGCGGCCCGTGGCGCGACGGCTCGAGCCAGCGCACCAGCGGCGACGGCGCCTCGGGGTTCGGTACGCAGAGGCCGCGCAGCACCGCGCACAGCGAGTCGAGGCCGTTGGCGCGCGCCTGCAGCTCCATGCGCGCGTCGACCTCCTCGACCGAGGCGGCGGCGCGGCCGAGCTCGGTCGACAACGCGCGCAGCACCGGCGTCAGCGGCTCCTCGAGCAGCAGGTCGCCGAGCGGCAGCCCTTCGCTCTTGCCGCCTTGCCGCAGCCGGTCCTCGAGTTCGCCGAAGAACGCTTCGCCGTGCTGGTGCGCCTCTTCCCACAGGATGTGTGCGGCCGGCCCGCCGTGGCGGGCGAGCAGGCTGCGTTCGCTGCGGCGCCCGTGCAGCCGCCGCAGGTGCCAGCCGATCGTGCTGCGGCCGACCCGCAGGCCGAGGCTCTCGGTGGCGGTGCGCTCGAGATGGTGCGCTTCGTCGAAGATCACCACGCGGTGGGCCGGCAGGTAGCTCGCACCCGCCATGCGTAGCGCCAGATCGGCGAAGTAGAGCGCGTGGTTCACGACCAGCACCTGGGCGGTCTGCATGCGCCGGCGCGCCCGTTGCCAATGGCAGCGGTCGTAGTGCTTGCAGGCGCGCTGCAGGCAGTTGCCGTGCTCGGCCTGCACCTCCTCCCAGACCTCGGGGGCCGGCGGGAACGGCAGGTCCTGGCGCGTGCCTTCGGCGGTCGACAACGACCATGCGACGATCTTCTGCAGCTGGTCGCCGCGTTCGGGATCCTCGAACAGGTGGCGCTCGCGCTGCGCCAGTTCCATGCGGCGCAGGCAGACGTAGTTGTTGCGGCCGATCGCGGTCACCGACGACCACTCGAACGGCAGCACCGCGTGCAGGAACGGCAGGTCCTTGTGTTCGAGCTGCTCCTGCAGCGCGATCGTGCGCGTCGAGACGACCACCGGTCCTTCGCCCTGGTGCGTGTCGGCATGCAGGGCGGCCGGCAGCAGGTAGGCGAACGACTTGCCTGTGCCGGTGCCGGCCTCGGCGATCAAATGGCGGCGTTGCTGCAGCGCCCGTTCGACCGCGTCGGCCATCGCCAACTGCTGGGGCCGGACCTCGAAGTCGGGCAGGCGGCGGGCGATCGCGCCGGCCGGCCCGAGCAGGTGGCGAACGGACCGTTCGTCGCTCATCACCGGTTCCGCCGATGGCACCGGTGCGCCGCCGCCGCTCCGCGGGCTCTGGCGGGTCCCTGGGCGGCCCTGGGTGGGAGGTACGTCACGGCGCGCGACACGGCCCTGTTCGTAGCGGGTCGCCTCGTGCCGCTCCAGCCGCGCGTTGCGGGGATCCTCCGCGCTGCCCCCTGGACCGCTCGGGTGGGGGCGAAACGCGGCTAAGGTGGGTTCGTACTCCCCACAGAGGCCGGATGGCCTGGTGACGACACCCAGCAACAACCCTGCCCCCGACGACGGGGATCGCGACACCGTCCAGCTGCTGCTGGCGCGGGACGCTCGGGGTCTGACCCGATTGCTGGAACAGCACGGTGCTCGCGTGCGCGCGGCACTGCGAGCGAGCTTCGGAGGAGCCTTGAGCGACAGCGACCTGGACGACGCCCTGAGCACCGCGAGCTTCCGCGCCTGGCGGAAGGTCGCGACGTTCGACCCGGCGCGCGGCACCCTGCGCGCCTGGTTCTACGTCGTCTGCCGCAACGCCGCCCACGAACTGCTGCGTGCGCGCCGTCGCGCCGGCCTCGAGCTGCGTGGCGACGAACTCGAACAGGTCGCCGATCCGGCAAGCCCTGCCAACCACGCCGAACTGCTGCCCGAGCCGCCGCGCGCCTTCACCGAGGCGCTGCGCGCCTGCGTCGCGGAACTGCCGCGGCTGCAGAGGTTGGTCGTCGAGGCCGACCTGCAGAGCGACTTCGTGGTGGATGCCGATGAGCTCGCCCGGCGGCTCGGCACGACCCGCAACTCCGTCTACGTGTCGCGGTCCAACGCCAGGAAGGCCCTGAAGCAGGCCTTGCTGGCGCGTGGCTTCCCGCTGCCGGACGGCGAGGAACTCCGCTCATGACCGTGGACGACGATGCTCTCTGGAAGGCGCTGCGACAGCGCGCCGCCGCCGCCGATTCGGAGCCGCCCGAAGCCGAACAGCTCGCGGCGGCCGAGCGGCTGCTCGCTGGGATCGACGACGCGCCGCCGCTCGACGCGGCGCGCATCGAGGCGATCGTGCGGGCGGCCACGGCGGACGAGCCGGAAACGGCCCCAGGACCCCGTCCGTCGCCGCTCGCCGTGGTGCCCAGCGCACCCCGGCGTCGCTCCGGCTCGCAGTGGCTGGCCGCGGCCGCGGCGGTGCTGTTCGCACCGAAGCTGCTCGCCGCGACGGCCGTCGCGACCGTCGTCGTGGCGTCCGCGCTGTGGCTGTCGCACACCGTGACGAACCTGTCGTTCCAGGCCGCGGTGCGGGCCTTGGCCGACGAACGGCTCGACGACGGCAACCGCATGGCGGCCCAGGGGCGGGTCGCCCTCGACGTGCTCGAGACGCTGCACCTGCTCGTCGAGCTCGAGGAGCAGCCGCTCGACCCGACGGTGGCGGCCGCCCGGCGCGCTTCCCTGCAGCGGGTGCGCGACCAGCTGCGCACGGTGGCGCCTCCGTTGCCGATGCCGACCAGCGTGTCGTTGTTGGCGCTCGGCGATCGTGCGAACGACCCGAGTGGGCCGATCGAACCACGCCTCGAAGCCGTTCGGTTGCTCGGCGAGCTGTCGACCGTCGGGGTCGCCACGCTCCAGCAGGTCGGAGCGCGCGTCGGCGACGGCGACCTGCGGACGAAGAACCGCGCCTACCTGATGCAGATCGAGGCTGCGCTGCCGTAGCGGCGACCTGGTGCCCTGACGGCTTGGCGCACCGTGCCGCGGGCGCTGTGACGTCGGCGGCGTGCGCGCTGGTCTGCGTCAGCGCACGATCGGGCAGTTCACTTCGACCACCGCCGGCGCGTTGAAGTTCGCGGCCCGCCACTCGGGAACGGTCCAGACGGCCGAGCCCTGGCCGTTGGCGTCGAGTTCGATGGTGACCTGCGTGCGCTCGGTGCCGCGGCGCTGGCCGTTGTCGATCGCGACGGTGACCTTTTTGCCGGCGAGCTCGGGATTGTGGTACTCGATCCGGACCGCGCTGCCGCGCTGCAGCACGGCGGGGCCGACGCTCAGGGACGCCGCGCCAGCACCGCCTCGACCGTTCTCGCCATCCGCCGCGAAGGCAGGATGGACCACCGAGCTGGCGAACAGGACGAACCACAACAGCGAAGCAGGACGCATCGGATCGCTCCCAGGTGCAGGTTGGCCCGGCGCCGGCGGCGTCGGGTCGTCGGGCTATCGGTCGATCCCGGGCCCGGGTGCGGTCGGTCGTCGCGTTCTGCGACACGTGCGTCTCGGATCGGGACGGCCGAGCGCAGGGGGCCGTTGGCAGCGGGGTGGCTAGCGGTCGACGACGAACCGGCGGCCCGCCTGCGGATCGTCGGCGTCGATCGTGCCGAGCTCCCGCTCGTCGTCCCCCCGGCGGAACTGCAGTGTGTACGAAGCGGCCGGGATGCCGCGCAGCGGCACGAGGCCGCGCGCATCGGGTCGTCCCGCCAGCGCGCCGCCCGTGGGGCCGCGCAGCAGCAGCATGCCGTCGGTCACGGGGGCGCCGAACCGGTCCTCGAGCTGCAGCACGAGCTCCGTGGTGCGCAGCAGGAACGGGCCGAGCTGTACCGACGCGCGCGGTGCCAACGTGGTCCAGTCGGCGAGCGGCCAGTCGACTGCCTGGCCGCTGCAGTCGAGTCGCACGAACGGTCGGTAGCTGCCGGCGGGGAGCGCGTCGAAGTGCGACGTGCCGGCCAGGAACGTGATCGGCAGGCGATGGCTGTCGATCGCCGTGCCGCTGCGACCCCACAGGCGGATCGATCTCGGCTCGCCGTCGACGAGCAGCACCACCGACAGGCGCGCCGGCTGCAATGCGTCACCGAGGTCGCGCGCCAGTTCCACTTCGCCATCCCTCGGGATCGTCACGGTCGCGAACGTCGCGAGCGTGGTGACGAGCCCGTCCCGGCCGTCCGGGGTCGGCGTCGCGAGCGACACCTCGTAGGTGCCGACCGGCAGTTCGCAGAGGCCTTCGCCCGCTGCGTCGAGCCCGATCGGCGCGCCGCTGCGTGGTGGCCAGCTGCCGCCCTCCTGGTTCTGCATGGTCACGAACGAGCCGCCCGCACCCTGCAGCCGGAATCGCACCCGCCCGGTGTCCGGCACGACGACGTCGAGCGGGTCGGTCGCGAGCACGACCTCGACGTCGTGGGCCAGCCCAGGCCCGGTCAGGCGTAGCGTGTGTGGCTCGGGATCGCGCCACCAGCGCAGCACGGCGCGGCCGTTCGCGTCGCATGGGGCCGCCGCGAGCCGCAGGGTGTCGTGCGGACCGAAGCCCGGGTCGGCCGACGGGGCGAGCTGGTGCACGACGCCGTCGCTGCGTCGGCGGAGCAGCTCGGCTTGGGCCCGCGGCACGGCGCGTCCGGATCGGGTGCGAACCGTGACCACGAAGTCGGTCGCGCGTGGCAGGGCCACCGGGATGCGCTCGCCGGGGCCGGCGACGACGGCGTGCCGCCAGCTCGGCAGCCAACGTGGATCCACCGGCCACACGACCAGCGTGTGCGGCACAGGGGCCCCGCCGACGCGGCAGCGCCCGCCGGGATGGTGGCCAGGACCGAGTGCTTGCACCGCCCGTTCACGGCCAGCGCCGGATTCTGGCTGCCATCGCCACGCGAAGTGCTCGATCGGCGTGCCGTCTTCCGCGTCGACCACGACGAGCTCCGGACCATGGCCGTCGGCGTCGACGAGTCTGGCCGTGCGCCGTTCGGAAGCCTCGACCTCGGCGAGCTGCAAGGTCACTTGCATCGCTTCCCCGGCAGCGAGCTGGCACCGCGCGTTGGCGAGCGTCCTGGTCCGGTCCTGCAGCGCCAGCACGAGTTCGCCGGCCGGCAACGGATCGACGAAGTGGAACGCGCCGTCGGCGCCGGTCGTCGCGGTCGTCGCGAAACACTCGCGAGCGCCGTCACGGCGCCAAGGCTGGGCCAGCTGGGCCACGAGTTCGGCGTTCGCGACCGGCTGGCGTTGCGCGTCGAGCAGCCAGCCCGACAGACGTGCACCGCGCCGCAGGGGCAGCTCGCCGAGCACGAGTTCGACCCGTTGTCCGTCGTTCGCGACCGGTGCGTGAACGAGCCGTTCGACGGGGACCACATCGCCGCCGGAGATGCGCAACCCCGCCGGCTCGCCGCCTGCCAAGGGCACCACGAAACCGCCGTCGTGCTCGGTCGCGGCCTGTGCTGCGCCGAGTTGGACGGACAGGCCCGGCAAGGGCCGGCCGTCCAGCACGTCGACGCAGCGGCCGCGGCAGAAGCGTTCGAGCTGGGCTGGGCGGCGGTCCGTGGGCGACCCCTCGGATGCGTTCGGGATCGCGGCCGTCGGCGCAGGTCCTGCCGTGGGTTCCTCCGGCACCTCGGGACCGGACGGCAGCCAGGGCACCGCGAGCCAGAGCAATGCCGAGACGCCCGCCAGGGCGGCGAGGGCGCGCATCGGCGGCTGGCTGCTGCTGGCCATCCGACGGCTATCGGCTGCCGCCGCCCGGCCGCCGCAGACCTTTCGTCGGCAAGGGTTTGGCCGAATCTCGCGGCCCTTCCCTTAAGGCCCGGGCGTAGATCGGACGTGGCGCCGGCGTCGGCCCCAAGCACCGCTGCGAACCTGCGAACCAACCCCATGACCACCCTGTCGCCCGGTCCTTCCTCGGCAGCTACTGGCGCGATCCAGTTCCTGGATGGCCTGGTCGACGAGGCGCGGCGCAGCATGGCCGCGCGGCATCCGTTCCTGCGGCAGTTCGCGGCGGGCACCCTGCCGGACCAGGAAGGCGCCCTGCGGCGCTTCGCACGCGAGTATGCGGGCCTCGTCGCGTCGTTCGGCGCCGGCCTGCGGCTGGCCCAGCTTCGCCTGCCGACGGCGGACCAACGCGCCTTGCTCGGCTTCGACGTCGAGGTCGAGGACGGGGCGCTCGCCAACTGGGATCCGGCCACGCTGCGGGTGCTCGGTCTGCGGGCGGAGCACGTCGATGGCGTCCCTTCCCTCGAGCTCTACCGGCGGTTCGCGCGTTCGCTCGGCTGGACCGACGCCGAACTCGCCACCCCGACCGCGGCGGCGGCCGTGTTCCGCGGCCGACTGCTCGAGCACCTCGATCGGGCGTCCCCGGCCGAACTGGCCGGCGCGCTGTTGGTCGGCGGCATCGCCGTCGAACGACCGGTCGCCGCCCAGCTGTTGCAAGGCATCCTCGGGCTCGGCTCGCTGCGTCGCGATGCGTTCGCCTGGTTCGAGTTGTGTGGCGTCGCCAGTGACCTGCGGCAGCGTGGTCTCTGGACCATCGCCACGGAGCTCGCCGCCGAGCCCGAGGGGCGGCAAGGTCTCGCGGCCGGCATGCGCACCGCGCTGCAATGGCGGGTCGAGTTCTGGGATCGGCTCTACGGGCTGGTGATCGGCCTGCCCGACCGCAGCGCCTGCTGAACCGAAGCGGCGAACGCGCTCACGCCGGCGGACCGAGCGGTGGCAGCTCGATCGGCTCTGCGAGCAGGAAGTCCGCCGGCAGCAGCATTCGGTTCCACTGCGGAACGCGCCGGTCGTGCAGCACCGGCAGTTCTTCGAAGCGTCCGTTCTCGCGTTGGGCGTCGAGCCGCCGGCCCAGTTCGCCGTGGCGACGCACCCAATGGCAGCCATGGCACGAACGCGCCCGGTGGTCGCGGAACGTGTAGTCGACGCGCAGCATCTCGGGCAGCACGAAGCGGACCCTGGTCACGCGGTGCACGAAGCCAGGGGCGACGAGGCCGTGCACGAGCACGTGGCGCAGCTGCAGAAGGGAGCGGAACCAGCCCAGCAGCAGCAGTCCGCCGGGGACCACCAGCACCACCAGCCAGAAGCGTGCGTGCAGCCAGCGTCGGTCGATGTGCAGCAGGCCACCCACGATGCGATGCAGGTTGACGTCGGCGAGCAGGATCTCCACCGCGACCTGGTCGCCTTCGCGGCAACTGCCAGCGGGCACGAAGCAGCCGCCGACGAGGCGGGAGCCTTGCCAGACCGTGTCGTAGCGTACGTCCTGCCAGCGGTGCCCGTCGATGGTCACCGCCGCGGCGACGCTGCGCACGATCCCGGTGGTGCGCTCGACCGGGCCCTGGTCGAGCGTGGGGCCGAGCGAGAACTTGCCGCCGGACTGCAGGAACATCGCCCAGGCGATCAAGGCGCCGAGCACGGTCGGCACGAAGCCGAGGGCCCCGAGCGGCCAGCGATGGGCCAGCAGCGGGAGAAGCCGCACCCGGCGCGGGGCCGGTGGGATGTCGCGGACTTCGTGCTTCATGCGGCCGGGCCGGCCATCAGAGCGTTCCGGGCAGCTCGGCTCAATCCACCGGCGTGCGGTCGCCGATGCAGCGATTCGGAGGGGGCATGGCGAAGTCGATCAACGGGATGCTGGGTGTCGGGCTCGGCGCCCTGGCGGTGGGCATGTGCGGGGTGCTGTACGTGGCGAACACTCGCCTCGGCGACGTCGAACGCGCAGCTGCGGGCATCGTCGCCGAAGCCGACACGCTGCAGGCTCGCGCGATGCCGCTGGCGATGGCCGCCAAGGACCTGCGCTTCCACGCGGTGCAGGTGCAGCAGTGGCTGACCGATGTCTCGGCGACCCGCGCCGCGCCGGGCTTCGCCGACGGGTTCGACCAGGCCGAACGGCACGCCGGCGAGTTCCGGCGCCTGCTGGCCGGATTCGAGACCGTCGCCGTGGATTCCAGCGACCGGCGCGCGAAGCTGGCCGAACTGCGCCAGTCGTTCGAGGCGTTCCTCGCAGCGGGACGCACGATGGCCCAGGCCTACGTCGACGGCGGGCCGACCGCCGGCAATGCGCAGATGGCGGCGTTCGACGAGGTCGCCGAACGGCTGACGAGCGCCACCGAGACCTTCGTCGCCGAACAGCTCGCCGCGCACGAGGCGAGCCTGGCCACGATGCGCGGCCACGCCGCGGCCACCAGGGCCGACGTGGTCGCCGGCCAGTGGTTCCTGCTGGCGGCGATGGCCCTGCCGGCGATCGCCTCGCTGGTCCTGTTCGAATGGTCGCGGCGCGCCGTCGTGCGGCCGTTGCAGCAACTGCTCGGGCTGATGGCGCGCATCGCGGTCGGCGACCTGACCGTGCGCTGCGAACCGCAGCGCGTGCACGAACTGGTCCGGCTCGCCGAGGGGATCGACGCGATCGTCGACGGGATGGCGCAGATGGTCGACGGCCTGGTCAAGGCGGCGGCCCAGCTCGAAGGCCAGGCCGAGACCTCGACGCAGGCGAGCCTCGCCCTGGCCCAGCAGTCGCAGAACCAGGCAGCGTCGCTGCAGGAGATCTCGGCGACCATGCAGGAGGTGCGTGGCCAGGCGCACACGGCCGCCGAGCATGCGCAGAAGGCCGGCGGCGCGTCGCGCACGACCCGGGAGGTCTCCGAGCGCGGCAAGCGGGATCTCGGACGCCTGGTCGAGGTGATCGCGGCGATCCAGAGCGGCTCGGAGCGCGTCGACGAGGTGATGGGCGTGATCGACCAGATCGCCCTGCAGACCAACCTGCTGGCGCTGAACGCCGCGGTCGAGGCGTCGCGCGCCGGTGAAGCGGGGCGCGGGTTCGCCGTGGTCGCCGAGGAAGTGCGCGGGCTGGCGCTGCGCAGCGCGGCGTCGGCGAGCGACAGTGCCCGCCTGCTCGCCTCGTCGAAGTCCTCTGCGCAGGAAGGAGGGGTCGTGGCTTCCCAGGTGGCATCGGTGTTCGGCGACGTGCTCGACGGCGCGGCCCGCGTCGACGCGATGGTCCACGAGATCGTCGCCACGTCCGGGCGCCAACAGGAAGCGATCCACATGGTCGGCGAGGCCCTGCACAGGATCGACGGCACCGTGCAGGACAACGCCCGCCGGGCCGAGGAGCTGGCGCAGGTCGTCGCTGCGTCGCGCGAACTGGTGGCGCTGCTGCGCGTCGCGGTCGGTCGGTTCCGCTTCGCGGAGTCGCAGCCGGGCATCCGCGAGACGACGCTCTCCACCTACGCGCCGAGCCTGCGCGACACCGAGGCCGCGACGCGCGTCAACGTGAGTCGGGCTCCGCGCGTGGGGCGCTGAGAACCGTCACGAGGCCGGCGCCGGCTGGCCGTGCTGGTCGAGCAGCCAGCGCCGGAACGCCTGCAGGGCCGGCAGGTCCTCGCGCGCTTCCGGGTAGACGAGCCAGTACGCGCGGCCGGTGCGCAGCCGGCTGTCCGGGAAGGCCTCGACGATGCGGCCGAGGTCCAGTTCCTCGGTGCAGGCGAAGGTCGGCAGCACCGCGACCCCGAGGCCGGCGATCGCTGCCTGCAGCACCATCTGGTGGTGTTCGAAGCGCGGCCCACGGCGACCGTCGAAGCCCGCCAGCCCCTTGCTGGCCAGCCACTCCGGGAACGCGTTCGGCCGGGTCGCCATCTGCAGCAGGGTCGCGCGACGCAGGTCGGTCGGTGTCTCGAGGGGAAGCCGGCGGCGGTATTCCGGGCTGCAGACCAGCACCACGTCCTCGTCCATCAGGTGGTCGAGGCGGGCGCCGGGCCAGTGCGGGTCCCCGTGGTGGATCGCAGCGTCGAGGTCGGTGCTGGCGAAGTCGAACGGCTGCAGCTTCGTGGTGAAGTGCACCTGCACGTCGGGGTGCGATTCGGCGAACGACGGGAAGCGCGGGATCAGCCAACGGGTCCCGTAGGTCGGCAGGATGCCGAGCTGCAACACGCCGCCACCGCGGTGCAGGGTGCGCAGTTCGAGCTCGGCCGTCTCCAGCCGGTCGAACGCGGCGCGCACGTGCTGCAGGTAGCGCTCGCCGGCCTGGGTGAGGCGGATGCGCTGCCGTTCGCGGTGGAACAGGGGGGTGTCGAGGTGCTGCTCGAGGGCTTGGATCTGCCGGCTGACAGCGCCTTGGGTCAGGTGCAACTCGCGCGCGGCCGCCGAGATGCTGCCGAGGGCAGCGGCGGACTCGAACGCCTGCAGCGCGGCGGTGCCAGGGAGCGGTCGGCTCATGTCATGAGCCTATCGCATGATCTCATGCCGAGAAGTCGTGCGACGCTGGTGACGGTCCGGGCCGGGGCATGTGCTACTCTTGGCCCGCAGAAGCCTGAGAGATCGCCACTCGCGCGCTCTGGCAAGCTGTCCCCGCCTCGCCGTTCGCCTCGATCCCATGTTGCCGTCCATGCAGAATCTTCATGAATCGACCCTGTGGGCCTTGCTCGACCGGGTGGTCGGCACCGTGCGCACCGTGCAGCTGTTCGAAGCGCTGCAGCTGCACGGGAGCCTGCTGCGGCCGCGTTCCGACCGGATCGGCCGGGCCGAGCTGGCGCAGGCGCTGAACATGCTGCTGTTCGAGGACGTGACCCGCCGCGTGCCGATGGCGGCTGCCTACGTGCGCGATGCCGTCCGGCAGGGCTGCAAGCTGGTGTTCGACCACGGGGCGCTGCGCACCGTCGCCGCCTGTGCCACGGTGCAGACCGGGGCGCTGCCGAGCGGTCAGGAGGCGTTCCGCCGGATCCTCGAGCCGCTCGGCTTCGAGTGCCGCGGCGTCTACCCGCTCGATCGCCTCGGCATGACCGGCCGCGCCTACACGCACCGCGACCTGCCCGAGCACATCGCCCAGTTCTTCGTCAGCGAACTGCACCCCGAGCGGTTCAGCCCGGCCTTCCAGGCCGCCGTGCAGCGGGTGGTCGGCACTTCGCGCGACCCGCTGCCGCTCGCCGCCAAGGCGTTGCTCGAACAGTTGGCGCAGGCCGGGGAGATCGACTTCGAGGACGCCGCCCAGCTGCTGCCCAACCTCGTCTGCTGCTTCGACCGCCAGCACCAGGAGCCGCGCTGGAGCGACTACCAGGTGCTGCTCGCCGAGTCTAAGGAGATGGCCTGGATCGCCACCGAGGGCAACGCCTTCAACCACGCCACCGACCGGGTCGCCGACGTCGGCGCCGTCGCCGATCGCCAGCGTCAGCTCGGCAGGCCGATCAAGGCCGAGGTCGAGGTGTCGAAGAGCGGTCGCGTTCGGCAGACCGCGTTCCAGGCCGCGATGGTGGAGCGGCTGTTCCTCGACGACCACGGCAGCCTGGTCGCCCACGTGGTGCCCGGCTCGTTCCACGAGTTCATCACCCGCGACGAGGAGTCGCCCGGCGTGCTCGACCTGCGCTTCGACAGCAGCAACGCCACCGCGATCTTCAAGATGACCGCGAAGTCGTGAACCGCGGCTCCGTCGGGTAAGAAGTGCGCCGATGACTGCCGACCCTCTCGTCGACACCTTCGTCCGCCTGTTGGGTGATGGGGGTGTGCTGACCAGCCCCGAGGACCGCGCCCGCTTCGAGAAGGGTTGGCGCTACGGTGTCGGTGCGGCGCGCTGCGTGGTGCGCCCCGCCTCGACGCAGGAAGTCGCGGCGGTGCTGCGGCTGTGCAACGAGCAAAGGGTTCGTGTGGTGCCGCAGGGCGCCAACACCGGTCTCGTCGCTGCGTCGACCCCGGACGCGAGCGGCACCATGGTGGTGTTGAGCCTCGAGCGACTGAACCGGCGCATCGAGGTCGACGTGCACGGCCGCACCGTCGTGGTCGATGGCGGGGTGCTGCTGAGCCAGCTCAACGAGCGACTGGCCAAGGACGGGTTCTGGTTCCCGGTCGATCTCGGCGCCGATCCGCAGATCGGCGGCATGGTGGCGACCAACACCGGCGGCACGCGATTGCTCCGCTACGGCGACGTGCGCCACAACCTGCTCGGGCTCGAAGTCGTGCTCGGCGACGGACGGGTGCTGACTCAGCTGAACCGATTGCGCAAGAACAACACCGGGCTCGACGCCAAGCACCTGTTCGTCGGCACGACCGGCGTGTTCGGCGTGGTGACGCACGCGGTGCTGCAGATCGCGCCGTTGCCGCAGCAGCGCGCCGTGGCGCTGGTCGCCTGCCACGACGGCGACACCGTGCTCGAGCTGCTGACAGCGCTCGAGGCCGAGCTCGGCGAAGTGCTGAGCGCCTTCGAGGTGATGAGTGCGCAGGCGCTCGAAGCCGTGTTCGCCCACCAGGCGAACCTGCGCCGGCCGTTCGCGAAGCTGCCGCGCTACGCCGCCCTGGTCGAATTGTCCTCGACGCTGCCGGTGACGACGCTGTCGCTCGAGGCGGCGCTGCAGGCGCGGCTCGAGTGGTTCGTCGAGCAGGCCGGGGACGGCGTGCCCGACGTGCTGATCGGCAACGGCGACGAGTTCTGGCAGCTGCGCCACCACATCAGCGAGAGCCTGCGCAGCGCCGGCAAGATGCTGGCCTTCGACATCAGCGTGCCGCGCTCGATGCTGCCGGCGTTCACCGGCGAGGTCGAGCGGCTGCTGGCGGCCGACTGGCCGGCGGTGCGGTTGTGCGACTACGGTCACTGGGGCGACGGTGGCACGCACCTGAACCTGGTCTGGAGCGAGGCCGAGGTCGGCAAGCCGCTCGCCGAGGTCACCGCGGCCCTGCAGCCGCGCATCTACGAGCTCGCCGTGCACGGCTACGGCGGCAGCTACTCGGCCGAGCACGGGGTCGGTCCGCACAACCAGCGCTACTTCGATCTCTACACCGATCCGCTGGTGAAGCGGCTCGGTGGGCTGCTGGCCGACTTCTGCGACCCGGCGGGTCTGCTCGGCACGGTTCGGTTGCGCTGATCGGGGGGGACGGTCCCCGCCGAGCTTGCCGGCTCGCCTCCGTGGGCGCTGGTTCCGGCGAAGGGGCCTACTTCTGGCGAAGCGGCCGGACGATCAGGTCCTTCAGCGCGAAGTTGCTGCCTTCGCCGACGCGCGTCACGAACAGGTCGTTGTGGTGACGGATCAGCCCGAACTCGTCGAAGCACGCCACGCCGCCGCAGACTTCCATCGCCAGGTTCAACAGGTCGCTCGCCGAGCGGCTGCAGTCGACCTTGACCTTCGCCGCCTGCTCGCGCGACAGCCTGTCGCTCTCGTAGAGCCGGCAGCAGTGCATCAGCCAGGTGAGGCCTCGCTCCAGCGCGATGTCCATGTCGACGACCACGTCCTGCACGCGCTGGAAACGGCCGATCGGCTTCTCGTCGAACTGGATGCGTTCCTCGGCGTAGACGCGCACCTTGTCGAGCGCGAACGCGAGCGAGCCGAGCGCCAGCGAGGCGATGAACAGGCGGCCGCCGTTGAGCGTCGTCACCATCACCCTGAAGCCGTCGTTCTCGGTGCCGAGGATCGCTTCGTCGCCGACCTCGACGTTCTCGAGCATGATCGAGCCGGTCGAGGACTGCTCCCAGACCTTCTTGCCCTGCATCTCCTGGTAGAAGACGCCCTTCTGGTTCATCGGCACGATGAAGCAGGTCGAGCGCTTGCCGTTGCTCCCGTTCGGATTGGTCAGGGCGTGCACGACCACGTGGCTCGCCCAGCGGGCGTTGGTCGACCAGCACTTCTCGCCGTTCAGCACCCAGCGGCCGCCCTTCTTCACGGCGGTGACCTGCGGGTTGGCGGCGTCGCTGCCGCGGCCGGGCTCGGACAGGCCGAACACGAACATGCGCTCGCCCTTCGCCAGCGCCGGCAGGTGGGCCTTCTTCTGCGCTTCGGTGCCGCACAGCTGCAGGGGCTTGGCGCCGAGCGAGATCGCCGCACCTGGGGTGATCGCCACCGCCTGGCTGTGGTAGGCGAGGGCCAGTCCCATCAGCACGAGGTCGGTGTGGTCGCCGCCCTGGCCGCCGTACTGCTCGGCGATCGGCAGCCCGAACAGCCCGATCTCGCCCATCTTGCGGATCGTCTCGTCGGGCACCAGGCGGTGTTCCCGCTCCCAGTGGAGCAGGTGGGGGGCGATCTCCGCGTCGCCGAAGTCGCGAACCATCTCGTAGAACGCGAACTTCTCTTCGGGGATCAGATCCTTGAGGTAGCTGTCGATGCGGCGTGCCATTCGGCGGCGGAGCGTAGCGCCCCGCCTGCTCGCAGGCGACGGCGACGCTCAGCGATCGTCGGCGGCGCGGGCCGGTTCGCGCAGCGCCGTCAGGAACGTCCGCGCCGGGCGGTTGTCCGGCTCGATCTCCAGCACCCGGGCGAACGCCGCCTCGGCCCCTTCGCGATCGCCGGAGAAGCGCAGGTTGTAGCCTCGCACCAGGTGGCCATGGGCGTCGTAAGGCTTCTTGGCGAGGTAGCCGTCGAGGCTGCGCATCTGCGCGGCGAACGTCTGCGGCTCACCGTAGAAGGCGCGCTTGTCGGTGTTCGCGGTCGCCAGCGCCGCGTCGATGCGCAGGCCTTCGCCGATCAAGAACGCGGCGTAGTGGTAGTCGCCGCTGGCGAACGCGGCGTCGGCGAGCACGAAGTGCAGGGGCCCATCGTCCGGCGCGTAGCCACGTGCCTTGCCGTAGGCCTCCGCGGCGTCCGGGAAGCGGTTGGCCCGGAAGTAGAAGTCGCCGAGCTCGGTGTACTTGGTGGCGAGCGACTGGGCCATCTCCTCGCTGGTCGCTCCCGCGGGCACTTCGACCATGCGCACCGAACCCTGCGACGGGGCGCCGGCGACCACGGTGTCGACGGTGGTGTTCGCGGGGGCGGGCACACTCGAGGTCGTGGTCGTGGTCGGCAGGTCGCTGCCGTCGCTCGCCGGCAGCACGGTGTCGCCACGGTCGACGACCAGCACGGTGCTGGGCACGGTCAGGTAGGTCGGGCAGTAGACGGTGCTCGGGTACCACCAGAAGCTGGTCGGCGCGCAGAGCGGGTTGCAGGTGCTGTAGTACCAGCCCGAGCTGTAGCACGCGTTCCAGTAGGTCGACCGGATCGTCCACCACGGCGCCCAGAGGGACCAGCCGAGGCCGAACGAGCTACAGCTGTTCCAGCCCCACGTGTTCCAGCCCCAACTGTTCCAGCCGGTGTTCCAGCCGGCGAACCCGAACGTGCCCGGCCAGCTGTTGCGGATCGTCCAGCTGGTCCACGGAGCGACGCACCACGGGTCCCACCAGCCCTGGAAGACGCCGCGGTAGCGCGGGGTGGCGCAGCCGTAGCCGAACCCACCGCGAGCGGTGGCGACCTGGCCGGACTGCACCGGCCGGACGTTGGCGCGCGGCGTCACCAAGGTCGCCGCACCGCTGCGTGGGACGAGGCGCGGGGTCACCGAAGTCGTCGCTGCGCCCGTCGGGCGGGGAGTGGCGACAGCACCACGCGAGGGGCGCGGCGCCACGGGACCCGGGCTCGCTGTGCCGCGACGCTGGCCGGCCGACGGAGCCACCGGCGTGTTGCCGCGGGTCGTCCGGGTCGGCACCGTGTCGGCCGGCGTCGTGCGCGTGCTGCCTTCGTAGCGGGTGCGCGCCACCGAAGGCCGCGGCGAACCGTCACTCGGTGCTGTGCGCGCGGGACTGCGGTCACCGCGCGGAGCGAGGCCCGGGGTCGGTGCGCGCGCATTGTCGCGCGGCTGGGCCGGGGTGTAGCGGGGAGTTGGAGCCGGGGAGCGGGCCGCTGGCGCGGTCGCGTTCGGGGCGCGCACGTCGCCGCGGGTCACCGTGCGCGGCGTCGGCGCACTCGGGCTCGGTTGGTAGCGGGACGGTGCGGGGCTGCTGCCGGGCGTGCGGGTCGGGGTTGGCGAGGCGGCTTGGGGCGGGCGGCCGACCTGCGGGGCCGGCGTGCCGATGCGCGTCGGGGGCGGACTCACCCGTGAGCCTGGCGTCGACGGGCGCGGATTCGGAGTGCTGCTGCGCGGTGGTGGGGTTGCCGACGGCCGAGGGGCGGGAGCACTGACTCGCGGTGGCGTCGACGGGCGGGGGGCCTGGGCCTGTGGGCGGGGGGCCGAGGGCCGCGGTGCCTGGGCCTGCGGGCGGGGTGCCGGCGCCTGGGCGGAAGGTCGGGGGGCCGACGGGCGGGGCGCTTGGGCCGAGGGGCGAGGGGCGGGGGCGGAGGGGCGCGGCGCTTGCGAGGAGGGTCGCGGCGCGCTGCTGCCGCGTTGGGCTTGGAGCGGGGCTGCGAGCAGGAGCCACAGCGGGGCCAACGTGAGCACCAGGCGGGTCGGGTTCATGAGAGTGTCCTCAGCGCGGAACGGGGCGCGCCCGTAAGCAACAACGATACCGGCTGGAGGCCAGCATGGGCTGGGCCTCGGCGCTCGCCAAGGCTGCGACTTGCCCGGAGCCGACCCGGTCGGGGCCGCGCCGGCGACCGTCGGTGGGACCGGGCGACCGGTCTCGGGCACCGCGGCACGGGGTGGATTGTCTCGCTGTCGGCACACGGGGCGCCCGCCCGCATGGCACGATGCGGCGATGCGGTTCCTGGCGAAACTGTTCCTGCGCGGCCTCGCCGCCATCCTGCCGTTGGCTCTCACCGGCTACCTCGCCTACGCCGCCGTGGTGGCCGGCGAGACGCTGCTCCGCAAGCTGCTGCTGCTGTTCCTGCCGGAGGAGCGCTACTGGCCGGGCATGGGGTTCCTGCTGTCGATCGCCCTCGTGCTGCTGGTCGGCCTGCTGATGTACTCGTTCGTGGTCCGCAAGGTCTACGGGCTGCTGACGCGGCTGCTCGAACGCATCCCGGTGGTGAAGTCGATCTACGGCATGCTGGCCGACGTGGTGCGGCTGTTCGCCAGCGCCGAGGAGAAGCCGTTCCGCCAGGTCGTGCTGGCCGAAGTGCAGCCTGGCTGCGACCTGGTCGGCTTCCTGACCCGGGAGGACTGCCGCGACCTGGGTGCTGCCGACCGCGTCGCGGTCTACCTGCCGATGAGCTACCAGCTCGGTGGGTTCACCGTGCTGCTGCCGCGCAGCAAGGTCCGCGTGGTCGACATGTCGGTCGAGGACGCGCTGCGCTTCTGCGTCACCGCCGGCGTCGCCAAGGGTGGCCACGGCGACTGAACGAACGGCCCACGAAGTTGTGCGCGCCCGGGACATGCCGGCTCTGGTCTCGGCGAAGCGATCCGTAAGATCGCGCCCACGATGCGCCTCCTCTCGCTCGCTGCTGTCGCGTTCCTCGCCGCGTGGTCGACCGCCCAGAACGACATGGTCTACGGGCCGTGTCTCACGACGACCCTCGAGGCGAACGGGCTCGCCGGTACGACCACCAAGGCGCTGGTGGTGCGCTGTGGCGACGGCGCGGTCGCGTTCGACACCGAACTGCTGCGCGTCACGGCGGCGTGGACCGGTGGCTGGCTGGAACTGCGCGGCACCGCCTACGACGGTTCGCACGGGCCGATGCCCGCCCTGCGTGGGGCCAAGTTGATGGAGACGCGGCCGCTGCCCGGCTGGGCCCACGCCGGCGAACTCGGCGATCCACGCGCGATTCCGTACGGGCCGTTGCCGCGCGAACACGGCCAGTACCGCGGCTACTCGCTGGCCGGCGACGGCGCGGTGCTCGCCTACCGGATCGGCGACATGGAGGTGCGCGAGTCGTTCGAACTGCTGCCCGATGCGCGGGCCCTGGTGCGAGCGCTCGAACTCGGGCCGAGTGCCCGCGAGCAGATCCTGGTGGTCGCCGACGGACCGGAGGGGGCGAGCGCCATCGACGGCCCTTCCAACAAGACGGGCTGCATCCTGCAGTGGCCCGGCGCGGAGGGGCAGCCACCGCAGCGGCTTGCCGCGGGGTTCCGGGGCGCAGAAGGCCCGACACTCGCGGCGCGTGGCGCGCGCATCTTGCTGACCGTGCCGCCGCACCAGAAGGAACTGCGCCTGCGGATCCTGGTGGCGAGCGGCACCGAGGCCGAGCTGACCAGCATCGAGAAGTCGGCGGCGGCCTCGGCCTTGAAGCGGTCGATCCGTGGCGACGGTGCGCCGGCCCTGGATGACACCCCGCCAGCGCGGCGCTGGGGCGAGCCGATCGTCACCGCGGGCACGCTCGGCAAGGACGACGGGCCGTTCGCGGTCGACACGATCACGATCCCGTTCGAGAACCCGTTCCACTCGCGCATGCGCACGGCGGCGTTCGACCTGTTCGCCGACGGCCGCGCCGCGGTGTCGACCTGGAACGGCGACGTGTGGATCGTGCGCGGCATCGACCAGGATCTCGATCGGCTGGAGTGGAGCCGCTTCGCCACCGGCCTGTTCGACCCGCTCGGCTTGCGCATCGTCGACGACGTCGTGTACGTGCACGGCCGCGACGGCATCACGATCCTGCGCGATCGCGACGGCAACGGCGAGGCCGACCAGTTCGAGTGCCTGACCAACGCGATCTACGCGACGTCGGCGTTCCACGAGTTCGCGTTCGACCTGCAGACCGACGCGGAAGGGAACTTCTACGTCAGCAAGGGCGCGCCGGTGAACCCGGGTGGGCGCGGCTTCATGACGATCGTGCCGCACCACGGCACCATCCTGAAGATCCAGAAGGACGGCAGCTCGGTGAGCACGATCGCGACCGGCCTGCGCGCGCCGAACGGCATCGGCGTCGGGCCGAACGGCGTCGTCACCAGCGGCGACAACGAAGGCACGTTCATGCCACGCTGCCGGCTCAACTGGATCACCAGGCCAGGCTTCTACGCCGGCGTGAAGCCGACCGCGCATCGCGACCCCGCGCCCGAGCAGCCGGACCTGCCGCTGTGCTGGTTCCCGATGGAAGTCGACAACTCGAGCGGCGGCCAGGTGTGGGTCCCCGGCGGGGCCTGGGGCGAGCTCGCCGGACGCCTGCTGCACCTCTCGTACGGGACCTGCTCGACCTACCTCGTGCTGCAGGAAGAAGTCGACGGCGTGATGCAGGGCGGGGTCGTGCGGCTGCCGGCGAACTTCTCGTCGAGCTGCATGCGCGGCCGCTTCTCGGCCGGCGGCGACCTGTTCGTGATCGGCCTGCAGGGCTGGCAGACCAGCGCCGCGCGCGACGGCGGCTTCCACCGCGTGCGCCGCACCAAGGCGCCGCTCGGCCTGCCGCTTTCGCTGCAGACCAGCGAACGCGGCGTCGCGCTGACGTTCGCGGAGCCGCTCGATCCCGCGACCGCCGCCGATCCGGAGAGCTACGGCGTGCAGGTCTGGAACTACCTCTACTCGCCGAACTACGGCTCGCCCGAACTGTCGCTGCAACAGCCCGACCGCAAGGTCGAACAGGGCAAGCAGAATCGCGACTCGCTGCAGGTCACCGCGGCCTCGTTGTCGGCCGATCGTCGCACGGTGTTCCTGGCGATCGCCGGCATGCAGCCGGTGCACCAGATGAAGATCACCTGGGATGTCGACGCGGCCGACGGCCGGGCGCTGAAGGGCGAGTTGCACAGCACCGTCCACCGGCTCGGCAAGGCGCCGTACGCGCCGACGGAGGGTGGGCGATGAAGCGGCGGCTGCTGGCGTTCGTCGGGCTCTGGCTCGCGTCGGCGGTGCTGCTCACCGCCGCCGGTGGTGCGCCGCAGGATCCGGTAGCACCACCGCGAGCACCGGGCGCGAAGGCGACGTTCGTGCGGCTGGGCGACGGCAAGCCGGCGCCTGCGCACGCGCGGGCGCGGCTGCTGTCGCTCGCCGTCGAGCGCGGCGAGACCCCGTCGCCCTTCCAGGAGCCTGGCCTGTTCCGCGCGACCTACGAGACCGTGCTGGCCCTGCCGGCGCGCGAACGGGTGCGCTTCCGCGTCGACGGGCGCGGCAGCGTCGTGCTGCACGTGAACGGCGAGCCGGTGCTCGACGGCGCCTTGCGCGCCGGCAAGCCGCTCGAGACCGCGGCCGAGGTGCGGCTCAAGAAGGGCGACAACGAGCTGCGTGTCGTGTTCGAGAGCCAGGCGATGGGCGACGGCCAGTTCCGGCTGCAATGGTCCGGGACCGGGTTCGGCTTCGAACCGATCCCGCCCGAACGCCTGTCGTTCGCGGCCGACGATGCGGACCTGGTGCAGGCCCAGCGACTGCAGCAGGGTCTGCACCTGTTCGCCGAACGGCGCTGTGCGCGCTGCCACGACTACGCGTTGTCGCCGCGCATCGGCGAGTCCGCGTTCGGGGAACTCGACCAGTCCGCGCCCGACCTGCGCACGGTCGGCGCGCGCGCCCACGTGCCGTGGCTCGCGGCGTGGCTGCGGGAGCCGCACACGATCCGGCCGGACGCGACGATGCCGGAGTTCGAGCTGACCGACGCCGAGTGCGACGACGTCGCCGCCTGGCTCGGCAGCCTCGGTACGCCGCCTCCCGCCCCGCCGTTCGCCGGCGAAGACGCGCCGAAGGGGCGCGTGCTGTTCCGGCAGCTCGGTTGTGTCGCTTGCCACCAGTTCGGCGAAGCGCCGGCCGCCGAACCAGCTCTCGCCGCACGCATCGCCCTCGCCCACGTGCCGCAGAAGTGGCATGCCGCGGCCTTGGTCGCCTACCTGCGTGATCCACGCGCCTACCATCGCGACGTGCGCATGCCCGACCTGCGGGTGTCGGCGAGCGAGGCCCAGCAGCTCGCCGCGTTCCTGCTCGCCGGTACGTCGGCGGTGTTGCCGCCGAGTCGCGGCGACGCCGAACGTGGGCGACGGGTGGCCCAGCAGCAGCGCTGCGGCATCTGCCACGAGCTCGACCTGCCGCTCGACGATCGGCCGTTCCGCCGCTTGCAGAACCTGAACCCGGCGCGCGGCTGCCTCGCCGAGAAGCCGCACGACCACGACGCCCCCGACCATCGTCTGTCGGACGAGCAGCGGGCGGCGCTGCGTGCGTTCCTGGCGCACGCCACGACGGCTCCGTTCCGTCGCGCGCCGCTCGACCATGCGAACCGGCATCTGCAGGCACAGCGGTGCACGGCCTGTCATGGCTTCGACGGCGTGCCGTCGACCTGGGCGCGCTGGGCCGCGGTGGCCGGGGCCAAGGAACCGCTGCCGAAGGACCAGGATCCGGTGGCACAGGGTGTGCCGGCGTTGACCTGGGTCGGCGCCAAGTTGCAGCCGTCCTGGTTGCTGCGCTTCGTCGCCGGGGAGCAGGCTTCGCCGCGGCCGTGGCTCACGGCCCGCATGCCGGCGTTCCCGCGGCACGGCGGGCCGATCGTCACCGGTCTGCTGCGTGCGCACGGCTACGGCGACAAGGACGAGCCGCCGGGGGCGTCGGACGTGCAGACGGCGCGGCACGGCGAGCGCCTCGTGCAGGCGGGCACCGGCTTCGGCTGTGTGCTGTGCCACGCGCTCGGCGACAAGCCGGCGACCCAGGTGTTCGAGCGCGAGGGCATCGAGTTGCTGACCGCGCGCGGGCGGCTGCGGCACGAGTACTACACACGCTGGCTGCTCGATCCGCCGCGGCTCGATCCGGACGCACGCATGACCAAGTACGCCGACGACAAGGGCCACACGGCGATCACCGACGTGCTCGACGGCGACGCGAGCAAGCAGTTCGAGGCGATCTGGCAGTACCTCGGCAGCCGGCGCGAGGAACGGCGGTGAGCGGGCTGCGACCGGCGGCGCGCGTGCCGAACGTGGCCGCCGGCATCCCGCCGGCGGCTCCGACCATCGACCTGCGGCTCGACGGCAACCAGGGGCGGGCGCCGTCGGCGGCGTTCGCGGCGTCCCTCGGCACCGAACCGGAGTCGCTGCGGCGCTACCCACTCGACGCGAGCCTCGAACGCACGCTGGCGGCGCGGCATGGTGTGACCTCCGACCGGATCTTCGTCGGCGCCGGTGCCGACGACGTGCTCGACCGGCTGTGCCGCGCCGTGCTGGAACCGGGCCGGACGGCGATCGTGCCGGTGCCGACGTTCGAGATGTTGCCGCGCTACGTGGCGCTCACCGGCGCCGAGCTGGTCACGGTGCCGTGGACGAACGGGCCGTGGCCGCGCGAAGCCGTGCTGGCGGCGATCGACGCGCGCACGGCGCTGGTCGCGATCGTCTCCCCGAACAACCCGACCGGCCTGGTGGCGAGTGGCGACGACCTGCGCGCCGTGCTCGCGGCGGCCCCGCACGCTGTCGTGCTGGTCGACGCAGCCTACGCGGAGTTCGGCGGCGAGGACCTGAGCTCGATCGCACAGGCGCACGGCCACGCGGTGGTGACGCGCACCTTCAGCAAGGCGTTCGGTCTCGCCGGGCTCCGTGTCGGCTACGCGATCGCGTCGAAGGACGTGGTGCGGTGGCTGCGCAGCGTCGGCAGTCCGTTCACCGCCGGCACCCTGGCGCGTCGCGCCGCCGAACTGCGCCTCTGCGACGAACGCGGCGAGGTCGCCGACTACCTGCGCGCGGTCGCCGACGAACGGCAGGCGTTGGCCGGCCAGCTGCGACAGCTCGGACTCGAGCCGCTGCCGTCGGCGGGCAACTTCGTCTACGTGCGCACGAACGACCCGACGTGGCTGCGCGACGCGCTGGCCGGGATCGGCATCGCAGTGCGGGCGTTCGCCGACGGCTGCCGCATCACCACGCCGGGCGATGCGGTCGCATTCGCGCGGCTGTCGCGGGCGCTCGACGCGGCGCTGGCGCCGCAAGCGTTGCTGCTCGACCTCGACGGCGTGCTCGCCGACATCGAAGCGCGCACGGCACTGGTCGAGCCGGCCGTGGTGGAAGCGTTGGCTTCGCGCCGACCGCTCGGAGTCGTGACGAGTTGCCCACGGCGCCTCGCCGAGTCGGTGTTGCAGCGGCACGGCTTCCTGTCGTTCGTGCAGACGGTGGTCTGCAGCGAGGATGGGCCGGGCAAGCCGGATCCGGCCCCGGTGCGGTTGGCGCTGCAACGGCTCGGGGTGGCCACCGCGTGGATGCTCGGCGACAACCCGGGCGACGTGGTGGCGGCGCGGGGAGCCGGCGTCGTGCCTCTGGCGATCGCCCCGCGTGGCCCCGGTGCCGACGCCCACGCCGAACGCCTGCGTGCGGCGGGGGCTGCGCGCCTCGTCGACGGACCGGCGGCGCTGCTGTCGTTGCTGGGCGGATGACTGCGCCGCGGCGGGTCTACTTGCCCTGCACCTGACGCAGTCGTTCCCGGTACTTCGCCTCGAGCTCCGTCTGCTTGTTGCGCAGGTCGATGCGCTTGCCGCGCACGAACGCCAGCTCGATCTTGGTCGGCAGGTCGAACGGGTGGCCGTCGGCGACGAACAGCGTCGCATCCTTGCCGACGGTCAGCGAGCCGAGTCGGTCGTCGACGCCGAGGATGCGCGCCGCGTCGATCGTGATCGCCGCGAACGCTGCATCACGGCCGAGTCCGAAGGCCGCGGCGGTCGCGGCGTGATAGGGCAGGTTGCGGTCGAAGCTGAAGTCCTGCCCGGTGGCGATGCAGAACGACAGGCCCGCGTCGGCGAGGCGCTTTGGCAGCGTGAACGGTTCGTCGTAGGCGCTGTCGTCGCGCCGCGGCAGCCGATGGATGCCGGTGACGACGATCGGCACCGAGTGGTCCTGCAGCAGCGGGCTGCACAGCGCGGCATCACGCCCGCCGACCAGCACCGGCCGCAGCTTCTGGCCGACCGCCCACAGCACGGCCGACTCGATCTGTTCGACGTCGTCGGCGAGCACGAACACCGGCACCTCGCCGCGCAGGGCCGGCACCAGCGCCTGGTGGCGCAGGTCGACGCCGATGCTCGGGTCGGCGGTGAACGCCGTGAGCCACGCGCGCGCGGCGTGGAATGCATCGTCGATCCGGGTGCGCAGCTTCTTCGCTGCAGCGTCGCCATCGCCCTTCTCGCCGGCTTCGGCACCCCGACCGAAGCGGCGCCCGCCGCCGAGTGCTGGCCACGCGACGATGGGGCCCGCATCGGCGCGCACCGCGAGGTCGTCGTTGGTCCAGCCGTCGAGCTGGATCACCGAGGCTCGTCCCGGCAGCAACCCGCCCGACGGGAACACCGCGGCCGCCAGCACGCCGTTGCTGCGCGCGACCGGGATCGCCGCCGAGTCGGGGTTCACCGCGACCAGTGCCTTCGCCTCGGGCGACAGGTCGCCGATCTCGTCGGTGTCGACCGTCTGGCGAACGGCGGCGATCTCGATCAGGCCGAGCTGCGTGTTCGCCGCGATCATGCCGGGGAACACGTGCTTGCCCTCCAGGTCGATCACCTCGGGCTTCGCCCCCTGCGGCAGCTGCAACGGGTCTCCGGCGGCCAGCACGCCGCGGATCGTGCCACCTTCGAACCACAGCGTGCCGCCGAGCACGACGCCGCCGGTGACGGTGTGCAGCACGCCGTTCTTCAGCACGATCGGCGCCTGCTGGGGAGCAGCCTTGATGCCGAGGTCCTGGGCGCCGAGCGGCAGAGCCATGGCGAGCAGCAGCGCGCCCGCCAGCTGTGACGGGGGCGAGAGACGGAACGAACGGAACGGGGCGGCGATCATCGGCGGTCTCCTGCGGCGTCGCGGCAGCAGTACGAACCGGTCAGGTCCTCCGCCGCCCAATAGGCGTCCTTCGGGTCCTTCTCCTTCGCGGTGCGGGAGCGCCCGGACTTGCCGCTGCCGAGCGCCCTCTGCAGCAGCCGCTGCCGTTCGGCGGCGATGCGCGTGCGGGCCTCGGCATCGGCGGCGAGCGAGAACAGCTGCCGGCCGTCGACCCAGGTCGCCTCGCAGCGGGCCGCGTAGCTCAGCGGGTCGTCGCTCCACAGCGCCAGGTCCGCGTCCTTGCCGGCGGTCAGCGAACCGGTGCGCTCGAACACGCCGAGCTGGATCGCCGGGTTGCAGGTCACGAACGCGAGTGCGTCCCACGGTGCCAGCCCACCGTACTTCACCGCCTTGCCGGCCTCGGTGTTGAGCCGTCGCGCCAGTTCGTCGCTGTCGCTGTTGAACGACACCACCGCACCCGCTGCGCGCAGCAGCGCGCCGTTGCCGGGGATCGCGTCGTAGACCTCGAACTTGTAGGCCCACCAGTCGGTGAACGACGACGCGCCGACCGCGTTCGCGGCGATCGCGTCGGCGACCTTGTAGCCCTCCAGTACGTGCTGGAACGTGCCGACCTTGATGCCGCGTTCGCGGACCAGGTTGCACAGCATCAGGATCTCGTCCTGGCGGTAGCTGTGGCAGTGGATCCAGCGTTCGCCGGCCAGGATCTCGCCGATCGCCTCGAGCTCGAGATCGCGCCGCGGCGGCAGCACGGCGGCGCGGCGGGCCGGCGGCAGGGCCGCGTAGGCGGCGTGCTGCTGGCGGTGCACGTCGGCGGCGAGCAGGCGATCGCGCAGCAGCGCCTCGACACCCATGCGCGTGTTCGGATAGCGCGTGCCCTTGCCGCCGTTGGCGCCGCGCGGGTTCTCGCCGAGCGCCCACTTCATGCCGGGGCGGGCGCCTTCGAGGTGCATCGCGTCCGGCAGCAGCACGCCCCAGCGCACCTTGGTGGTCTTGCTCTGGCCACCGATCGCGTTCGCGGAGCCGTGCAGCTGGTTCACCAGCGTGACGCCACCGGCGAGCTGGCGGTACCAGTCGACGTCGTCGGGGTCGATCACGTCCTCGATGCGCACCTCGGCGGTCACCGCCTGTTCGCCCTCGTTGACCCCGCGGCGGATGCCGGTGTGGCTGTGGCAGTCGATCAGCCCGGGGGTCAGGTGCTTGCCGGCCGCGTCGAGCACCGGCACGTCGGCCGGCAGCTGGCGCAGCTCGCTGCGGGGGCCGGCGAACACGATCTTGCCGTTGCGCACGTGCACGGCCCCGTTGCGCAGCACACCGCGGCCGTCGCTGGTCCACAGCGACGCGCCGACGATCGCGAACTCGCGCGCTTGTGGCATCGCCACGAAGCCGTAGCCGCCGAGCGGCGTCGGCAGCGGGCCGAGGTCGGGCGGCGTGAACGACGGTTCGTCGTCCTTGTCCTTCTTGCCCTTCTCGTCGCTCGCTGCGTCGCCCTTGCCGTCCGCAGGCGCCGTGGCGTCGGCCGTGGCGCGCACCGCCAGCGTGCGCTGGTCGGGTGTGGTCAGCGTGCCGACCAGTCCGTCGCCCGAGCGCTGCAGCCGCAGCCAGAACGTGCCGCTCTGGCCGAGCGACTCGCCGCGCAAGCGGCATTGCAGCGTGCGCTCGTCGCGACTCGGCTCGAGCACCTCGAGCTCGGCGTCGCCGGCCTTCGCGGTGAGCTTGCTGCCGGTGATGCGAAGGGTCGGTGCGGCGCCCGCCCCCGGCCAGCCGGAGCTCCAGGCCCAGCTGCCGTCGAGGCTCTGGTCCGCGGGTGGCGTGACGACGAAGCGCCGTCCGCCGACCCACACTTCGCGCACCTCGGTCTTCCTGGCGAACAGGTCGCCGGTGGTGACCAGCAGGTTCGCCAGCTTGCCGGGCGCCAGCGTGCCGAGCCGGTCGTCGACGCCGAGCAGCCGGGCCGGCACCGTGGTCAGCGCCGCCAGGGCTTGGTCGACGGTGACGCCGCAGGCGATCGCGTCGCGGGCTCGCGCGACGAAGTCCTTGCGGTCGCGCAAGCGGGCCGTGGTCCAGGCGACCTCGAGGCCGGCGTCGAGCAGCCGCTTGCTGTTGGTCGGCGCCTGTTCCCAGCTCTGCAGTTGGCGCAGCGTCACGCGTTCGGCCGCGGTGACGGTCGCGACCTCGGGGGCGTCGGGCACGTGCAGCGGCACGATCAGCGGCACCTTGGCCTGCGCGAACGCGGCGAGCCGCCGGAACTCCATGCCGCTGCCGACGACGACGGGCTTGCGTTCGAACTCGACGGCGATCTGGAACAGGCGCAGCGCCTGCAATTCGTCCTGGCTGTCGCAGAACAACGGCAGGGAACGGTGCTGCACCAGGGCCGCGAGGGCTGCCGACGGCTGCGGGGCGGCAGTGTGCAGCGACGGGTCCTTGGCCACCGCCGCGAGGCAGCGTTCGTACCACTGGCCGTCGAGCAGCGTCTGGCGCAGCAGCGCCACGGCACCCATCTCGCTGCCGGGGTAGCCGTCGCGCGAGGTCTGCAGGCTGACGACCATCGCCGCGTCCTCGCGCACGATCCGCACCGGCCGTTGGTCGTCGGGATCGTCGAGCAGCACCACGGTGGTGGTGCCCTTCAGGATGCCGCCCGACGGCGCACAGGCGACCGCGGTGAAGCCCAGGCGCCGCAGCGTGTCGCGGTCGTCGGGGGGCACCAGCGCGCCGTCGCGGGCGCGCCGCTGTGGCTGCACCATCGGGTTCCAGTGCCGGTCGTCGGTGCTCGGGTCGAGGGCCGGCACGTCGCTCGGGAAGAACGGATCGATCAGGCCGGGGTAGACCGACAGCCCGGTGCCGTCGAAGCGCGTCGCACCGGCCGGCGCCGGCGCAGCTCCGACCGATTCGATGCGGCCTTCGCGAACGACCAGGGTGCCGACCGTCGGGCCCTGGCCCGGTCCGGCGACGATGCGCACGTTCTCGAGGGCGAACCAGCCGGCTTCGACGGTGCGGGGCCCGTTCGGGGGTGGCCCCTGGGTGTGGGCGTGACAGACGAGGCTGCAGGTGGCGACGAGGACGAACGCGGCGCGACGCATCCGCGCAGCATAGAGCGAGCGGCGGCCGCGACGCTCGTCCCGAGTCCGTCAGAACCGGTGCACGACCATCAGGTAGCCGCCGCGCTGCGCCTGCTCCTGGTAGAAGTACTCCGGGTGCTGGGGATCGGTCAGGTTCTGGCCGACCAGTTCGATCGACGTGCCGTCGGTCGCCTGGATCGCCATGCGGAGGTCGAGCCGCCACCACGACGGGATGCCGTACCAGCTGCGGGTGTAGAGCAGGTTGCCGGACAGCTCGAGGCCCGGCAGCGGCTCGTAGGCAGCGGTGAAGCCGCTGCGCAGGCGCGGCACCTCGTACTCGATCGACGCGAACGAAGTCGGGTCGACGTTGCGCGTGTTCGCCATCGTGTTGGCGACGAAGCCGGTCACGTGCAGGTTCTCGACCGGGTTCCAGGCCAGCGACAGCTCGCCACCGAACGCGCTGGTGCGGCCGTCGGTGAGGTAGAGCGTGGCGCCGCTGCCGGCATCGGTGTCGAAGCCGTTCAGTTGCTGGTCGACCTC
Source organism: Planctomycetota bacterium (assembly GCA_016793305.1). Next base: position 41,883 of record JAEUHU010000350.1, read on the forward strand.
GTAGACGAACGTGTCGAGCTGCAGCAGCAGACGTTCGGCGAAGCGCTTGCGCAGGCCGAACTCCAAGGCCAGCAGGCTCGGCGACGGGCGCCGCACCAGCAGGCCCGAGTCGGCGATCTTGCGGTCGGGTTCGCGGTTGGCGCTGAAGGCGCCCCACAGGGTCAGGTCCGACGAGGGCATCCACGCGAGCCGGAGGTCCGGCTGGGTGTCGACCCCGCTGCCCTGCAGGCCGTCCTGGTAGCCGAGGTTGCCACCGAGCGTCAGCCGCAGCTCGGGGCACAGTTCCCAGTCCCAGGCCAGGAACACGTCGCCACGCGCTTCGTTGTACTCCTGCGCCGTCTCCGCCGGCAGCCGGTAGTTCTCGACGGTCAGCTGGCGCAGCACGAGGCCCATCGTCAGCTGATGGCCGGACCCGAGCGGCAGCGAGTGCATCAACGTCGTGTCGAACAGCTCCTCGCGATAGCGCAGCGTGAAGTCGGGCACGTTGTCGGCGAAGTCGCGGATGTCCTGGTCGTAGGCGTCCGCCGCGGCCCGCCACTCGGTCCAGTGGTTCGCACCGTGGTCGATGCGCAGCTTCGACTTCAGGTGGCCGCCCTTGATCATGTTCAACGACGAGAACGGCGGCGAGGTGATGAACGAGTCGCCGATGAAGCTGTCGTGGTAGAGGCCGTCGACGGTCAGCTGCACGCCTTCGCCCAGGCGCGTCTCGAAGCGCGCGCCGACGCTGTTGTTGTCCCAGCGGTCGCCGTTCGTGGTCGGGAAGCCGCCGTCGCGTTGTGCGAGCTTGCCGAACAGCATCAGGTCGGATCCTTCGCCGAGGCCCGTGCCGTAGCGGAACGAGCCGATCAGCCGCTCCTCGGTGCCGAGCACGCCGCTGACCCGCAGGCCGCGCACGTTGGCGGCCTTCTTGGTGACGATGTTGATGACGCCCTGCGAGGCCTTGTCGCCCCAGCGGGCACCACCCGGACCTCGCACCACCTCGATGCGCTCGACCACCTCGACGGGCAGGTCGATCGCCTGCCAGTACTCGCGCCGCAGCAGCGTCGTGTAGAGCCGTTGGCCGTCGATCAGCACCAGCATGCCGGCGAAGCCGTACTCGCCGAGGCGGCTGCTGAAGCCGTAGGCGCCGGGCACGTCCTGGGCGATCACCAGGCCGGGCACGAGGCGCAGCAGCTCTGGCACCGAGCGCAGGCCGGAGCGGCGGATCTCGGGCTCGTTGAGCACGAACACGGCGCCAGCGGTCGCCGCCAGCGGTTGGCTCTGCCGCGAGCCGACCTCGACCGGGACCTCCATCAGCTCCTCGAGCGACAGGTCGTCGAGGTCGATCGTGGCGTCCTGCGGTGGCTGCTGCGGGGTTGCGTTCGGATCCTGCTGGGCCGCCGCGGTGGCCGCCAGCAGGACGCAGGCGAGTGGGGCGAGGCGAGGGTTCATGATTTGGCTCCGTTCGAGTCGGGGCGCCCGGGGTCGGTCGTGGCTGTGGTGCCGAACTGGGCGAGCATGGCGCGCAGCCTCGGGATCGAGACCGGCTTGGGGAGGACCTCGTCCATGCCTGCGTGCAGGCACGACTGCCGGTCCTCGGGGGTGGTGTTGGCGGTCAGTGCGACGATCGGCACGCGTTGCCCGGAGTTCGCCTCTTGCCGCCGGATGTGCATGGTGGCCTCGAGGCCGCTCATCTCGGGCATCTGCATGTCCATCAGCACGAGGTCGAAGTGGTCCTTCGCCCACAGCTCGCAGCAGATCCGACCGTTCTCGGCGATGGTGACGGCGTGGCCGTCGCGCTGCAGGATGCGTTCGATCAGCTTCTGGTTGACTGCGTTGTCCTCGGCGACCAGCACACGCAACGCCCGGCCCTCCGGGTCGCCATGGTCGGCAACGCGGTTGGCCGGCAGTGGTGGCTTCGTGCCGAGGCGCAGCAGCTGGCTCGCGCGCACCGCCAGCTCTCGCGCCGACATCGGCTTCGTCACGTAGCCGGCGAAGCCGTTCTGGCGACAGCGCGCGGACGCACTGGCGAGATCCTGGAACGAGGTGACCAGGAACACCGGTCGCACGCCGAGCGGGCCGATCGGTACGGCGTCGCAGACTCTGCCGTCGTGGTCGGGATCCCGTTCGTCCACCAGGACCAGGTCGGCTGCAGTGGGTGGACCGAGTTCGCGCAGCTGCTGCACCGTGTCGACCGCGACGACGGCGAGCCCCAGCCGCCGGCCGATCGTCGCCAGGCTGCGGCGAATCGCCGGCGAGGTGCCGACCAGCGTGATGCGCGTCGCGTCCGGCAGTGGTGGTGGCGGCGGCAGTGGGCTGGCACAGACGGGCAACGGCAGCAGCACGCGGAACGTCGTGCCGACGCCGACCGAGCTCTCGACCTGGATCACGCCGCCCATCAGTCGGACCAGCCGGTCGGTGATCGACAGCCCGAGGCCCGTGCCGGCAAACCGGCGGGTGATCGTGCTGTCGGCCTGCGTGAACGGGGTGAAGATCGCCTGCAGGCGGTCCTGCGGGATCCCGACCCCCGTGTCCTGCACGACGAGCAGCAGTTCGTGCACTTCACCGAGGCGCCGCTCGAGGCGCAGCTCGACACGCACCTCGCCGGACGCGGTGAACTTGATCGCGTTGCCGACCAGGTTGGTCAGGATCTGGCGGAGCCGCACGTCGTCGACGAGGTAGGCGGGGGCCAGTTGGGGTGCCAGCTCGAACGACAGCTCGAGGTCCTTGCTCTGGATGCGCGCGGTCAGCGGGCGCAGTGCGTCGAGCACCAGCGACTCGAGCTCGGTCGGCACCGGCGACAGCTCCAGCTTCTCGGACTCGATCTTCGACAGGTCGAGGATGTCGCAGAGGATGCCGAGCAGGTTCGAGCCGGCGCTGCGGATGACGGTCAGGTACTCGGCGATCTCGCGCGGGTCCTCGGTGCCCATCGCCAGCTCGGTCATGCCGAGGATCGCGTTCAGGGGCGTGCGGATCTCGTGGCTCATGTTGGCCACGAACGTCGACTTGGCTCGCGTCGCCGATTGGGCTGCCTGCAGGGCGTGCCGCAACTCGGCGGTGCGCTCCTTCACCTCCTGCTCGAGCCGGTCGGCGTTCTCGGCCAACCGCAGTTCCCGCTCCTGGATGACCTGCAGCAGCGCGTTGAAGGCCTCGACCAGCGCGCCGACCTCGTCTTCGGCCCCACTCTGGGCGCGCAGGCTCCAGTTCTCGCTGCTGCGCACCGTGTTGGTGGTCTCCACCAGGTTGGCGATCGGTCGGAGCAGGCGGGTCAGCAGCCAATGCGCGGCGAGGCCGACCGCGATCATGGTCAGCAGAGCGCTGAGGCCGAGCCCGCCGAGGTACTCCTGCAGCCGGACCCGGATCGGCGCACCGGACGCGCGCAGCATCACGGTGCCCTGGCGCGATTCGCCCTTGACGTCTCGGTACGGCAGCGCCGCGAGCTCGACCCAGTCCTCGTGCGGTGGCAGCGACGCGTCGACGTCGCCCGGCAGGGCCGTCGTGTCGCCGGCCGCGGCGAAGCGCTTGCCTTCGCCGGTGTAGACCGCGACCGCCTGCAGCCCCATCGTCGCGGTGACGGTGGCCAGGAACGGCGCCAGTTCCTGCGTGTCGTCGAACTCGAGGCCGCTGCGCGAGTTGACGGCCACCATGTCGGCGACCGTCGCCAGATGGCTGCGCATGTTCTCGTGCAGGGTGCTGCGTTCGCGGCGGTACGACTCGACGCCGGACAGGCCGAGGGCGGCGACCGTCAGCAGGGCGCACAGCGCCGTCAGGCGCCGGCGCAGCGATTGCCTCGGGCTGCTCAACGTGGCCCCCGACGCGACAGCTTCTGCAGCTGCGGGCTCGGCCGGATGCCCTGCTTCTTCAGGGTCTCGGCGTTCACCTCGAAGCGCAGGTTGTTGTCCTGCACGAACGGTTGCACGGCCCCACCGGCCGCGGCGAAGCCGGCCTTCTCGCAGACGATGGGTGCCGGCTTGTCGGCGTGGTGCGCGACGATGCGCTGCAGCAGGGCCGCGTCGACGTCGGCGGCGACGTAGATCAGCGAGCAGCCCTCGGTGCCCTTGCCGACCGCCGCGTCGGCGGCGCTCACGACGACCACCTCGACCGGTCGCTCGTCGACCTTGCGCCCGGGCAGCTGGCGCGCCGCGGTGCGGGTCACCGGGTCGTCGCCGACCAGCACGATGCGATGCACGGTCGGCGGGGGCTTCGGCGGAGTGTCGGGCGGCAGGTAGGGGATCAGCTTCAGCAGCAGCACGGTGCGCAGCAGGGCGGCACGTTCCTCGGCGCTCGGCTCCTGCACCGAGGTCTCCTGGGCCATGACGGTACGCACCGCATGCGTTTGAGCGACGAGGCTCAGCAGGCACACGAGAGCGTGTGTTCCGCGGAGGGAGCGGAGCGGTCCGGCCATGGGCAATGCGCCCATCGGCACGGCCGGGTGCGAGCCTTGACCTCCGCTCTTCGGCGGACTGTCGGGAATTCCGACAACGACGCTCGGGTCAGGCCAGAGGCGGGGTGCGTGAACCGTAGAGCCAGCGGAACGCTCCGGTGCCGGCGCGCCGCACGTCCTCGAGCACCAGGTAGAGGGCAGGCACCAGCAGCAGGCTGATCAGCGTCGCGAACATTACGCCGAAGCCGAGCGACACCGCCATCGGCACCAGGAAGCGCGCCTGCACGCTCTTCTCGAGCAGCAGCGGCGTGAGGCCACCGAACGTCGTCAGCGAGGTCAGCAGGATCGGGCGCAGGCGGGCGGCGCCAGCGGTGCGCACCGCTTCGAACAGCGTGTCGTGGTGCGCCCGTCGCTGGTTGACCCAGTCGACCAGCACGATGTTGTCGTTCACCACGACCCCAGACAGCGCCACGAGGCCGAACATCGACAGGATGCTCAGGTCGTAGCCGGTGAGCATGTGGCCACCGATCGCACCGACGACGCCGAACGGGATCGCCGTCATGATGAGCACCGGTTGCAGGAACGACTTCAGCGGGATGGCCATCAGCGCGTAGATCACGAACAGCGCGATCGCGAAGCCGCCGGCGAGGGAGACCAGCAGGTCGGTCTTCTTCTTCTGGTCGCCCTCGAAGCCGAACGACAGACCGGGATGCCGCGCCACCAGGGCTGGCAGCACCTCGGTCCGCAGCCGGTCGTTGAGCGCTTCGGGCGACGCGTTCGGGTCGTTCTCGTCGACCTCGCCACTGACCCGCAGGGCCCGCTTGCGGTTCACGCGGTTGATGGTCGACGAGGCGCGGCCGGCCGCGGTCTCGGCGACCTCGGCGAGCGGCACCTCGTCGCCGTTCGCGGTGCGGATGCGCAGCTGATCGAGGTCGAGCAGCGAACGGCGCCCGCTCTCCGGGTAGCGGACCATGACCTTGACGTCGTCGCGCCCGCGCTGCACCCGCTGCGCCTCCTCGCCGTAGAAGGCCTGGCGCACCTGGCGGGCCAGGTCCTGTTGCGACAGGCCGAGCGGCTCGGCGGTCGGCTTGATGCGCAGCTCGAGCTCGGGTTTGCCGAGGCGGAACGAGTTGCCGACGTCCTTCACGTCAGGCATGCGACGCAGCTCCGCGGTCAGGTCGTCGACGGCGCGACGCAGGGTCTCGGCGTCGTCGTGGTAGAGCTCGACGTCGACGTCCTTGCCGGTGCTGAAGAACGACGTGGTGAACTGCAGCTCGATCGCGTCCGGGACGTTGCCGACCCGCTCGCGCAGCCGGCTCATGATCCGGTCGGACGACACCTCGCGTTGCTCCGAGCGCAGCAGCTGCACGTTGAGCTCGGCGAGGTGCGAGCCGGACTGGAACTGGGCGTCCCGCTGGCCGCCATTCCTGGCTTGTTCGACCGAGAACGGCTGGGCCCCGACCGTGGCGAGCATGTGCTCGAGCATCGGCGGGCGTTCGCCGCGATCCTGGTCGAACTCGGCACAGACCTCGCGCGCCGCCTGCTCGATGCGGCGCAGGTGGGTGGCGGTGACGGTCATCGGCGTGCCCTGCGGCATCGTCAGCGACACGACGACGTTGTCGCCGTCGACCGTCGGGAAGAACACGAACCGTGGATAGCCTGCGGCGACGCTGGCGAACCCGAGGGCCAGCAGCACCACCGCGACCGCGAGGGTCGCGTAGCGCCAGCGCAGCGCGACCTCGAGCAGCGGCTGGTAGACGGCCCGCGTGAGCCCGTCGAGGGCACGTTGGAACGCACCCTGCACCGCGAGCCACAGCCGCGCCGGCAGGGCCGGCCGATGGCCCGGGCGATCGGCCGAGAGCAGTGCCAGGTGGGCCGGCAGACACAGCTGGGACTCGACCAGGCTGATCAGCAGCACCGGGATCACGATCAGCGGGATCACCCGCCAGATCTGTGCGTCGCTGCCCGGCACGGAGAACACCATCGGCAGGAACGCCGCCACGGTGGTCATCACCGAGGCGAACACCGGCGTGCGCACTTCGCGGCTGCCGCGCAGGGCTGCCAGCATCGGCGAGGCGCCGGCGCGCCGGTGGAGCACGACGTTCTCGCCGACGACGATCGCGTCGTCGACGACGATGCCGAGCACCAGCAGGAAGGCGAACAGCGAGATCATGTTCACCGACAGGCCGAGGCTCGGCATCAGCGCCGCGGCACCGAGGAACGCCACCGGGATGCCGATCGCGACCCAGATCGCGATGCGCAGCTCGAGGAACAGCGCCAGGATCACGAACACCAGCACGAGACCCTGCAGCGCGTTGCCGAGCAGCAGGTCGATGCGACCGCGCAGCAGGATCGACTCGTCGCGCCAGGTCGCCAGCTGCACGCCGTGCGGCAGCATCGTGGCCCCGGGGCCGGCGACCCAGTCGCGCACCGCCGCGGTGACGGCGATCGCGTCCTGTTCGCCGACCCGGAACACCTTCAGCAGCACCGCCGGCTTGCCGTCGAAGCGAGCCGCGAGGTCGTCCTCCGCGAAGCCGTCGACCACCTTCGCGACGTCGCCGATGGTGACCCGGGACCCGTCCGGTCGCGTCAGCAGCACGAGCTTCGCGAAGTCGGCGCCGCGATAGGCCTGGCCTTCGACGCGCAGCAGCGTCTGGCCGTCGTCGGCCTTGATGGCGCCGGCCGGCAGGTCGAGGCTGCCGGTGCGCACGGCGTTGGCGACGTCGTCGAAGCGCAGCGCGTGGCGCCGCAGCGCCGCCTCGCTCAGTTCGATCGTGATCTCGTAGGGGCGGGCCACGGCGAGTTCGACCTGCGAGATCTGCGGCAGTGCCGCCAGGGCGTCGCGGGCGCGCTCCGCAGTGCGCTTCAACACCAGTTCGTCCACGTTCCCGAACACCGAGACGTTGATCACCTCCTTGCGCAGCACGAGGCGCGAGACGATCGGTTCCTCGATCTCGGCCGGGAAGTTGGTGATCGCGTCGACGCGGTTCTTGACGTCGGAGAGCACCTGCTCGAGGTCGGCGTCCTGCAGCGTCTCGACGACGACCAGGCCTGTGCCCTCGTTGGCGCTGGACGTCACCTTGTCGACGCCGGTGATGCCCTCGACCGCCTCCTCGACCCGCAGGCAGACGCCGGCCTCGACCTCGGTCGGCGTGGCGCCGGGATACGGCACCTGCACGGTGACGATGTTCGGCTCGATCTCCGGGAACACCTCGCGGCGCACCCGGCCGCCGAACAGGGCAGTGGCGCCGGCGACCAGGAAGGTCGCCGCCACCAGCGTCGCGGCGACGTGGTTCTGCGTGAACCATGCGAAGAAGCCCTGCTTCTCCTCGGGCGGGACGGTCGGATCGTCGTGCATCGGGCTCACCCGTCCAGCTCCTCGCCTCGTTCGTCGACGACCCGCACCGGCATGCCGTCGGTCGGCGCATCGAGCGGCGTCACGCACACCGATTCGCCGGCCTGCAGTCCGGCAGCGATCCACACCCGGTGCTCGTCGGCGCGCCGCACCGTCACCGGACGTTCGTGCAGCGTGGTGGCGGTGCGGTGGCCGAGCGGGCCGTCGGACCAGTCGGGCACGCTGACGGTTCGGGCGATCCACACCGTGCCGCGCTGCACGGCGGCACGCGGCACGGGCAGGGTGTTCGCCTCGAGTCGGCCTTCGATGGTGGCCGTCACGAACATGCCCACGAGGAGGGGGAGCCCTGCACGCTCCGGGAGTTCGACACGGGCGATGACGGTCATCTGGCGGGTGCGGCGATCGATCTCGCTGGCGACCCGCACGACCCGGCCTCGCCACTGGAAGCTCTGTCCACCGACCTTGGCGTCGAGATGCACCAGCGGCCCGTCGTCCCCTTGGAACCGGTCGTGCAGAGGCAGCTCGACGAAGGCGAGCTCGTCCAGCGGGATCGGCAAGGCCACTTCGACCGAGGTGGTGTCGAGCAAGGTGGCGATCCGCTGACCCGGCTGCACGGTCTGGCCGAGGTCCGCGGTGACGCTCTGCACGCGTCCCGCGAACGGTGCCAGCACGCGGGTGCGCTGCAGGTCGAGTCGTCGTTTCGCCAGCAGCGCACGAGCGGCCGCGAGTTCGGCCTCGGCGTCGCGGATCTGGGGTTCGCGCAGCGCCAGTGGATCGGCCGGGCGCTCGCCCTCCAGTTCGCGCCAGGCGCTGCGGGCGGCTTCGGCTTCCGCGCGTTCCTGTTGCAGGCGCAGCTCGGCGCGAGCGACCGCAGCCTCCTGCTGCACGATCGCGAGTTCGAAGTCGGTGGGGTCCAGGCGAAGGAG
>JAEUHU010000376.1 GCA_016793305.1 Planctomycetota bacterium
GCCAGCGCGTCGAGCGTCGCCGGCGCCGGCACGACGCTGCCGTCGTCGTTGCGAACCACCTTCTCCTCGACGTCGAGCAGCGTGATCGCCCAGTTGCAGAACACACCTTCGTGCTCGCCGGCGAGGCGGATGTCGTCGAACAGTTCGTAGGCGACCTGGCAGAAGCCGCGCTGGGCCCACTTCGTGCCCCAGCTGTTCATCACCAGGAACGTGCCCGCGCCGTCGTCGTAGCCGACGATGCACATCGCATGCTTGCCGTGCGGTTGCCCCGGCTGGCGCAACTGCTCGTCGCGGTCGAACAGCGCGCGGTCGTACTCGGCGAAGCGTCCCGACAGGAAGATCGGGTTCACGTGCGCGCCGAACACGACGATCTGCCGCCGCTGCAACGCGCGCCGGATGCCCTGGCGGTCGACGACGAGGTGCGCATCGCGCAGCGGGAAGGCCTTCGCCTCGCTGCGGGCGCGCTCGCTCGGGAAGGTGCGGAAGTCGCCCGGTCGGTACGGCTCGGTCGCCAACGTCGCCGCTCCCTGTTCGCACAGCACACGCACCGCCTCGACGAAGCTCGAGCCTTCGTCCTGGCCGCGGTTGATCTGGTTGTAGAGGAAGCGCGGCGAGAACACCCGCTCGGGGCGATCGGGGAGCCAGCCCTGGTCGCGCGCCTCGAGGTAGCTCTTCGCGGCGTAGGCGATCGCCCACGTCGTGCAGTCGTTCATCTGCTGCTCACCGACCGGCGGCAGCCACTGGCGCAAGTCGACGCGCGGCTCCTCGATCAGCTCGATGCGCGGCGGGGTGAACTTCGGCACAGCGGCGAGTTGGGCCGTGGTCGGGTCGACCGAGCCGGTCTGGGCCAACAGCCTCGACGTGGGCAGCGAGCCGACCAGGGCCGCGAGCAGACCGGCCGACCACCAGCGCTTCTGGGTACGCATCGCCCCAGCATCGGCTGGAACGGGCGTTCCGCCAGAGTTCGAGCGGCCCACCTCGGCGGGTTCTCGCCCCCGTGCCATGGCCGACCGCGCCCCGGTCCGAGGCTGGCGTCAGGAACCGACCGATGCCCGGTCAATCGGAGATGGTGAACTGCAGCGCGTTGGAGAGGCCGAGGTCCGGCATCAGCGGGCAACCACTCGGGCGCACCTGCACCCACTGCGCCAGCAGCGAGGCACCGACGAGGCTCGGCTGCAGCGGCACGGTGATGCTCACCGAGCTCGGCACCCCCGTCACGATCGCGTCCAGCGAAGGAACCGCGGTGCACGGACCGCATGCCAACGGGGAGGCGCTGAAGCCGATGATCAACGCGGCGATCGGGGCCGTCGGCCCCACGAGGTCGATCGTGAAGGTCGTGCCGATCACCGGGCTGCCTGTGTAGGACGCCAAGTCGCTGAAGCCTGGGATGCCGCAGGCCCCGCCGAGGTTGGTGACGGTGCCAGTCCCTGTCGCCTCGCAGCGACTCGCGTAGATGCCATTGCCTCCGGTACTGCCCACTTGCACCACCAGGGCCTCGTCGCTGCTGCCATCCCCGCCGCTCCACCGGCTGGCCACCGCGAGCCCGTCCGAGGAAGTCAGTGGAGTCTGGCCTGCCGTCGCGACGGCACTGGCGAGACTGCCGTCCTGCAGGAGCAGCGAACGCACCTGGGTGAGGCCGAGCCCCCCAGACTGGGTGACCAACATGAACTTGTCCCTCGCGCAGTCGAGCTCGGGCTGTGAGCTGTTCGGTGCCAGCCCAGGGATCGTGGCGCCCCATGCAGCCGAGCCACTGGCGCACGTGCCGGTCCACGTGCACGGCCGAACCGAGACGTCGCCGGAGGGGTCTTCCCAGGCCAACAGGAACTGGCTGCCGTCCCGCGTCGCCGTCGCGGGGTGTCCAACGGTCGCACCGAACGAGAACTGCGTGCCGCCGCAGGCGTTGCCGGACCCGTCGTAGAAGGCAGCCGAGAGGTTCGTCGTGGTGCTGCCGGAGCCCCAGGCGAACGCCACGAGCCACCGCCCCAGCGAACCACCGTGCTTGGACACCGCAGGTTCGCGAACAGTCGTTCCAACCTGCGAGAAGATCGTCGTGACCGCACCACCGACGATGGTCGGGTTGCCCGTCGGCGGTACCTGGATCTGGCAGCGCCGCGCATAGCCGGTCGAGCTCCCGAGCTTGCCAGTCCAGACCACCAGCGCGCGATCGGCGTTGCCGAAGACCGGAGTACGCGAGTCCCCGCCCGCGGCGACCCCGTTGGGCGCATCCGACAGCAGCACCCCCCACAGGGCTTGGGTGGCCGAGACCGCCCCTGTGCCGGCCGACACGGCAGCGAACTTCAGGACCGGCCAGGGCCCGGTTCCGGGGATGGGTCCGATTCCAGTCGTGCCATCGTCGCTGGCCCAGACCACCAGGAAGCGATCGCTGTCGGTGATGTTGACCACGACGGGCCGGATGCCCAGGTATCCCGTGCTTTCGATCACGAACCGCGGCCCCACCAGCACGCCATCGTCCCGCACCAGCTGGCCGACCACGTCCGGGTGGCTCCCCGACCACTGCTGCATCCACACGACGAGGTAACGTCCCGTGGCGGCGTCGTAGGCGACCGAGGGCGTTGCCTCGTAGCCGATGTCGTTGCCGACCAGGAACGAGCTGCCGATCAACGGATCGAGCACCATCGGATAGGCCGCGTTGTCGACGAACGAGGCCGGCAGGCGCAGTTCGAGCGTTCCTTCGCCCGCGCGCAGGCCGCCGCGCACCTCGAGCCCCGTGGCATCGATGCCGGTCACACCACCGACGTGGATCCCGGGCCCGTTGGCGCGATGGAAGTGTGCACCATCGTCGTTCGCAGCGACCAACGGCAGACGGGTCGCGACCGCGACCGTCACCACCAGGTCGCCTTCCCCGGCCGGCCGTTCGGCGAACACGAACCTCAGTTCGACGCCGTCCGGGCGCGACCGGTAGATCTCGGTCGGCCCGTCGGCATGCACGTAGTGCACTTCGTCGCCGTGCACCACCGGCAGCGGCCGGACGACCGGGTTCCAGACCGGCCCCTCGCCGCGCTGCATCGATCGCATGGCCAGATGCAGGCCGTCGGCCTCTGCCTCCCGACCCGCGGCATGGGGCAAGAACACCGCCCCATCGGCTGCGAAGCGCGCGGCGTAGTCCGGGCCGTGCGCGCGGGGCTGGCCTGCCCCGGCGGTGACGCCGAAGGTCGGTTCGGCCACGGAAGGTGCCGACTGCGCCAACCCCGGCAAGGTGAACAGGATGAGGGAGTAGACGAAGCGTAGGCTGCGCATGGGGTTTCCTGAGGCCGGGTCCACGTACGAGCGGCCGCCAAGACCAGCAGCGATCCGGGAGCCTGTGCCGTTCGCACGGCTCGGCGACTGGCGCCATGGCGGCGGACGCGTGGCCCCCTGAAGCCCGGCCGCGACCGCCCAGCGCCCAGAGCCGAGCTTGGCGAGCCGTCAGCCGCGGCGCTCGCGGCGGCGCACCAGCAGCTTGCGCAGTTCCTCGACCCACAACACCGTCGAGGCGACCACGCCGAGCCAGACGAACTCGGCGAACCCGAACGGCACGGTGTGGAACACGGCCTGCAGCGGCGGCGCGAACACCACCGCGAACTGCAGCACGTTGCCGAGCACGAGTCCGCCGAGCAGCCAGGGGTTGCGCCACGGTGCTTGCGCGAACGCGGAACGGGTCGTCGAGCGGCAGTTCAGCACGTTGCACCACTCGCACAGCGCCAGCAGCGTGAACGCCTCGGTGCGCACCTGCGCCGGCTCGACCCCTGCGGCACTGCGCCAGAGGAACCAGCCGAGCACGACGCCGGCGATCGTCGGCACCATGACCCACAGCCGCTGCCGCAGCACGCGGTCGAGCAGCGGTTCGTCCACCGGCGTCGGCGCCCGCTGCATCTCGTCGCCTTCGGCCGGCTCCAGCACGAGGTTCACCGTGACCAGCCCCTCGGTGACGAGGTTGTTCCAGAGGATCTGCACCGCGGCGAACGGCGGCGGATGGCCGAGCGCCATCGCCAGCAGCAGCACCACCACCTCGGCGAACGACGTCGACAGCAGCAGCAGCACCGCCTTCTTGACGTTGCCGTAGACGACCCGCCCCTCCTCCACGGCCGCGACCAGCGTGGCGAAGTCGTCGTCGACCAGCACGACCTTGGCGGCGTCCTTCGCCACCTCGGTGCCGCTGGCCCCCATGGCCACGCCGACGTCGGCGCGCACCAGCGCCGGAGCGTCGTTGACGCCGTCTCCGGTCATCGCCACCACGGCACCGCGCGCCTGCAGCGCCGTGACGATGCGCACCTTCTGCGCCGGCTGCACGCGCGCGAACACGGCGATGCGGTCGAGGCGGGCCTGCAGCGCCGCGTCGTCGAGTGCGGCCAGTTCGCGGCCGTCGACCGCCTCGTCGCCCGGGCGGGCGATGCCGATCGCCTGCGCGATCGCGAGCCCCGTGCTGCGGTGGTCGCCGGTCACCATCACCGTGCGCACGCCGGCCGCCCGGCACTTGGCCACGGCGTCGTGCACCGCCTCGCGCGGCGGATCGATCTGGCCGACGAAGCCGAGCAGTTCGAAGCCGCCGAGCCCCGCGAACCCGGCGGCGACGTCGAGCCGGTCGTCGGCGCGCGTCGCCACCGCAAGCACCCGCAGCGCCCGCCCGGCGAGTTCGTCGACCAGCCGACGCAGCCGCGTCGCGGCCGCCGCGTCGAGCGGCCGCGACGCGCGCCCACTGCGCCAGCTGGTGCAGATCGCCAGCACCGCTTCCGGCGCCCCCTTGCCGACCACCAGCGAACGCCCGGCCTCGCCGCCGTGCCGGGTCGCCATCATCTTCGCGTCGGCGTCGAACGGCAGCTCGGCGACCCGGCCCCAGCGCCGGCGCACCTCGTGCGGCACGAAGCCCGCTTTCTGCGCCAGCACCACCAGCGCCACCTCGGTCGGATCCCCGAGCGGGCGCCAGGTCGGTTCCGCCGCGTCGGGCGGCTGCACCGCCGCGTCGTTGCACAGCACCACGGCCTGCAGCAGGTCGTCGAGCTCGGGCACGTCGCCGCGGCAGAGGCGCCGTCCGTCGAGGGCCAGCGCCCCACTCGGCTGGTAGCCGACCCCACCCACCTCGACGAGCCGGCCGTCGGCCAGCGCGATCGTCGTCACCGTCATCTCGTTGCGGGTCAACGTGCCCGTCTTGTCGGTGCAGACCACCGTGGTCGAGCCGAGCGTCTCGACCGCCGACAACCGCCGCACGATCGCGCGACGCGCCGCCATGCGCTGCACGCCGACGGCCAGCGCGATCGTCATCGCCACCGGCAGCCCTTCGGGCACGAGCCCGACGATCTGGCTGATGCCGACCATCAGGATCTCGTGCATCGGCACACCGCGCACGAGGCCGACCGACACGACCGCCACGAACAGGACCACGGCCAGCGCCAGCACCACGCGGCCGAGGCGGGCGATGCGGCGTTCGAGCGGCGTCGGCAGCTCGCCGCCGGTGACGAGACGGGCGATGTCGCCGATCTCGGTCGCGGCCCCGGTGGCGACCACCAGGGCCCGGCCACGCCCGGCGGCCACGTAGGTGCCCGCGAACAGCATCGACGAACGGTCGGCGAGCAGCGCGTCCTCCGCGACCGGCTCGCTGCGCTTCTCGACCGGCAGGCTCTCGCCGGTCAGCGCCGCTTCGGCGGTCGTCAACGACGCCGCCTCGACGACCCGCGCGTCGGCGCCGATGCAGTCGCCGGCGGCCAGCAGCAGCACGTCGCCGGGCACCAGTTCGTGGGCCGGGACCACCTGCTCGGCGCCGTCGCGCACGACCCGCGCGGTCCTGGCCTGCAGCCGGCGCAGCGCCCGAAGCGACGCCTCGGCGCGCCGTTCCTGCATGGTGCCGATCAGCGCGTTCCCCACCACCACCACGGCGATGACGACGGCGTCGACCCATTCGCCGATCGCCAGCGCCACGAGGGCCGCCACCAGCAACAGCGCCACGAGCGGGCTGCGGAACGGGCGCAGGAGCACGACCCACGGCGACGGCGGCGACGGTTCGGGCAGCGCGTTCGGGCCGACGCGGGCGCGACGCGCCACGACTTCGGCCGCGCCGAGGCCTCGAGCCGCATCGACCGCCAGCTGCTCGGCCACGGCGGCGACGGAACGAGCGTGAGGCGCCGGCGAGTTCACCTGCGCGACCATAGCGCCGCGCCCGCACGCACGGCATCGGCCGTGCTCCGCACGAGCCCGGTGCCCCGGAACCACGGCCCGACGCTCGCACCGACGGCCGCCCCTCGCCACCATGCGCGCCCATGACGCTGTTCTCCGCCGCCGGACTCTCGACGCTGTTGATGTTGATCCTGCTGCAGGCCGTGCTCGGCTTCGACAACCTGCTCTACATCTCGATGGAGAGCCAGCGCGTCGCCGAACGGGA
>JAEUHU010000395.1 GCA_016793305.1 Planctomycetota bacterium
GTCGGTGCGCTCGAGCTCGCTCTTGCCGGCCGCGGCCTTCTGGTAGGCCTCGACCGCCGCCTTCTGTGCCGGCGTCGTGATCTTCGCCACCAGCGGGTGCTCCGGCGACAGCACCATGAACGAGGCCCCGAACAGCGTGTCGGGCCGGGTCGTGAACACGCGGATCTTGGTGCCGGCGTGGCCGTGCACGTCGAAGTCGATCTCGGCACCTTCGCTCTTGCCGATCCACTCGCGCTGCATGGTCTTCAGCGAATCGCTCCAGTCGAGCGGCTCGAGCTCGTTGAGCAGGCGTTCGGCGTAGTCGGTGATCTTGAGCACCCACTGCCGCAGCGGCCGCCGCTCGCACGGATGGTCGCCGCGCTCGCTCTTGCCGTTGATGACCTCGTCGTTCGCCAGCACGGTGCCGAGCGCTTCGCACCACCACACCGGCGCGTTGCTCTCGTAGGCGAGGCCGCGCTGGTACAGCTGCTTCCAGATCCACTGCGTCCAGCGGAAGTACTTCGGGTCGGCGGTGCTGATCTCGCGCTCCCAGTCGTACGAGAACCCCAGCCGCTGCAGCTGCCGTTTGAACGTCGCGACGTTCGCCGCCGTCGTCTCCGCCGGGTGCGTGTTGGTCTGGATCGCGTACTGCTCGGCCGGCAGGCCGAACGCGTCCCAGCCCATCGGGTGCAGCACGTTGCAGCCCTTCGCCCGCTTCCAGCGCGAGACGATGTCGGTCGCCGTGTAGCCCTCCGGGTGGCCGACGTGCAGGCCGGCCGCCGACGGGTAGGGGAACATGTCGAGCGCGTAGAACTTCGGCTGCTTGGGGTCGAAGTCGGGCTCGCCCGGGTTCACGGCGCGGAACACACGGTGCTCCTGCCAGAACTGCTGCCACTTCGGTTCGATCGTCGCGGGGTCGTACGTCTGCTTCGGCTCGGCCATGTTCGTCTCGGAAGGGCGAGCAGTATGCCGATCGTGCGCGGGCGGCGGAACGGCGCGCACGCACCTTCCGCCGCCGGGTTCCAGGTGCCGAGATTCAGGGGCCCCCAGAGGTTCCACGACGCAGCCGGCGTGGGCGTCGCCGCAGTTGCGCCGCCCACTTTCCCAACCTTGCAAATCGCAAGTCTTCCTTAAGAATTGCGAGGATGCTCCAAAGGCGTGAATCGGCCCGACTCGCCCGTCTCCTGCGCTCCCACCCGGTCGTAGCGCTCGTCGGCCCACGCCAGGTCGGCAAGACGACTCTGGCCCGCATGGCCGGCGACCCGGTCGCGAGCACGAGCCTGTACCTCGACCTGGAGCGCCCGAGCGATCGCGCCAGGCTCGGTGATGTCGAACTGCTGCTGGGCAAGCAGGCGCGCCGGCTGACGATTCTCGACGAGGTACAGAGAATGCCCGAGCTGTTCCGGGTTCTGCGCAGCCTGGTCGACGAGCGGGTCCGTGCGGGCGAGAAGGCAGGACACTTCCTGGTGCTGGGATCGGCTTCCCCAGAGGTGCTACGGCAGTCTTCGGAGTCGCTTGCAGGGCGCATCGCCTACTTGGAGCTGGCGCCCTTCACGCTGGACGAGGTCGAGCGGCCTCGCCGGCGCATCGACGTCGACAAGCTCTGGTGGCGCGGCGGCTTCCCAGGCAGCTGGCTCGCCCACACCGACGAGGACAGCCTCGCTTGGCGAGAGCAGTTCGTGCGCACCTACCTCGAGCGGGACCTGCCGGCCCTCGGCCTGCGCCTGCCGGCCGCACGTGTCGCACGCCTCTGGGAGATGCTGGCTCATGGACAAGGCGATCCACTGAACGCCTCGCGACTGGCGGCCGGTCTCGGTGTCAGCGGCGTCACCGTCCGGCACTACCTCGACCTGCTGACCGACTTGTTCCTCGTTCGCCAGCTGCAGCCCTGGAGCGGCAACAGCCTGAAACGATTGGTCAAGACGCCCAAGATCTTCGTCCGCGACAGCGGACTTCTGCACGCGCTCGCCCGTGTTGCGGACGCCGACACCCTGCTCGGCCACCCCTTGTGCGGCCC
>JAEUHU010000426.1 GCA_016793305.1 Planctomycetota bacterium
TCCAGCGCCTGGATCAGCATCGGCCGCGTGCGGCGCGGCTCGATGACGTCGTCGATGTAGCCGCGCGCGGCGGCCTGGTAGGGGTTGGCGAACTTCGCCTTGTAGTCGGCGACCAGCCGCTTCTCCTCGGCCTTCGGGTCCTTGGCGGCCAGGATCTCGCGGCGGAACACGATCTTCGCCGCCCCTTCGGCACCCATCACCGCGATCTCGGCCGACGGCCAGGCGAGGTTGAGGTCGGCGCGGATGTGCTTGCTGTTCATCACGTCGTAGGCGCCGCCGTAGGCCTTGCGCGTGATGACCGTGATCTTCGGCACCGTAGCCTCGCAGTAGGCGTACAGCAGCTTGGCGCCGTGCGTGATGATGCCGCCCCACTCCTGGTCCTTGCCCGGCAGGAAGCCCGGCACGTCCTCGAAGGTCACCAGCGGGATGTTGAACGCGTCGCAGAAGCGGATGAAGCGCGCCGCCTTCAGGCTCGCCTTGATGTC
Organism: Planctomycetota bacterium; assembly: GCA_016793305.1. Next base: position 486 of record JAEUHU010000426.1, read on the forward strand.
GAGCACGCCGGCGAGGTGGTTCGGCTGGTTGCCGACGATGCCGACCGAGCGGCCACCGAGGCGCGCGAAGCCGATCACGATGTTCTTCGCGTAGCGCGGCTGGATCTCGAAGAACTTGCCGTGGTCGACGATCTTCTTGACCACCTGCCGCATGTCGTACGGCTGGTCGCTCGACGGCGGCACGATCGTGTCGAGCGCCTCGTCCATGCGGTTGCTGTCGTCGTCGCACGCGCGCGACGGCGCGTCCTCGGCGTTGTTCAGCGGCAGGTAGCTCAGCAGTTCGCGCAGCTGCACCAGGCTGGTCGCGTCGTCGGGCGCCGTCAGGTGCGCCACGCCGCTCAGCTCGCTGTGCACGCGGGCGCCACCGAGCTCTTCGCTGGTGGTGTCCTCGTGCGTCACCGTCTTCACCACGTCCGGGCCCGTGATGTGCATGAAGCTCGTGCCCTCGACCATCAGGATGAAGTCGGTGATGGCCGGGCTGTAGACCGCACCGCCGGCACACGGGCCCATGATCGCGCTGATCTGCGGCACGACCCCGCTGGCCAGCGTGTTGCGCAGGAAGATGTCGGCGTAGCCGCCGAGCGACACGACGCCCTCCTGGATGCGCGCACCGCCGCTGTCACACAGGCCGATCATCGGCACGCCCATCTTCAGCGACAGGTCCATCACCTTGCAGATCTTCGCGGCGTGCGTCTCCGACAGGCTGCCGCCGAACACCGTGAAGTCCTGCGAGAACAGGTAGACCGGCCGCCCGTCGATGCGGGCGCTGCCGGTGACGACCCCGTCGCCGAGGATCTGGTTCTTCTCGCTGTCCATGCCGAAGTCGCGGCACCGGTGCGTGACGAAGCGGTCGATCTCGACGAACGTGCCCGGGTCGACCAGCAGGTCGATGCGCTCGCGCGCGGTCAGCTTGCCCTTCTGGTGCTGGGCCTCGATGCGGTCCTTGCCGCCGCCGAGTAACGTTCGCTCGCGCAGCTCCTGCAGCTTGTGGATGGGATCAGTCATGGTGTGGGTCCTCGACGAACTCGGCCAGCACGCCGCCGAGGTACTTGGGGTGGACGAAGGCGACCTTGCAGCCGTGCGCGCCCGGGTTCGGCGCCTTGCTCAGCATCGGGGCGCCGAGTGCCTGCATCGCGTCGATCTTGACCTGGCAATCGCCGACCTGGAACGCGAGGTGGTGGATGCCCGGCCCCCGCTTGTCCAGGAACTGCGCGATCGGCGAATCGGGCGAGGTCGGCTCGAGCAGCTCGATGCGGGTGGCACCGGCCATCAGCACGGCGACCCGGACCTTCTCGGTCGGCACCTCGTCGGTCGACTGCAGCACGAGGCCGAGGCCGTCGGTCCAGCGGGGCAGCGCCTCGGCGAGCGAACGCACGGCGATGCCGATGTGGTGCAGGGCCTGCACGGGCGAGGTTCCGGACGACGAGGAGGCCATTTTCTCGGGGTGGGCGCTTGCGAATCGGGGCGGCATGCTAGCGACGCGGCCTGCTGCCCGCAGCATCCGACCGACGCATCCTGCCACCCCGCCCCGTTCCACCGCGGATCCATCTCCCGTGCCCGAACTGCCCGAAGTCGAAACCGTGCGCCGCGGCGCCGAACCGCATCTGCGGGGCCGGCGCCTGCGGGAACTCCGGCTGCTGCGGCCGGACCTGCGCTGGCCGATGCCGGCCGCCGCCCTGCAGGACCTGGTCGGCCGGTGCTGCACGGCCGTGGCCCGCCGTTCGAAGTACCTGCTGGTCGCGTTCGACGGCCCGCGCGAGCCGCGCGCCCTGGTGCACCTCGGCATGACCGGCCGGCTGCTGGTCGACCCGATCGCGCCCTCGGCCAGCCGACCCGAGCCGCGCCGCCACGAACACTGGCGGATGGACTTCGGCGACCGGCTGGTGCGCTTCGTCGATCCACGGCGCTTCGGCGCACTCGACGTGGCGACGGCCGACGAACTCACCACCCACCGCCTGCTGGGCTCTCTGGGCCAGGAGCCGCTCGAACCGGGCTTCGACGGCGCGTTCCTGCACCGGGTGAGCCGGGACCGCAAGGTCGCGGTGAAGACCCTGCTGATGGACGGTCGGGTGCTGGTCGGCGTCGGCAACATCTACGCGAGCGAAGCGTGCTGGCGCGCCGGTGTGCGACCGCGGCGTGCTGCCGGCTCGCTGCGGCGGCAGGAATGCGACCGGCTCGCGCAGGCCGTCCAGGAGGTGCTGCAGGCGGCGATCGCGGCCGGCGGTACGTCGTTCCGCGACTACGTCGGCGTCGCCGAGGACGCCGGGTTCTTCGCCCGCGAGCTCGCCGTCTACGAACGCGCCGGCGAACCCTGCCGGCGCTGCGGAGCACGGGTGCGCCGCACCACCGACGGTGGGCGCAGCACCTATTGGTGTGCCGGCTGCCAGCGCTGAGGACAGCGCCGCGAAGCGCACGACGAGAGCGCGTCCGCACGCCTGGCTCGCCCACGGCTCGTCGACCGCGCAGTCGCGAAACGGGACGTGGCTCCGTCGCCCCCCTGGGACCGATCTCCCTCGAAGCGAGCTCGCCGCGGCGCAGAGCCCCCGGCGACCCACCGGAGGAGCACACGCCATCCTTGCCTGCCGCACGATGCGCAGCACGCACCGGCGGCAAGGACGTGTGTCATGCGCAAGTCGTTCGCCGCCGCTCTCTTCGCCTCTCTGATCCTCTCCGCCCTCGCAACCGCCCAGCAGATCGACGTGGCCAGCGGCCCGCTGACGGTCGGCCAGTCGACCGACATCGGCTTCCACGACCCGAATCGCGCCAACAGCACGGTGACGCTCACGCTCGACAACGGGGACCCGAACGATCCCGAGAAGGTCGAGGTCGACGTCAAGCTCGACGCCAACGGCAGGGGCAGCACCAGCATCGTGGTGCCGGACTGGTGGTACCTCCACGTCAACGGAGGCGGCGCGAAGGAGGTGACCCGCGTGATCGAGGAAGCGAACTCGCGGCCGGAGCGCGTCAGCCGCCGAGCAGTCGGCTGAGGCGCCGCAGCAACGTCGCACGCCCCTCGTCGAACTGGGCGCTCGCGGACGGTGCGGTCGCCATGGTGCTCCAGCCCACTTCGGCAGCCATGGCACAACGCTGGGCGACGGCGAGCCGCTCGTCGAGCCCACGAGACCCAGCCAGCAGGTCGGCGAACTGGTCGATCGGGTCGACACCCGGATCCAGCCCCGTGCCCCATCGCCCAGCGCGCAGCCGGTCGAGTGCGGCCCGGCACACGGCCACGAGTTCGGAGGGCGAGTTCGGATCGTCGCGAACCTTGCCCAGCACGGTGATCGTCGCGCGGACGCGAGCCACGACCTGCGTCATCGCGGCGAGCCGGTGCTCTTCGGGCTGATCCCCGCGCCGCAGGATCTCCAACGCCATCGCGTAGGACATCGTCTCGTTCGAGTTGCGCCCGGCAGTCCAGACCACCACGGCGACCACCACCCCGGCGCCCACGGACGCAACCGTCGCCGCAGCCAACATGCCGTGCACGCCGAGCATCGCCGCCGCCGCGACCAGCAGACGCCGGAACGGCCCGGCCCGACGCGAGCCGGGACGCGCAGCCGCGGCCCGAGCGACCGTCGCCTCGAGCCACTCCGGCCGCACCGGCACGATCTCCGCCTCGGCCAACGCAGCAAGGCGACGGTCGATCTCCAGCGAATCGAGCTCGTCGGAGTCGCAGGACGGTTGCAGGTTCGAACCTGGCAAATTCGGGAAGTTCACGGCCGTCCCTCGGGCTCCCCGGCGCCACTCGGAACTTCGTGCCCGCGGCGCAGGAGCGCCAGGTGCATCGCCCGCCGCGCCCCGTTCCTGGCCACGTAGACGGCGTTTCGGCTGATCTGCAGCGCTTCCGCCAGATCGTCGGCCGAGGCGGCGCCGCCTTGAGTGAGGTCGGCGGCCATCACCGCCTGTTGGCGCGGCTCGAGTTCCCCGAGACACTCCTGCACCGCAGCCAGGGCCTCCTTCGCCATCACCTGGCGCTCCTGCTGGCCGAGCTCGTGCACGCTGGCTGCAGCGGCGAGCGGCGGACAGCGGTCGACGTCGGGGACGCACTGCACGACGCCATCCAGCGACGCACGCACCATCCGCCTCGCGCAGTTGCGCGCGATGGCGAACAACCAGGTGCCGATGCCGCCGCGGCTCGGCTCGTAGCGCTCGCCTCGGCGCCAGGCGATCACCACCGCCTCGCTCAGCGCGTCCTCGACGTCCGCCAGGTTCAGCACACCCGCGAAGTCCTGCCGCAGCAAGGCCAACACCCGACCTGCATGATCCGCCAGCAGTCGGCGCAAGCCGTCGGTCTGGCCGAGGTTCAGCAGCCGCGCAGTCTCGGCGTCGCGGCCCGGCTGCACGCCAGCGGGCTTGCTCCGATCCGGATGGCTGGGAAGCACGGCGAGAGGGCGAGGGCAGGGGCCTGCGGGACAGACTGGGTGCGACACCGACGAGGAGCGCGCCAGGTGCGGACTCTAGCGAGGCCATGCCGCGCGTCGAGGGTACGCCCAGGGCGAAAATCTCGGCAGAAAGAAGCACAGATGCCCCCCCTCCCTGGGCAATAGCCGCGGCGCGAACCCTCGCCGTTCGCGCCGGTGCACCCTTCGATCCACGCGGCAACTCGCCCGGCGGCAGCCCCGTGGAACCACCACCATGCCCGACGATCCCGCCAAGCCCTCCGCTCCGGTCTCGAACTCGCCGAGTGCCGACCCGCACCTGGATCCGCGGGGCTCTGGCGAACTGCCGTGGTTGCGCAGCCTCGCGGGCAGTGTCGCGCACGACGTCAACAACCTGCTGGTGGTCGTGCTGCACTGCCTCGACCAGCTCGAGCAGGCGAGGGTGGAGGAACCCGACCGCGAGTACGTGAACCAGGCGCGCTTCGCCACGCAACAGGCAGCGGCCCAGCTCCGGCATCTGCAGCGAGGCGGGGGGCCACACATCGAACAGGACGTAGACGTCGACGACGTGGTGCGGGCCGTCGGCAGCACCCTGCGCATCGCCGGGCACGGGGAAGACCGCGTGAAGCTCGACCTGGCGTCCCGACCGGGCAAGGTGCGCGGTGCGGCCGCCGAACTCGCCATCGCCGTGTTCAACCTGGTGCACAACGCGCTCGAGGCCTCGCCGAACGGCCGACCCGTGGTGGTGCGCACCCGCGCGCGATCCCTCACCGCGACCTGCAGCACGCGGCTCCGGTCGCTCCCGGCCGGCGACTACGTGGCGGTCGAAGTGGTCGACGAAGGCTGCGGCATCACCTCGGAGGTGCAGTCGCGCATGTTCGAACCGTTCTTCAGCACCAAGGCCGGATCCGGCCACGGCCTCGGCCTCGCGACGGTCGCGCGTGTGGTCGGCGAGCACCGCGGCGGCGTGCGGGTGCACAGCGACGTGGGCGTCGGCACACGCATCGAAGTGCTGCTGCCCCGCGTCTCCGGCTGAGCGTCGCCAGCCCGTCGTCAGTCGATCGGCGCGTTGCGGATCGTCTCGCTGCGCACCACCTTGACCGGCACTTGCGCCACCGGCAGGTCCATCGCGCGGCCTGGCTCGCCGCAGGCGAGTGCCTGCAGCGACGGCCCGCAGATGCGCGCCTGGCACGGGCCCATGCCGGCGCGGCAGCCGACCTTGATCGCGCGCAGCGAACCGCCGTGCAGCGCCGCCGCGTCCTGGGCGCGCTGCAGCGTCACGTCCTCGCAGCGACAGACGATCGTCCCGGGTGTGGCCAGCGTCGACAGCCCCGGCAGCGGCGCGAACGCACGCAACATCGCGTCGGCGGCCTTGCGCTCCCGCAGCACCTTGCCGACCAGGGCGCTCGGCACCACGACGCCACGCAGCTCGTGCCGCACCGCGGCCGCGGCGAGTTCTCCTTCCGCGATCGCGACCTCGGCCCCGCCGATGCCGGCGACCTCACCGGCGGCGAACACCCCGGCGACCGTGGTGCGCTGCTGGTCGTCGACCGCGAGCACGTGGCCACCGCGCTCCGCCAGGAAGCGCGTACGGCAGCCGAGCACGAGGCCGAGCTCGATCGACGGCACGAGCCCGAAACCGGCCCCCACCACGTCGACCTCGAAGGTCTGCGACGTGCCCGGCCGCGGTCGCCCAGTCGCGTCGACCTTGGCGATGGTCGCGCGCTGCACGCGCCCCGCACCTTCACAACCGACGATCGTCCAGCCGAAGCGCAGCCGCACGCCGGCACGCAGCAACTGCTTGGCGTACCACCACGCCTCGCGCAACCGCGCGCCGTTGCCGAACACGCCCGGCAGCGCCCGCAGCGTGCGCCAGCGCGAACTCGCCTCGCAGGCGGCGACCACCTGCACGCCGGCCGACAGCAATGCCGTCACGGTCGGCAGCAGCAGCGGGCCGCTGCCGGCGACCAAGGCGCGCTTGCCCGGCACGACACCGAAGCCACGCACCATCACCTGCAACGCCCCTGCCGTGACGACGCCCGGCAGCGTCCAGCCGGGGAACGGCACGCAGCGGTCGTAGGCGCCGGGGGCCAGCACGATGCGCTGGCAGCGCAGCAGCTTCGACTGCCCATCGTGCTCGAACCACAGTCGCCCTGGCTTGGCGTCCCAGACCACCGCCGCCCGCACGTGCTGCACCGAGCTCGCGGCGAACGCGTCGAGCAGCGCGTGCCCGTGGTGGTGGCTCGGCGGCTCGGCGAGCCGCGCGCCAGAGGCCCCCGGCGGCAGCTGGCGGAAGATCTGCCCACCTGCGGCAGGGCCTTCGTCGAGCAGCACGACCGACAGCCCCGCCGCGGCGAGCGAACGCGCGGCGGCGATGCCGCCGGGGCCGGCACCGACCACGCCGACGTCGGCGGTGAGCACGTTCGGGTCGTTCACGGCTTGCCTCCGCGCTCGACGCAGAGGCCGTCCCGCGCCTGCACCATGCAGGCGCGCTGCGTCACGCCATCGACCACGACGAGGCACTCGTAGCAGATGCCCATGTTGCACAGCACGCCGCGCGGGGCCCCGTCGCGGCTGCTGGCGCGCAACTCGGCGTGACCGGCGGCCCACAACGCCATCGCCAGCGAGTCGCCGGCGAAGGCGTGGATCGGCCGTCCGCAGAACGTGAACGTGACCACGGGCCGATCCGTGGTGCCGGGCAGGCGGAACGCGTCGATGTTCCCAGCGTCGTCGCTCACAGGAACCTCGCCGGCAGGTAGGGCGTGGCGTCGATGGAGGTCGGCAGGCCGGCGAGCTGCTGCGCCAGCAGGCGCCCGGTGATCGGCGCCAGGGAGATGCCGAGGCCTTCGTGGCCGGTCGCGAGCCACATGCCGCGCAGGGCCGGCCATGGCCCGATCAGCGGGTGCTTGTCGATCGAGTACGGCCGCAGGCCGACCCAGGTGCGCACGATCGGTGCGTCGGCGAGGCCCGGCGCGTAGCGCTGGGCACGTTCCAGCGAACGGCGCAGCAGCGCCATGTTCCGCGTGCGGTCCATGCCGCGGAACTGCCGAGTGCTGCCGATCAGGCAGCCACCATGGGTCTGCGGCTGCATGTTGACGGCGTGCCCACCCGGATCGTCGGTGCGCGTCGGGTCGACCTTCGCCGCCCCGTGCGCGAAGCGGATGTAGCTGACCTCGAGCAGCTGGGTGCGGATCGGCGTGACGTGGTGGCCGGTGATCGCGAGGTTGCCGGCGCGCGGATACACGGGCAGCCGCGGCAGCCCGGCCATCGCGGCGAGCTCGGGCGACCACACGCCGCAGGCGTTGACGACCTGCGGGGCCTGCAGGTCGCCGGTCGCGGTGCGCACGCCGCGCAGCACGTCGCCAGAGCACAGCATGCCGGTGACCTCGGTGAACGGCCGCACCTGCACGTGCTCGTTGTGGCGCTTCGCGAGCCGCAGCATCGCCGAGCACGCGAGCATCGGCAGCACGACGCCGTCCCCCGGATAGAACAGGCCGCCGGGCAGGTCGTGGGCGAGGCCCGGTTCGAGTTCGCGCAGCTGCCGCGGGTCGAGCAGGTCGGCCCGGTCGCCCTGGTCGACGAACTGCTTCTGCAGGACCGCGAACAGTTCCACGTCGGCCGGGTCGTCGGCGAGGTAGAGCGCGCCGGTGTGGTTGTAGTCGAACCCGCCTTCCTGCTCCTGCAGCTCGCGCCAGAGCCGCAGGCTGGCGATGGTGAACGCGTATTCCTGCGCGTCGTCGGGGGTCACCATCAGGTGCCCCATGCACGAGCTCGACGTGGCGCCGGCGATCGGACCACGGTCGAGCAGCACGATGCGCGTGCTCTTCGGCAGCAGCTGCGCACAGTGCAGCGTGACGGCGCAGCCGATGATGCCGCCGCCGACGACCAGCAGATCCGCGGTTTCGACCATCGGGGGCGACGATGATGCCGATCGCCGGGCCGCGTGCAACGGTTGCATGGGCGACCTCGTGGCCAGCGAACCGCCCGGACGCCACCCGTCCCGGGTCAGCCCGGCCGCCGGCAGAGCATCACGATCGCGTGGGCGAAGTCGACGCTCAGGAACCGGTGCAGCGGCGCCATCAGCTTCGCGTGCAGCAGCCAGCCGCGTGTACCGGCGTAGAACACGCGGGCGCCGTCCACGATCTCGAACCCGGCCCACGACAGCAGGGCGGCGAGGTCCATGTAGGGAAACTGGGCCACGTGCGTCCATTCCTGCTGGACGCCAGGCCGGTAGACGTTCGGCACGCTGACCAGCAGGTGCCCCCCCGGACGCGTCAGCTGGAAACACTGCTTCACGATCTCGACGGCGACCGGCGGCTGCACGTGCTCGAGCACCTCGAGCAGCGTCAGCAGGTCGAACTGGCGGTCGATCTCGGCGAAGTCGTGGTAGTCGTGCGGGTGCGTTCGGTCGACGTCGAAGCTGCGGTAGTCGACGCCGGGCCACGCGGCCCGCACCCCGGCTTCGTGCAGGCGCTCGGTCGCGCCGACGTCGAGCACGGACCGGGCCCCGCGGACCAGCTCGCGGGCGATCTGGTGATGGTCGCGCACGAGGCGCAGTCGGAACACCGAGGGCCAACGTTCGACGAACGGTGCGCGGCAACGCGCGAACTCGCCCCATGGCAGACCGGCCGCGGTGGTTTCGCTCGATCGGTCGAGGGACATCGGGTCGCCGGCTCGCGGCGCAATCCTGTTCATCGGCGCGGGAACCATACCCCAGAACCCGCTCGCCGTCGCGTGCCCCCTGCGGGTGCACGGAGCCGATGCCATCGGACCTCACCGAAGCACCCGTGCAGAGCTGGCACATGCCGTGCATCCGGCACCGGCGGCCGTCACCGGCGACCGGCCTCGCCTCACTCGGACTGCTCGTCGACGACCGGGGCTGCGCCGGCGAGTTCCAGGACCTCGACCGGCGCGATCTCGTAGATGCCGCCGTGCACGTCGACCCACACCTCCTCGAGGCGGGTGCACTCACCGTGGCGCCAGTGCGTGCGGAGGAAGTGCGAACACTCCCCGCCCTGCCCGTCTGCACGCACCCGTGGCACGAACGCCGCGTTCAGGAACAACGTGCCACCGCGGCGGGCGAAACGCGTGCGCACGGCCCCGCGCGGGTGCACCAGCTTGTGGTGCATGTGGCCGGCGATCACCGCGCGCACGCGCAAGCCCATGCCCTCGATGCGCTGGATCGCCAGCGCCAGGTCGCGGTCGCCCCAGTCGCCACCGGGCTTGCCGAAGTCCTTGCCGAACATGTCGGCCGGTTGCTCGCCGAGCCCGAGCGGCCCGTTGTGCGCCAGGATCACCAGGTCGCGATGCTGCGCGTGCCGGGCCGCGTCGACGATCGCCGACGCCGACTGCCGCATCGTGTGCACGCCGTAGATCTCGTCGTACAGCTCGGGACTGCGCAGGCTCGGACCACCCCACGAGAACGGCCGCGCACCGATCACCGAGACGCCGGCGGCCGGCACCTCGCGCACCGCGTAGGCGAGGTGGTCGTCGCCGAGCACTTCGAGGATCGAGCGCAGGTTGGCGGTCGGTTCCTTGCGACCGAAGCTCTGCCATGCGTCGTGGTTGCCGAGCATCACGACCTTGGGCACCGACAGCGAGGCGATGCGGCGCACCATCTCGACGTCCTCGTCGCCGAGGTCGCCGACGAACAGCGTCAGCTGCGGATGGGTTCGTTCGAGGAACGCCGCGTCGCCGCTGCGCCACCATCGATGCACGTCGCCCACGACGACCAGCGAGGCCGCGGGATCTGGTTCACGGGAAGGCAAGGCGCGGAAGGTAGCGAACCGACCCGCCAACGCATCGGGCGAAGGCGAAAGTCCGCGGGCCTCGGGGGCGGGCTTTCAGCCCTGCAGCAGGCCGTGCCGCACCAGCTTCTCCCGGTAGGTCGTGCGCGGCACTCCGAACAGCTCGGCGGCACGGGTCAGATTGCCCTCGGCCTCGGCGAGCGTGCGCTGCAGCGCGTCCTTCTCCTGGGCCTCGAGGCGGTCCTTCCAGGTGGCGGTCGCCGCGGGCGGCGTTGCCACGGCGGCCGGTGCCGCAGGTGCAGGCGATGCGACCATGGTCGCGTCGCGCCGGCGATCGAGGTCGAGGTGGGCCACCTGCACGACCCCGCCACCGGCGCGCAGCACGGCCCCCTTCACGACGTGGCGCAGTTCCCGGATGTTGCCGCGCCACGGCTCGGCGACGAGCCTCGCCTCGGCGTCCGGAGCCAGCGACGGCACCTCGGCGAAGCCGAGTTCCTCGGCCGCCTCCGCGCAGAAGCGAGCCACCAGCATCGGCACGTCCTCGCGCCGCTGCCGCAGCGGCGGCAGTTCGATCTCGAGCTCGCGCAGCCGGAAGTACAGGTCCTCGCGGAAGCGGCCTTCACGGCCCATGCGTTCGAGGTCCTGGTGGGTCGCCGCGACGATGCGCACGTCGACGCGCACCTGCCTGCGGCTGCCGATCGGCACCACTAGGCGATCCTGCAGCACACGCAGGATCTTCGCCTGCAGGTCGAGCGCCATGTCGCCGATCTCGTCGAGGAAGATCGTGCCGCCGTGCGCTTCCTCGAAGTGGCCTCGACGCGCCTGCAACGCTCCGGTGAAGGCACCCTTCTCGTGCCCGAACAGCACGCTCTCCATCAGCTGCTCGGGGATCGCCGCGCAGTTGACCGGCACGAACGGGCCCTTGCTGCGCCGCGACAGGTCGTGCAGCGTGCGCGCGATCACCTCCTTGCCGGTGCCCGTCTCGCCGCGCAGCAGCACCGTGTAGTCGGCGGGTGCGTAGAGCTTGACGCGCTCGGCGACCTCGGCGAACGCCGGGCTGTGCGTCGCCAGGGCCCAGTGGTTCGCTGCCGCCACCGGCCGGTCGAGCAGGCTCTGCACCAGCACGCGGTTGCCGAGTGCCGTCGCCAGGATGCGCGCACAGAACGCGACGCGCTGCAGGTCCTCGGCCGACAGCACCGCGCCGTCGCGCGTGCAGTCGGCGTAGATGACGCCGAGGTTCTTGCCGAGCGCTTGCACCGGCAAGGCCACCGCCGCCGAGATGCCTTCGCTGCGCACGCTGTGGAACGTGCGCGCCACGGGGTCCGACGCCGCGACCGGCACGTGCACCACGCGCCCGCTGCTGCGCACCTGCTCGAGCAGCGACCGGCTCATCCGGAAGGGGCGGCGGTCGTCGGGCCGGCTCAGGTAGAAGGCCATCGCCCCGTCGTCGTCGAGTTCGACGTGCACCCGGTCGGCGCCGGTCGCGCGCAGGATCGCCGCCATCGCCGCCGGCACCATCTGCTCGGGGCTCTTCAACCCTTCGAGATGGTCCGCCATCTCCATGAACGTCCGGTACCAGGCCCCCACCGGCGAGCCCGGGGCCGGCAGCAGGTTCGCCGGATCGAGCGTCTCGCCGGTCGGCCCGGTCGCTTCGCTGCGGTGGCGCACGCGCACCAGCGCCGGCCCGACGTTCAGCACGTCGCCGTCGACGAAGGCCTCGGCACGAGCTCCGACGCTGCCGGTCGCACAGCGGATCGGGAACGGCAGCCCGGCCTCGGCGCGCACCCGCAGGCGGCCTCGTTCGTCGCGCACGATCTCCAGCACGCGGCCGAACACGCCGGGCACGTCGATCTCGACCTCGCAGCCCGAGCGCGGCCCCCCGATCCAGAACGACTCCGCGGCGAGTTCCAGTTCGCGAGAACCGGTGCGATCGGTGATGTCGAGGCTGAAGGTCATCGTCGGTAGGCCGTCGCAGAGGACCGCTCGTCAGGTCGCCGTGTCGGGATCCCGCCGGCAGGTGGTCGGCCGAGTTTCTGGTAACCTGCCGGTCCGGTCCAGCGCCACCACCGCACCCTCGACGGGGTGCGTGCGCCGAGACCGTTCGCCGCTGCCCGAGCACGTCCCATGCCACCTCCCCAGCAAGCCATGGGCGAGCGCCTGCTGCAGGCCTCGCCGGGCCGAACGGTGACCCACCGCGCCGATCCGGCGCACGGGGACGGCGTGGTGGTCAAGGTGTTCACGGCTGGCGCGCCGATCGATGCGGAGCACGAGTTCGCGATGGGCCGACTGTGCGCTGGCAGCGGTGTCGTCGCCCATCTAGCGGTCGGCACCGATCCGGTCAGCCAACGGCCGGCCCTGACCACAGCGTTCGTGGCCGGCGAGAACCTCGCCCGGCGCGTCGCACGCGGCGGCGCCTTGCCGGCGGCCGAGGCCTGTGCGCTGCTGGCGCCGGTCGCTGCGACCCTGGCCCGGCTGCACGCCCTCGTCACCGACGAGGCGCCACGCGGCGTGCGCCACGGCGACGTCAAGCCGGCCAACCTGATCGTCGCGGCCACCGGCGCGGCCGCGCCGCAGCCCGCGGCGACCACGGTGCTGGTCGATTTCGAACACGCACTGCCGATCGGCCAGCCTGCACCCCGCGGCGGCACCGTGCCGTTCGCCGCACCCGAGCTGGCCCAACCGGACACGCTGGCCACGGCAGCCCAGGACGTGTTCTCGCTCGGGGCTTCGCTCCGCTGGCTCGTCACCGGCGGCACCGCCGACGCCGTGCTGCCGGCGACCCTCGCCGCCTTCGTGGGGTGCACCACCCACGTCGATCCGGCCCGGCGCCCGAGCGCCAGCAGCTGCCACGCGGCCCTGGTCGAGTTCGCGCGCACGCTCGCCGACGATCCCGAGGAGTTGGTGCGCCTCGACGGCGACCGCGCCACGTTCGCGCATCCACCGACGCCGACCCTGCCGGTGCCGACGGCGCGCCAATGGCGACGACGCCAACGGCTGCACGCACGATTGCAGCGCCGCGGCTTCTGGCTGCCACCCGGCGTACCGGACGACCCACTCGAGCTCGACGCCCAACTGCGTCGCTGCGAACGTGGGCTCGCGCACTTCCCGGCCCACCCGCTGCTGCTCGAACACCGCCAGCGGCTGCTCGAAGCCACGGCGACGCGCCTTGGCAACGCTGCCACCACCGTGCAGGAACTGGTGCGCAACGGCGACGGTGACGCCGCGCGGAGCCTTCTCGAAGGCCTCACCAGCCTGCTGGAACGCGCCGAACGGCAGCCCGGGGGCCTGCCACTGCCGCCCGACGCCACCAGCCAGGACCCACGGTGCAGCGCACCGCGCACGTTCCTGCAGCGGCTCGCCGACCAGCTCGAGCTCGACACCACGGAACTCGCCGAACGACGCACGCGCGTGCAGGCGGCGATCCGCCGTCTGGACCTCGCCTCGGCCGAGGCCGAAGTCGAGGCGCTGGCGGCCCAGCACGGCGGCACCGCAGGCGTGGTCGCGGCCCTGCGCGATCGCCTGCATCGCCTCGCGTTCCACCTCGACCGGGTCGCCCGCAGCCAACCGAACGTCACCCGGCTCGAGGGGCTGTGGCCGGGCGGCGACCTCGAGTCGCTGCGCACGTTCGTGCTGGCGGCAGCCCGCGTGTCGCGTCACGGCCCCGGCGACGACCTGCCGAGCAGCCGCGGCGGCGCGATCGGCTTGCGCAGCCTGCAGCGCACCCTGACGCAGATCACCGCCGAGCTCCCCGAACTCGCCGGCGCGGACGACGCGCTGCAAGTGCTCGCAGCGGCCCTCGCCGACCTCTCGGACCAGGCGGTGACCCTGTTGGCCAGTGCGCAACAGCAGCTGCAGGCGGTGCCGGTGCCGGTGCGCCCGCTGCAACTGACCCTCGGCCGCCTCGACACGCTGCGCCTGCTCGAAGCCCTGGTCGACCGGCCCGGCCACAGCCGCGGCGAGCTGCACGACGCGATCGAAGCACTTCGCCTGGCCCTCGAACAGGCGCGCGCGACCCGCGACCGCCTCGCCGAGAGCGCGGAACACGCGCTGGCCCGCGGCCACTGGACCACCGGCCTGTTCGAGATGGAGCGCGCCGTCGCCGGCCTGCAGCCGAGCGACGATCGCGAAGCCGCGCAGGCTGCGCGCCTGCAGGAGAAGCTCGCCGAAGCGCGGCAGAAGAAGCGCGCCGTCGAAACCGCCGCCCGACGCAACGTCGAGCTCGCCGCCGCCCACGCGACGCAACAGGACGATCCGCAGAGCACGCACGAACAACGGCTGCGCACGCTGCTCGACCGCCACGACACGCTGACGTTCCTCGCCATGCACGCGCCGAGCGAACGCGCCGATCTCTACCGGCGCGACCTGCGCTCCGTCGAGACGCACATCGCCCTCGAGCAGGCCGAACACGCCGAGCAGCAGCTCTACGCGACGTCGGATCCGGTGGCGCGCCTGCGCCTGGCGGTGAGCGCCCTGGACCGCCTCGTCACGATGCGCCACGGCGGCCCCGACGAAGCCCACGCCCCGTCCGGCCGCCTGCAGCGCCTCGTCGAGCACTGGCACACGCTGGTCGAGGACTGCCGCACAGCGGTCGCCGCCCAGCAGGCCGCCGCGTCCCTGCGCACGCGACAGCGCCGCCGCCTGGTCGCGTTCGCGGCGCTGGCCGTGCTGGCGACCGCCGCGGCGATCGTGTTCGCGGTGCGGCCGTGGTTCCAGGGCACGACGAGCTACGCGAACGAGAAGCGCTGAGCGCCCCGCGCCGGCTCATGCACGCGACAGCCCGTGGTCGGAGCCGAGCACCGGGCCACGCGGCACGGCCGCCCACACGAAGTCGCGCAGCAGTTCGTGCGGCAGGCAGTGCGCCCCACGCGGCCGCAGGCCGAGCAGGAACGCGAGGTGGCCGACCAGCGCCGGCGCCGCCACGCCCTGCTGGCGGAACCAGCGCAGCGACGTGTCGCCGTGGCGCTTCGCGAGCCGCAGGCCGTCGCCGCCGACCACCAGCGGCACGTGCACGAACGACGGCTCGCGCAGGCCGAGCGCCCGGTAGAGCAACAGCTGGCGCGGTGTGCTCGGCAGCAGGTCGTCGGCGCGCAGCACCTCCGTGACGCCCTGGCCGGCGTCGTCGACGACCACCGCGAGCTGGTAGGCCGGTCCGCCGTCGCGCTTCTGCACGACGAAGTCGCCGCGCACGTGGCCCGGCTGCGGCCCGGCGAAGCCGTCGACGAACGGCACCGCTGCCACGTCGACGCGGCAGCGCAGTGCCGGCTCGCGCCCGGTCGCCTGCCGCGCCTGGGCCAGGCTCGCGAACCGGCCGCGGCAGGTGCCGGGATACACCGGGCCGTCGTGGCCCGCTTCGTGCGGCGCCGACGCCGCCTCTTCGATCTCGGCCCGGGTGCACACGCACGGATAGGCGACCCCGCGTTCGACCAGCCGTTCCGCCGCCTGGCGATAGCGATCCAGGTGCTCGCTCTGCACCAACGGTTCGCCGTCCCAGTCGAGCCCGAGCCAACGCAGGTCCTCGAGCGTTCCTTCGGCAGCTCCGGCCTTGATGCGAGGACCGTCGATGTCCTCGATGCGGAGCAGTAGAGTTCCCTGGCGCGAGCGGACCGACAGCCAGGCCAACAGGAACGTGCGGGCATTGCCGAGATGCAGGGCCCCGGTCGGACTCGGCGCCAACCTGCCCACCACCTGCGCACTGGATGCAATCATCATCGCCGCGAGGCCTCGTTCTACGCATCGACGCCAAGGTCTGCCATGTCGAGGTCTCTGGGGAACGCCGCCAGCTGCCGCTCGCCGGCAAGCTGTTCGACGGCAAGCGGCACGAGAAGCGCCCGCTCGCGGTCGGCGACCGGGTGCAGCTCGACGCGACCGGGCAGGCGATCGACGCGGTGCTGCCGCGCAGTTCGCAGCTGCATCGCCGCGCCGCCAGCGAAGGCGAGGCCGAAGCGCAGGTGCTGGCGGCGAACATCACGCACGTATTGGCGGTCGCGTCGGTCGCCGAGCCGCCGTTCCAGCCGGAGCTGGTCGACGGGATCCTCGCCGCGGCCCTGCGCGAACGCATTCCCGCGACGCTGGTGCTCAGCAAGATCGACCTCGACCACGCGCTCGCTGCGCAATGGGCGCAGGTCTACGCGCACGCCACGGTCCGCGTGCTGGCGACCTGCACGGTCCCGGGCCACACGACGCAGCCGACGCTCGACGAACTGGCGCAGCTGCTGCACCAGAACAACAGCGTCGTGGTCGGGCTCTCGGGAGCCGGCAAGTCGACGTTGCTCAACGCCGTGGTGCCCGGGGTCACGCTGCGCACCGGCGATCTCAACCACATCCGCCAGGGCCGCCACACCACGACGCACACCGAGCTGATTCCCCTGCCCGGCGGCGGGCACGTGCTCGACACGCCCGGCATCCGCAACTTCCACCTGTTCTGCACGGGCTCGCAGGAGCTGCAGTTCCTGTTCCCCGAGATCGCGGCGAAGCTGCCCGAGTGCGAGTACCGCAGCTGCCTGCACGACCGCGAGGAGAAATGCGCGGTGAAGTTGGCGCTGGCGCGCGGCGAGATCCCGCAGAGCCGGTATCGCTCGTACCACACGATGCTCGACGGGGCGCTCGCGGCGGAACGGCCGGGCTCGAAGTCCGGCAAGACGCCGGTGCGTGGTGGCGGGCGGCGGCGGCCGCGCGGGTGACCGGCGGCTCGCAACTTCCTGCTTGTGCAGCAGCCAGAATCCGGCGCGACCCCTTAGAGAATCTCGATCCGGTCGCGCCGCGCGTTGCAGAACACGAACAGGTGCCCGCTCACCAGGTCGTGCTCCAGCACCTGCCGCGTGATCGCGGACAGGCCGTCGATCGACTTGCGCATGTCCGTTGCGCCGCGCGCCAGGTAGATGCGCACCGACGTCGGGAGCGGCGACGTCGTCGGCTTGCGCGCTGTCGAGGACGGCCTGTGGCTCGTGCATCTCGGGCCGCTTCGCCTCGGGATTCTGCACGAGCGGTCGCGGACAATCGTTCCGCTCGAGGGCGGTGTCACCCATGTGCCCGGACACGGTGCTGCATGACGATCTGCGCTGGAGTGCAGGTGGCGGCGAGGCTGACCACCCCGGCGCCCCGCGTGGGTCGGGGGAATCTGCAACCTCGTCGCTCCGCTCCTCGGATTGCAGCTTCCCCCGACCCACGCGGTCACCGTTCTGCGCCGTCGACTTGGCCATGCAGAGTGTCACCCATGTACCCGGACAGAAGTGTCACCCATGTTCCCGGTCGCACCATCCACCAGCCGGGCAATCATCTTTGTCGACGACAGCAACCGGCACCAAAGCGGCGGGGCGAGCACGAAGCCGGCATCGCCACCATTACATCGTGGCCGGGGCAAGCCCGCGGGCCGCGGCGAACTCGCGCACGCCCAGCCCATTCTACTCCTGGACCGCGATCAGCCAACGACACCAATCTTCTGCTGTCTTCGTCATGCCGCAGATCGTGGATCGTGGCGGCGATTCCGTTCGCGCCCAGATGGGTCTACCGGGCAAATACACTACCTGGGCGCGTACTTGATGGCCTCCACTGCCAACCGAGGTCGGCAATCAACAAGTTCCCACGCCCCCCCAACGGCCCGCCCTTCTCAGCGCGCGCCCACAAGCGCCCGCACCTCAAGCAACAACTTCTCGTCCTCCGAGTCTCGACTTCCCTCGGGCACCTTCTCCAACTCCGCCAACCGAGTGGATGCTTCATCTTTCCGTCCCAGGTGGTAGTAGGAAATTGCCAGGAACGAAAGCGCTCGTGTGCGCACCCATCCCTGGACGCCCGTCAACGGCGCGAGCTTCTCCACGGCTTCCGCATGCCGACCACAACGCGCATAGGCTGCACCCAAGTAGCACAGGTAGTCATCGGTCGGCTTTTCCGGGCGAGTCGCTTCCAGAGCTGCAAGTGCCACCCCGAACTCCTCGGCCGTCGCGTCGGAGTTGCATACAACATCGTGGGCACATCCATGAAGACGGTCTGGCTCGTCCCCTAGCTCCTCCAGCATTGATAGCGCTTCCTTGAGGGACCAACCGCCAAGCAACCGCTTGGTCTGGATCTCCTCCCGAACCCTGGAGGCCCATATCCTCTTCTTCACAAGGTCCTCCACGAGTTGTCGGGCATCTTCCCTAGCCTGCCAGGCCCGAGTCAGCAGCATGTCCAGGGCGGCCCTCCGGCCGTCAACGCCAAGGTCCAGGGAGTTCTCTATCAACTTCTCTGCAGTCTCCGGAGTTTCCGCATCCCTAAACACCCTCTCCACGACAGGTCCGGCCTCCCTTTGCGCAGCCACACGACGGCCGTATCGCTCCGACCTCGGGACCCCTGACCAAACATGGAGCGTCTGCCCCATACACATGACCATGCTTCCGTCTGGACTGAAGCAGACATGCCCTGCCGATTCTGGATCTCCGTTGAGAGCAAGCGTGAGCAATAGCCGCCCTGACCTCACATGCCATACCCGAACTGTTCCGTCCTCGGAAGAGGTGACAATGCGCTCACCACCTGGACAAAATGCGACCGACTTGATCTGGCCGCCATGCCCAGTCAACTTTGCCACCTCTCCTCCGTTGCCCGACTCTAGAACGAGGACATCGCCACCGTCAATACACGCAAACAACTTTCCATCCCGAGAGAACTTGCAAACCTCCACATGCCCGGTTCGGGTCCAATTCCGCGCCCTTATCCGCAGCACATCTCTCACGGGATCCGTGCAATCCCACAGCACTACCTCGCTCTGCTTCTGGTCTACAGTCAACAGTCTATCGCCATCAGAAGAGAACTCGCAGCACCCCAAACGCGATCCCACAACCACCTCCCCGACCTCCCGGATAATAGTCGCCTTGCTCACATCGACAAGCACTGCCATCCCATCTTCTCTTGCGACTACAGCGTGCCGACTCAATCCGTCGCACTGCACAGGACAGTAGATAGCCATTTCCTCCAGAGCTAGGGCGGATGCCGAATTTCGCACAGCTTCTGGGAACAAAGACCTCACATCGGCTCCTCCGCTCCGCACCTTGAATCCGAACGCAACTCCACCAGCCGTGTAGCGAATCGGGGCCTGGCCCAGCAAGGCTGGCACTACACCAGCAAGCGCTCCAGTGTTCGCACTGATCTCCAAGCTGGGATACTCGATGCGAAAGTTCTTTCTCATCGACACCCAATCCGGAGTCCAGTGCTGCTCTTCAGTTCTGGCATCTAACAATCTACTGCCGGAAGGACTTATGGCAAAACTCGACAGCTTCCGAGACAAGATGCCGAGACTACTCTCTGTGCTACAGCTCCATACCTCCAGTCCATTGTCCGAAAGTCCATAGATTCGCTGGCTATCAGGGCTGAACTGGGCATCTTTCACTCGGGTCATTCGCAGCGGATAGCCGGCCCCCTCCAGTCGCTTGCTACCGCTAGGCAAGGCTGATGGAGTATGATTCCAACCCGGCTCCCAGATTCTCATATCGTTGTCGCCTTCCAACGTTGCCAAGAGCTGCTCCCCACCAATATCGAGGAAGGCCACATGCCGCACCTGCCCATCGACACCCTGAAGGCGGCGCACAAGTCGCCATCTGGCAGTCTCCCAAACTCGAGGAGGCTCCTTCTTCACCATGTCCCAAGTGACCAACCATCGACCATCTGGGCTGAAAACGACAGCACTCGCGTCATGATCGATCTTCGCAACGAGTCTCCAAGTCGCGCACTCCCACACGCAGACACCTCGCCAGCCTTCACTAGACAATTTGGTCGCCAGCAGTTTCCCATCAATACTGAATGACAGAGGGTACATGTATGCATCTACCAAATCCTCCGGCGCTTTGAGAGCGGCCAGCAATCCTCCATCGGAAGCACTCCATACGTGCACACAAGCATTGCCACCCTCTCCTTGGTCGACATCGGCCACGATCAGCGAGCCGTCCGGACCGAACATAGGATCGCCCAGAGACTCACTTCCACGGCGCACTAGGGCGCACAGATCCCGACCGGTGCCGGACTCCAACACACGCAATGCGCCATCGTCACGCATCACATAGGCATCACCGGATGGATGAAAAACGAAAGGCGCCCGTGCCCCGTCGGCTCGCCCAACAACCTTACCGGCCAAGTCCATTATGAATGCCGGCTCGCCCTGTCGCTCCTGCATCACGACACGGGTTCTTGATGAGTCGAGGTGGACGCGCCAAGCGCCTTCACGTCTCCATGCGATATCGCCAGTCTCTACATCTACAATGGCTGCAACGGAGTCATCAACGATGCCATCTCTTACGATGCCGCTCGTTAGGAGTATGTGTCGCTCATCCGCACTGAAGCCCATCGAATGTGGACGCTCAACAGGCACAGGCACCCTGTTCAGCACGCGGCCGGAGGCAGCATCCTCGATCCACAGCACCGCCTCATCCCAGTCGGCCCTCGCGACTTTGCCCTTGGCACCAAGTGTGGAGGCCGTAAGGCGTCCTCCAAGCTTGCGGTTCGAGGTGCTAGTATCCACTTCTGCACTCAGATAGAACCACTCCCAGGCACGCTCCTCTGTGGGCGCAGCGGCAAGCAACTTGCGTGCGTTTCCGTACTCGTGTCGGTCCAATGCTGTTGTCGCCGCCACGATACTCGCGAAGTACAGATCTCTTCGCCCGGCCTGCTCGCGAGCCTCTGCGGTCCGAGCATGGAGCTCCGCAACTTGCTTCTGCGTCAACGCGTCTTCCTTCGCCCGAGCCTCAGCCGAAGCGAAGGCAACAGCCACACCCACGCCGCCGATCAACAGCATTGCCGCCGAAGCAAGGCTCGCGGCAAGCGGCTTGTTCCGCCTAGTCCACAGCTTCATCTCCTGCCAAGCACCCGTGCGATAGGCTCGCACCACGCGCTGCGCCAGGAAGGCCCGCACATCCGCCGCCAACTCCTGCATCGAGCGGTATCGCTGGTCACGTTCGCGCGCCATGGCCCTATCGATGACTGCGACCAGCTCGACGGGCACATCCTTCGCGAGATCCTCCACACCTCGGGGCGGTCCCTCGACGACATCGCGGAGGATCCGGTACGCCGGCTGACGCAACCCTCTTGGTGCGTACGGAGCCGAACCAGTCACAAGCTCATACATCATCGCTCCGATCGAGTAGACGTCGGCGCGCGCATCCAGGTCTTCACTGCGAGCCTGTTCCGGGCTCATGTAGCTTGGAGTTCCAAGCTGCTGGCCATCCATCGAGACGACGCTGTTGTCCAGGTCGGAGTCGGCATCGAGCTTGCGAGCCGTCTGCAGCCGAGAGATCCCCGTGCTGTGGTCCGCGCAAATGCGCAGGTCGTGCCGGTCCTGTTGGCCCAGCACTTTGGCCAGGCCCCAGTCCATCACGTAGACCTCGCCGAATCTGCCGACCATGACATTGCTCGGCTTCAAGTCACGGTGCAGAACACCCTTGTCGTGCGCATAGGCCATGGTGTCGCAGACCTTGAGAATCACCTCCAGTGCCCGGGTCAGATCCCATTCACCGCGGCGGTGGTAGGCATCAGCAAAGACATCACTCGCTGTGCGCCCCTTCACCATGCGCATGGTGAAGAAGACCTTTCCGGCCTGGTCAAGGCCGAGTTCGTGCACCGGAACCACCCCAGGGTGGTCGAGCTGCGAGGTCACCTGCGCTTCCTCGAGGAAGCGTCCCAAAAGCTGGTGCACCAGACGCTGCTCTTCGGCGTCGCGCGGCGTCGATCGCTCGATCAGCACCTTCATCGCAAGCCGGCGATTCAAGAACTGGTCGTGCACGCGCAAGACCAGTCCCATTCCGCCCTTGCCGAGCTCACCCTCCAGAGTGAACCGCTGTGAGTCGAGCTTGGGCGCCCTCGCCAACCGCTGCATCAGTTCGCCGGTCGCGGTTGAGTGAACCTGCTCCCCGACGCCTCCTACAGGCAACGGAGGCTTGTTCGTTGATGTGAGGAGGTCCGCTGCCGGGGGCGCCAACTGCTCCCGGACATTCTGGGTGTCGATCGCACAAGCGCGCAGCATCGCCAGGACGGATTCGCACAGGGCATCGTCCGCTCCCGCTTCCCTCCGAACGAATGCCTCACGGTTTCCCAATGGCACCGACAAGGCGCGAACGAACAGCTCACGCATGGGATCGGGGAGGGGAGAGGAACCAGCCATGGTGGGTGGAGGCATCAGGATGAAGCTGCTACTTGGGCGACCACCTTGCAGTGATCCCATCGAGTGCGTCAAGGGATCCGTGGTCGACTCACGGCGCATGCTGGGGCTCGGCTCCCGAAATGCAATGGTCGCCCCCCCCGAGCCGATCTCACTACGAAGCATGGCTTCCCTTCGCGATCGGCCGACTTCAAGTCACAAGATGGCTCCCCACATGCTGCAACGTTGGAGCCTGCTCAGTCTCAATGCCAGGCAGCCTGCAACGCAGCCACCAGAGCCGCCGCGACCTTGCGTTCGCCCGCAGCCTTGCCGACCAGCCCCTGGTTGCACTCGATCTCGATGCCGAGGTACTGGCTCGCCGGCAACACCCCGCGCAAGTGCGTCGTAAAGCCGTCGGTGTCGCCGAAGTACGGGAAGTTGCGCCGCACGGACAGTCCGCGCGCCACCAGCTCCACCTTCAGCGCTTCGCAGAACGCGACCTCGCGTGGTCGCTTCGGATCGCACAGCAGGCCGACGTCGTTGCGGCGCTCGACGCTGCCGAGCTTCGGCGTGAACGAGTGCACGCTCAGGTGCAGCACGCCGCCGCGCCTCGCCGCCGCAGTGATCGCCTGCTGCGTCTGCTGCCGGTAGGGCCGCCAGTACGTGCGCAGCCGATGCTGCAGCGCTGCCGCGTCGAGCTGGTTGCCCGGCACCACCTGCCCATCGACGCGCATCGCGACCACGCGCGCATGGTCCTCGCTGCGGTTCAGGTCGGCGACGAGCCGCGACCACCGCCCCTGGTGCAGCGGCACCCCGAACGCACGCGCCAGCGCCGTGCCGACGCCGAGCGCGCCCGGATCCCAGCCGCGGTGCGAGCGCAGCACGGCCCGCGGCAACCCGAGGTCGCCGAGTTCCTCCGGCACCGCCCACGACGCGTGCTCGCAGGTCAGCACGAGCTGTGGGCCGACCGCGCGACTCACAGCGGCAGCGCCGCCAAGGCCTTGGCGGCGAACGTGGCCGGATCGACGCGTGTCCACACCTGCACGACCTTGCCGTCGGGATCGACCAGCACCGCGATGCGCCGGTGCGCGCGCGCGTCGGCTGCTTCGCAGGCGCCATAGGCGAGGCCGAGCGTCCGGTCCGTGTCGCACAACAGCGGGAACGGCAGTTCGTGCTCGTCCTTCCAGGCCGCGTTCGCCGCCGCGTCGTCGACCGAGACCCCGAACACCGCGACCCCGCGCTGTTCGAACTGCGCGAACGCGTCGCGCAGCCCGCAGCCCTGCGCGGTGCAGCCTGCCGTCGCCGCCTTCGGATAGAACCAGAGCAGCACGTGCTGGCCCCGATGGTCGGCGAGCCGGTGCGTGACACCAGCCTCGTCGGTCGCCACGAATTCGGGTGCCACAGCCCCGCGCGCGAACTTCGCCGGCACCCCGGCAATGCCGCCGCGACGCGAACGACCCTGCCGCGCGCCAGCCGGCCGCTCGCCGTCGTCGCGCCCCTTCACGGCATCGCCGCTGGCTTCGCTGGCAGCGCCAGACGAGGTGGTGGCGACAGCCTCGGCCGTGGCCACGGCCGGCGGCGGCGCGGTCTCCGGGGCCGGCTTCACATGCGCGTCGACGTAGCTCTTCGCGAACGGCAGCTTCTCGTCCTCGCGTTCGTGGAACGGCACCCCGTCGGTCATCCACTTCGGTGCCGGTGCGCCCTTGCAGTGGTGGTCGAAGTACTCGGCCATGCGGCGCGTCCAGTCGAGCATGTTGGCGCGGTTGCGCAGCCCGTGGCCCTCGCCGTTGTAGTTGAACAGGTAGCACTCCTTGCCGAGCCGCCGCAGCGCCGTGAAGTACTCGATGCCCTGCGTCCACGGCACCGCCCCGTCCTGGTCGTTGTGCAGGATCAGCACCGGCGTCTGCACCTTGTCGGCGAACCAGATCGGCGAGTTCTCCTGGTAGCGCAGCGGGTACTGCCACGGCGTGCCGCCGATGCGCGACTGCGTCCTCTCGTACTGGAACTGCCGCGACACGCCCGACTCGTAGCGGATGCCGCCGTAGGCCGACAGCATGTTGCTGACCGGCGCCCCACTCTCGACGCACGCGAACAGGTTCGTGCGCGTCACCAGGAACGCCGTCTGGTAGCCGCCCCAGCTGTGGCCCGACGCAGCGATGCCGTTCGGGTCGACGAAGCCCTGCGCCACCAGGTGCTGCACGCCGCTCGTGACGCACTTCACGCACGAGTTGCCCGGATAACCGATCTCGTAGACGACGTCGGGCATGAACCAGAGCCAGCCGTTGCTGACGTAGTAGCTGGCGTTCGGCGACGTGCCGGGTGCCGGCGCCACGTAGTTGTGCAGCCCCTGCGTCATGCGCTCGTAGAAGTGCACCATCATCGGGTAGCGCTTC
>JAEUHU010000443.1 GCA_016793305.1 Planctomycetota bacterium
CAGCTCCTGCCGGGTCTCGCTGCGCACCACCAGCCGATGCCGCGCCAGCACTTCGTCGACCTGGCGGTGCCAGGTGGCGCGCTCGTTGGCGGCGACCAGGATCGCCGTCGGCGGCGGGGCCGGCGGCGTCGCCAGCGCCGCGTCGCGCGCGCGCAGTCGTTCGCGCAGTTCGCCGCGCCGCGCTTCGGCCGCCTGCAGCACCGCCGCGGTCGGCAGCGAATCGCGCAGCGCCAGGTGCTCGCGTTCCTTCGCCAGCAGGTTCTGCCGCAGCGGCCACGAACTCGAGAACGCCGCCAGGCCCGCGACCAGCAGGGCCGGACCGAGGATCCACGCGAGTCGCACGAGGCCGGCGCGCATCAGCGGGTCTCCCCTGGCTGGGCCGGCTTCGGCACCGCCGGCTGCGGCGGCACGAACGACACCAGGTCGAGTTCGAACGAACACAGCGTGCCACCCGGCAGCACCACGGTCTCGCGCGGGCCCGGCTGCACGAGGTAGCCCTCGTCCCGCAGCACCGGCGCCAACGCCTCGGCGAAGCGGTCGGCGGCGAGCGGCTCGACGGCGAGGCCGCGCAGGTGGCACCGTTGCCAGCCGAACTCGACCAGGTCGACGATCACGCCCGTCGGCCGCAAGGTCGCTACGGCGTCCAGCATCGCGACCACGGTCGCGGTCGACCACGGCGCCACCGGCGGCGCGCTCGGCGCCGTCGGGATCGGTGCGGCGAGGCGCTGTTCGAGGCTCGCGATCTCGTTCTCCAGAGCCTGCAGGCGATCGAGCGGGGCGCGCGAAGCGACGAGGCGCGCGTTCGCGGCCAGCACCTCCTGCTGCAGGTCGCTGCGATCGAGCCATGCCAGCACGGCGGCCAGCAGGAACAACACGACGCCGAACAGCACGCGCCGGTGGCGCGCCGACGCCGGCTCGGGCGGCCGCAGCAGCAGCACGTCGGCACCCTCGGCGATCGCTTCGGCCCAGTGCGCGAGCCAGCGCTGCAGCACGCTTTCGTCGCCGAGGTCGAAGCTGGCGAGCCCGTCGCCCGGCACCGGACGCGGCGCCAGGTGCTCGGTCGGCACGTCGTTCTCGCCTTGCGCCACGGCCCCGGTCCACGCCCGCAGCCGCTCGATCCGGCCGGCGTTGCCGCGCACCAGGAAGCGCTGGCCGCTCCATTCCTCGAGGCGCACGAAGCGTGGGCTGCCGGAGCGCATGGCCACCGGCAGGGCGCCCGGGTGCGCGAGTCCGACGAGGCGGGCGCCGCTGCGTTCGACCACTTCGGTGCACGCGGCGACGTCGCCGCGCGAACCCTGGGCGACCACGAAGTGGCGATCGCCGCCGGGCCGCGACCACGCGGTGACGACGTCGCTGCCGAGCCCCGAGAAGCCCTGGGCCTCGAGCTCGATGGCCGCGGCGAGGTCGCGCGCCGACAGGCCGCCGATCGCGCGCGGCGACAGTTCGAGCGGTTGCAGGAACAGTTCGTCGCACAGCACCACGAGGTCGCCGCGGCCCGGGGCCTCGGCGAGCAGCCGGTCGAGGCGTTCGACCACCGGTTCGCTGCCGCGCGCTTGCCGCACGCACTGCACGACCTCGCAACGCCCCCGCCGCCAGCGCAGTTCGGCGCGGGCGACGAAGGCGTCCAGCAGGACGACGAGGGTCGACGGTCGCGGCATGGGAGGCGGAGGGCGGGGCGAACGTCGGGTCAGGAGCCTTGGATCGTGAGCTGCAGCGGCTGGATCGCGTACGGCTCGACGGTGATCGGCAGCACGGGAGAACGAGGGCCGGCAGGCACGGGGTCGGTGTCGAGGGGCACGGCAGTCGTCTGGTAGGCACGCAGCGCACGCGGCCCGATCGGGACGCCGGCCAGCGTGACGACCACCGGATCGCCTGGCGTGAAGGGAATCCCGGTTGGCGATCGCTCGGCCTTCTTCATCAGGCCGAGGGTGCCCGCCACCGGACCGGTCACCGGTCCGTAGACGCGCACGACGAGCACGTCGCCGCCGCTCGGCAGCGTCTGCACGTGCACCGTCACGTCGCCACTCTGGCGAGCTGCCACCGGCATCGGCGACAGCACGGTCGAGCTGGCCTCGAGCAACAGCGACAGGTCGGCGGCATAGCCGGTGCCTGCCGCCTGCCCATCGGCGCCGTACGAGAGCACTGCGGCGATCTCACCACCGAGCACGCTCGCCATCCCGGCACGATCGAACGGCAGATACGCGTTCCCCCAGCCGTCGCGAAGGGCCGCGACGCCGACGCCCAGGCGCAGATACGGACCTCGCCAGCCGCACGCGAGTCGCACGTCCGCGTCGAGCACGGTCGTCTGCAAGGCGAACCCGGCCACCGAGCGGAGCCCATCCGGATCCGGCGTGGCCGCGATCGCCCCGGGCTGCATCCACAGTTCGCGCAGCGCTGCTGCCGCATCACCGCCGCGATGCACCGGCAGCCCGCCGACGTCGGCGACGAAGCCGCCGTAGTTCGGGCGTCCGAGCGAGTCGAGCCGCTGCGGCTGGCCGAGCAACGCGGTCTCCAGCTGGGCGAGCGTCTGCTGGGTGGTCTGCTGCTGCGCTTCCTCGAGCGCGCCGGCACTCGCCAGCACGGCGGCTTGCGCCAGGAGGCCGAGCAGGAACACGACGACCAGCAACTCGATCAAGGTCAGCCCGGCGTCGCCGCGCAGTGCACGCACACCGGTACGCGCATCGGCGATCGAGCTCGGGTTCATGGGCGCAGGTCGGCGACGCGCAGGTAGAGAACGAGGTCGTCGCCGCATCGGGACAAGCTCGGGTAACGCTCCGCCAGCGGGGTGTCAATGCGCCCATCCGGGCCGGCCGAGACCAGTCGCGCGTGCCGTTCGTCGTCGGGGTTGCGCATGCCGTCG
>JAEUHU010000494.1 GCA_016793305.1 Planctomycetota bacterium
CCACGCCCTGCAGCGCACCAACATCCTGCGCGACCTCGCTGCCGATGCGCGGGGCGGTCGCTGCTACCTGCCGAAGCGCTGGCTCGACGAAGCCGGAGTGCAGGTCGACTGGCTCGCCGGCAACGGCCCGGCCGAGGCGTATGCGCCAGGGGGGCCGCTCGACGCGCTGTGTACCAGGCTGGCGAAGGCGGCGCGGGCCGAGTTCGCGCGGGCCGGAGCGGCGCTGCGTTCGCTGCCGCGGGCCGAACGGCGCGCGCTGGTGCCGGCGCGCATCATGGGCGCTGTCTACGAAGCGCTGCTGACGCGGCTCGAGCGGCGCGGTGGCGACCTGCGCGGCCCGCGTGTGCGCGTCGGCAAGGCGACCAAGCTGTGGCGCGTCGTCCAGGTGCTGCTCGGAGTGCGCGCGTGAACGGTCGGGATCTCGCGTCGTTGCCGAGCCAAGATGCCGCGAGCCGAGGTGCCGCATGACGCCTCCAGCCGGAACGGTGCGCCGCGCGTTCGTGCTCGGTGGTGGCGTCGCCGGCCTGACCGCGGCGTTCGGCCTGCGCGATGCCGGCTTCGCCGTGACCCTGCTCGAGTCGCGCGGCTGGCTCGGCGGGCGGGCGTTCGCGTCGCCGGAGAAGGGCGGCACGCGGCTGCTCGACAACGGCCCGCACGTGATGCTCGGCTGCTACACCGGCATGCGCGCGCTGCTGCGGCGGCTCGGCACCGAGAACGGCTTCCAGCAGGACCAGCGGCTGGCGATGGCGTACCGCCACGACGGCGGGCGCGTGCTGCGGCTCGTGCTGTCGCGCTGGCCCGTGCCGCTGGCGATGCCTTGGGCACTGCTGCGCCTGCCGGTGCCGTTCGGCGCGCGGGTGCGTGCGTTCGTCGGCATGGCGAGCTCGCTGTTGCGAGCGCCGGCGAACTGGACGCTGGCCGACTGGTTCGCGCGGCGGAAGCAGCACGGCGTGCCCGACGCGATGCTGTGGCGGCCGTTGTGTCGCGCGATCATGAACTGCGAGCCGGAGGAGGCCTGTGCCGAGGGCTTTCTGGCGACGCTGCGCGAAGCGTTCCTCGGGCGCGCCTCGCGGGCCGCGTTCTGGCTGCCGAAGGCATCGTGGAGCGAGCTGATCGACCGGCCGGCGCGCACGGCGTTGGCGGCCGCCGGCATCGAACTGCGGCTCGGCGCGCGCGTCGCGGCCCTGCCGGTCGGCAGCGGTCGCATCGAGACGATCGGCCTCGCCGACGGCGAACGGTTGGCGATCGGCGCCGCCGACCTGGTGGTCGCCGCGGTGCCGTGGTTCGCGCTCGGGGCGCTGTTGCCCGACGTCGTGCCGCGGGCCCGCGAGCTGCGCGCGGCGCCGATCGTCAGCGCCTACGTGACGCAGCCGGAGAACGAGCCGCCGCTGCCCGACGACGGACCGGTGACGGCGCTGGTCGACGGCGCGCCGTTCCACTTCGTGCTGCGGCGACCGGGCGACGACCCGCGCCAGCTGGCGATGCTCAGCGGCGGCGACCGTTCGTTCGACGGCCAGACCGTGGCGACGATCGCCGAACGCGCGCGTGCGCAGCTCGCTCGCTGGTATCCGGGCAGTCGCGTGGCGAACGCGCAGGTCGTGGTGCGCAAGGAGAACCTCGCCACGTTCGTGCCGGCGTGCGGCAGCAAGGCGCTGCGGCCGGCGCCGGGTCGCGTCGCGAACGGGCCCGCGAACCTGCGGCTTTGCGGCGATTGGACCGACACCGGATTTCCGGCGACGCTGGAGGGCGCGTGTCGTTCGGCGGCGACGATGCTGCGCGAGTTCGCGCGCTGAGGCGCGGGTCGTGCGCGCGGTACCGAGGCTCGCGATGCCGAGGCGCGCGCAGCGCCTGGTCGGCCGTTCTCAGCCGAGCGCTTCGTCGATCATCGTGACGACGTTCTCGAGCAGCGTGCGCAGCCGGCGGCGCTCCGCGTCGAGTTCCTTCACCGCCGCCACCAGCTGGTCGAGGTTGCGCACCTCT
>JAEUHU010000514.1 GCA_016793305.1 Planctomycetota bacterium
GCTGACCGGCTTCGGCAAGAAGGCGTTCGTCAGCGGCGCCGACGTCAACTTCCTGGCCAAGATCGACAGCGTGGCGATGGGCGAGCAGACGTCGCGCACCTCGCAGGTCTGCGTCGACGCGGTGCAGGCGGTGCAGAAGCCGACGGTCGCGGCACTCAACGGCCTCGCCTTCGGCGGCGGCATCGAGACGGCGATGGCCTGCGAAGCGCGCATCGCGACGAAGGGCTTGAAGGTGCTGGCCGGCCAGCCCGAAGCGAACCTCGGCATCATCCCGGGTGCCGGTGGCACGGTCCGGCTGCCGCGCCTGGTGGGCCTCGAGAAGGCGGCGGAGATGCTGCGCACCTGCCGTCCGATCGGCAGCGAGAAGGCGAGGGCCTACGGCCTGATCCGCGAGGAGGTCGAAGGCGATCTGGTCGCGCGCGCCGTGCAGCTGTGCAAGGACATGGCGAGCGGCAAGGCGGAGCGTTCGCGCATGGCCGAGGGGCCGATGAGCAACGTGCCGGCGAGCCTGCCGGCGGTCGACATCGGCCACCTCAGCAAGAAGGTCGACGAGATCCTGTGCAAGGCGATCCTCGGCGCGGCCAGGCTGCCGTTGAAGGACGCGGTGCCGTTCGAGGCCAAGTGCTTCGGCGAGGTCTGTGGCACGCAGGACATGCGCATCGGCGTCGAGAACTTCCTGAAGAACGGGCCGAAGGTGAAGGCCACGTTCGTGCACCGCTGAATGGCCGACGCCTCGCCCCGCAGCAACGTCGTCCGCGCCCTCGGTGGCGCGGCGACGTTGCTCGCCGCCTGCGCGACCGGCCCCCACGGCCCGGCCGGCGCCGGCGAAGGCCGCTGGGGCGAGCGCGCTCTCGTCGAGGCGCAGGGGATTCCCGCAGCCTGGTTGCAACGTGATGCCGACGGCGGAACGCCGAGGCTGGAACGGGACGAGGCGCGTGGCTTCGGACTGCGCGCCGCGATCGGCAACCATGACCAGAGCGTCGGCTTGCTGGCCCAGGCGTTCCACGGCCACAGCGGCAGTGACCTGGAGGCCGGGACCCTCGGTCTCGACTTCGACGTGCGCAAGCAACTCGACCGCGACTGGCCCGATTGGCTGTTCGTGCGCGGCGGTGCCGGGGTGGGACTCGGCTGGCTCGACCTGCGCGGCGCTGGGGCCAGCACCGAGGCCACTGGCCAGCTACGCCTGGGAATCGACTTCCAGGTCACGCGGACGCTGCTGTTGCAGTGCAGCTTCAGCGGCATCGTGTTCGGCACTCCGGGCGAGACCGAGCTCTACGGCACCTTCGTCACGATCGGCGGCGACCTGACGTTCTGATCGTCTACGGGTTTCGCAGGTCGCACCGCGCCCGGTTCTCCACACACAGCGACGCGTCGGTCAGCGTCGCCGCACCGTGACGGCGCCCGTCAGCTGACCCAGCACATCGAGCGACAGCTCGCGAAACGGCGACGCGAAGGTGGCGCGCACCTCGTCGGTGATCGGGCGCAGGTCGTGCACATCGAAGCGTTCGACGACGAACCCATGGCGCTCGAACACCGGCAGGAACTGCGCCGGACGCAACCGATTGCTGCCGTGCACGAGCGACGGCCCGACCGGTTCGCGCAGGAACTCCAGCGGGTGCAGCTTCGGGTCGCCATAGTGCCAGTGGTCGATGCCGTCGATCGAGTGCACGCCGAAGCTGCCCGATCGGGTGATGCGCGCCAGTTCGGCGACGACGGCGTCGACGTCGGGCACGTGCTCGAGAAACGACACGCTGTAGGCGTAGTCGACCGATCCCGAGGGCAAGCCCGTGTCGTCCGCGGACCGCCGATGCAGACGTAGGCGCCGTTCGTCGATGCCATCCGGTTCGCCTTGCCACATCCGCAGCAGGTCGAACCCGACGAGTCGACGAGCCACCGAGACCCGGTCGATCTCGAGCCAGGGCAGCAGGAAGGCGGGTTCACTCAGCAGGTAGCCGGAGAGACGGGCCAGCGCCCGCACAGCGGTTCGTACGTCCTGGGGTGGATCGAGGTCGAAACCGTGCGCCTCCCGCGCGCCCGAGAGCACATGGAACAACAACGTGCCGAGCGGGTTGATCGAGCCACAACCGAGCTCGACGACCGACGCCCCATCGATCCGCAGCTTGCCGGCGGTGATGAGTGGTTCCGCCATGCCCGCCAGCATGGCAATGCGCGCACGCGAGAACCGGTTGCCGGCGACATCGCCGGCGAGCTCGGCTTCGATCGACAGGAGACCGAGCTGGTCGACGTCGTAGCCGAGCTGCTCCCCGGCAGCGATGCGACGCCGCACAGCGGTGACCAACTCCAGGAGCGGAACCGAGTCCAGCTCCGACGTCGACGGCGTGGCGAGGCGGCGCAGCGTGCCGGCTGGCTCTTCGTGGTTCATGCGGGTTCCGGGACGGGTATCGGCCACCGGTTCCAAGAGATGATGCACGGGCCGCCGCGACAATGCGACCGAAGCTCGCGACGACGCCGGGTCGGCGTCCAACACCCTGCCCGAGCGGTGAACCGACCGAGCCGGACGGAGTCAGCGCCCGCCTGTGTCGGCTGCGACTTCATCGAGCCAGGCTTCGATCCGCTTCTTCTCGGCGTCGCTGGGCGAACGGCTCGCATCGGCGATCGCAAGGGCCCTGCGCAGCAGGGCCGTCGCCCGCGGCACGTCGGTGTCGGCGCAGAGCACCGCGAGGTTGAGCAGCGAATCGACGTGCTCCGCGTCCCGCTGCAGGGCGCGCTCGTAGGCAGCGATGGCGTCCGCCGCCTCACCAGCCCGGTCGGCCAGCACCGCGAGGCGGAACGACGGCTCTGGAGCGTTCGGGAACCCAGCCTCGAGTCGAGCGAGCGTCTCCCGGCTGGCCTGCCGATGCGCAGCCGCGCTGGTTCGCAGCACTTGGCGTTCCCCCTCCTCGCGCACCCCGTTCGCGACCCGGTCCGCCAGGTCTGCGGCCCGCCATCGCGCTTCGCTCGCGGCCAACGCCGCCTCCAGGTCGGCGGGATCCTGTTCGTGGCAACGCTCGAACGCTTCGGTCGCGGCTTCGGCCTTGCGCATGGCGTCGGTCAGCGATGCCGGTCGCTCGTCGCGCGGGAACGCCGCGAGGCGCAACAGGGTGCAGCCGAGTTGGTAGCGCGCTTGCCGATCCTCGGGTCGCAGGGCGACGTATTCCTGGAGAAGCGGCAAGGCCGCTCGTTCCTCGCCCAGTTCGTAGCGGTAGCGGCCGGCCAACCCCAGCAAGGCGGCGCGCTCGGCGGTCGAGCCGGAGGATGCGTTGCGGAGCGCTGCTTCGGCGGCTTCGGCCGCAGCACTCGTGTGCCCGATCTCGGCCAGGAACAAAGCGTGCATCAGACCCACGAACGGGTCGTTCGGAGCCAGTCGCATGGCGATCGCCAGCTCGAGTTCGGCTTGCCGCACCCCGTGCAGGTCCGGCGGATCGAACTTCGCCGCCGCCTCGACGAGGGCCAGACCCTGCACCGCCCTGGCGCGTGCCGACCGTGGGTCGATCGTCAGCGCTTCCGCCGCCCAATGGCAGGCATCGTCGAATCGGCGCTGCGCCGCAGCCGCCATGGCGCGGCCCACCGCGAGCTCGAGCCGGGTGCGGTCTTCGGGGCCGACTTCGACCGTCGTGAGGCCGTCGGCGATGGCAGCGGCTGTGTCGACACGCGGTGTCACACCGCAGCCGAACAAGCACGAGGACACGAGCAGCAAGGTCGAGGCGGAAGCCCGCATGCCGACATCATGATGTGGCCCCCCTCGCCGACCAAGCTACGCTTCCGCCCATGTCCCGGATCGCGTCCGACGTCACCTGGTTGGTGGGTCGCACTCCCCTCGTGGAGCTGGCGAGAGTGTCCCCGCCAGGTTCCCGCATCGTCGGCAAGCTCGAGGCTTGGAACCCGACCGGCAGCAACAAGGACCGCGCCGCCTTGGGCATGATCCGTCACGCGGAGCGCTCCGGGTTCCTGCGGCCGGGAGGCACGGTCGTCGAATGCAGCAGCGGCGACCTCGGCATCGCGACCGCGACGATGGGGCGACGGCTCGGCTACCGGGTCGTGTTGACGATGCCGGACGACGTGCCGGAAGTGCGCCGCAACGTGCTGCTGGCCCTCGGCGCCGAAGTGGTGACGACGCCGCGACACGAGGGCATGCGCGGTGCGATGGTCCGGGCCGAGACGATCGTGAAGCAGACCCCTGGTGCCTTGTGCCTGCAGGCCTTCACCAACCGGGCCAATGTGCGCGCGCACGCCGAAACGACCGCCCGGGAGATCTGGGAGGACACGGACGGGGAAGTGAAGCTGGTGGTGGCGCCGGTGGGCACCGGCGGCACCGCCGCGGGCTGCGTCGCCTTCTTCACGGAGCTCGGAGTCGCGGTCGCCGGCGTGCAGCCCGCGCAGAGCGCCGTGCTCACCGGCGGCGCGCCGGGCCACCACGGCATCCCAGGACTCGGGGCCGGGTTCGTTCCCGACATCCTCGTTCCAGGCGACCTGGCCGCGATCGTCGACGTCGGCGACGATGACGCGATCGCAGGAGTTCGCAACCTGGCGAGCCGAGAGAGCCTGCTGCTCGGCCCGGCCAGTGGCGCCGTGCTGCACGCCGCGCAGACCCTCGCCCGGCTGCCGCGCTGGGCAGGAGCGCTGATCGTCGCCATCCTTCCCGATTCCGGAGAGCGCTACCGCGATCACGCCGGACTTGGCGGCGAGGGGGCGGAATGACGACGATCCCGGAGGGAACACGCCCCCTGCTGGAGAAGGTCGGCGGCTTGCGCGAGCAGCTGCGTCGCGTCGTGATCGGTCAGGACCCCTTGATCGACGACCTGCTGACAGCCTTGCTGGCGGGCGGTCACGTCCTGCTGGAAGGACTGCCGGGCCTCGGCAAGACCCTGCTGGTGCGCTCGTTGGCGCAGGGGCTCGGCCTGCAGTTCGCGCGGATCCAGTTCACGCCGGACCTGATGCCGAGCGACGTCACCGGCACGCAGGTGCTCGACGACGAGGGCGGCAGGAGGACGTTCCGGTTCCAGCCGGGCCCCCTGTTCGCAGGGCTGGTTCTCGCCGACGAGATCAACCGGGCATCGCCCAAGACGCAGTCCGCCCTGCTCGAAGCGATGCAGGAACACTCCGTCACGGTCGCGGGCACCACACACGAGCTGCCGAGGCCGTTCCACGTGGTTGCAACCCAGAATCCGATCGAGCTGGAGGGCACGTTTCCGTTGCCCGAGGCGCAGCTCGACCGGTTCCTGTTCCGATTGCAGGTCCGCACACCGGACGCGGACGCCATGGTGCGAATTCTCGCCGCGACCACCGCGGACGAGCGCGCCACATCTCGAACGCACCTTGCCCACCACGAGTTGGCAGAACTGCAATCCCAGGTGCGGCAAGTGCTGTGTGGCAGCCACCTGCTGCGGTTCGCAGCAGAACTGGTGCTAGCCAGCCACAGCGATCGCCCCGGTGCCGAGGAGGCGACCCGGCGCTATGTCCGCTACGGCGCCAGCGCGCGAGCTGGACAAGCCATCATCCTTGGAGCGAAGGCGCGAGCCTTGCTCGCCGGGCGCCCAGCCGTGGTGCGCGAAGACATCGATGCGTGCCTGGTTCCTGCCCTGGAGCATCGGGTCATGCTTCGCTTCGAAGCCGAGGCCGACGGCGTCACCGTGACGGACTTGTTGCCATCCTGGGCGAATTTCGCGCAACGGCGAATTGGCTGAGCTTGCGCACCACCGGTTCGCTCCTCCGAGTGCCCCTCCGTCGCAGCGCATCTGTAGAAAAATCGGCGGCGTCGGGAAAGTTCTGCGCCGCTCTCCGTCTACTTATGCTGCATGGGACGAGTAGTCCCAGTCGCGTCCGGTTCTGACCTTCCCAAGAGGTCGGAGCCGATTCGAGAGGGCAATCTTGCGCGACTGGGACTCACCGTGGCCGGCGATTCTGGGAGAGAATCGCCGGCCACTCTTTTTTTCAAGCCATCCGTCCGTCATTCCTGCCCGGTCCTCGCCAGCCCCTAGACCGCGGAGTTGGCTTGGGATGCGACCGGGTCGATGATCCGCGCTGACGATGAGCACCGAGCGCCACCATGACTTCCAGCATGCCGCCGACGCCTTGCTGCGGAGGGTGCTCGCCCGACTCGACACCTTCGATCCGGACGAACTGGAAGCAGACCTCGCCAGCGGCGTGTTGCGCATCACGTTTGCGGACCGCAAGAACTGCATCCTGAACCGCCAGTCCGCAGCCAACCAGATCTGGCTCGCCGAAGGAGCTTCGGCGTGGCACTTCGCCCAGGAGCAGACCAGCGGCCGGTGGCTGGACACCAAGGGGCGAGGAGACGTGGACACGATCCTGGCCGAGATCCTGAGCCGGCGTCTCGGGCGACCGATCTCGCTGTAGGGGCGAGACCGTCAGGCTCCGATCGAACGAGAGGCCCCCCCGGCGACCGGAAAGCGCATCCGGAATGTCGTCCCTCGACCGATCTCGCTGTCGAGTTGGATCAAGCCACTGCTGCTGCGCACAAAGCGGTCGACGGCGGTCAGCCCGAGGCCTGTCCCCTGACCCGGTGGCTTGGTCGTGAAGTAGGGGTCGAAGATCCGCTCCTGGATCTCCTTGCTCATGCCACAACCGGTGTCCGACACTTCGATCCACACCTGATGCCGATCCCGGCCACAGCGGAGCGTGATCGCGCCTTCTCCACGAATCGCCTGCCGCGCGTTGATCACGAGGTTCCAGAGCGCATGCACGAGACCGTGGGGGTTGAGCAACACCATGGCGGACTCGGTCGTGGCCTCACACGACAACTGGATCGCGCCCGGTAGCACCAGTCGCGCCTGCGAATGAAACTGCCGCAGCACCTCTGCCACGTCGCAGGCCTCGGTGGTCCCTTCGTCGGGATGCGCCATGTGCATCAACTGGTCCAGCAACGGCCTGGCCTGCTGCAAGACCTGTTCGATCATCGCCAACCGACGCACTCGCTCTGCATCGTCGACCATGCCGCACATCGTCACGTGCCCCATCACCACCTGGAAGGTGTTTCGCAGCTGGTGGCAGACCATGCTGGCCAGGTCACCGATGGTCTCGACGCGCAGTGCGTGTCGCAGCAGCTTCTCGCGGTGGCGGAGCGCCCGGCTCGACTCGAAGTTCTTGCGTCGCTGCGCCTCGGCCGTCACCAGCGCCATGAACACCAGCCGGTTGACGATTGCACCCGACAGGGCGGAGGCGAGCGTCACCGCACACAGGCTCGCCGCGTGCACCCACAGTTGCGGCAGGACTTCGCTCGGCACGTTTCCGACCACCTGGAACTGAGTGGCCGCCAGCAGGGCCACCACCGCGAGCATCGTGAGTCCGAGCCCTGGGATCACCCCGAGGCAGATGGTGGCCGCCAGCGAGAGAACGGGGTGCACATACCACGCTGCGCTGAAGGAACCGCGCGGCCAGTTCGCCAGGATGGTGAAGGCATACCAGGCCACGAACATGGTCGTTCCGGCGCGCTGCAGCCGACGCGCCCGCCAGTCGCGCCAAGCCAGCAGGAAGATCGGCGATGCGACCAGGGATGGCAGCGCTCCGGACCAAGGTAGACCGGCCGTCCACAGCCCATCGTCGGCGATGCTCAGGCAGAGCACCGCGAACACTGCACAGGCGACAGCCTGCCCGAGCGAGGCCCATCGGATCAGGGACGCCAGACTCGAGACGAGAGGCAGCCGAGTGCTGGTGAGGAAGCCGAACAGGGACTCCTCACTGATCTGGATCGGCACGCGCACGGAGCGGGATTCTAGGAACCCGCTCCGAGGGAGTCACGAGGCGGGTTCGGCCGTGGCGAGGCCGAGATCAGGGCCGGAGCGCCGGCTCGGCGGGGATCACTTCGACCTGCACCTCGGTGCCCGTTCCAGGGTGGCGGAACTGGAGTCGCCACGAGTGCAGCATCACCCGGGGGAAGCTCTCACCAGCACGAGCCCGCCATCCGTACTTCCGATCGCCGGCCAACGGCGAGCCGAGTGCTGCCATGTGGGCGCGAATCTGGTTCCGGCGTCCGGTCTCGAGACGACAGCGAACCAGAGTGCAGCGATCCCGACGACCGAGGGTCGCGTAGTGGGTGATCGCGCGCTGCCCGCCGACCTTGGCCACGCGCACTATGCCGTCGCCGCCGACCTCCAGGGCCGCCTCGATCCTCCCCGCAGCCGGCGACGGGGCCGACGAGAGCAAGGCGAGGTAGTCGCGCTGCACCGCGTGGGCCCGGAACAGCGACTCCATCGCCACACGCACCTCGTCGTCGAGCGCCACCACGATCGCCCCAGTGGTGTCCTCGTCGAGGCGGTGCACGGCGAACGCCTTGGTTCCCAGCTGCTGCGCGACGCGGTCGACCAGCGTACGTCCAGATCGCCCTGGTGCCGGCACGACCAGTACCCCGGCCGGTTTGTCGACCACGACGAGTCCGGCTTCGTGGTGGAGGATCGGCAACGACTCCGATTCGGTCACGGCTGGATGCTAGTGTCGCATCGAGCGCGCGGCAGCTGCTTTCGTCGCTCGGAAGCGTCCCGCCACCGCCAACGACGTCATTGCAGGCGCAACCGGTACTGCTGGATCTTCCGGTAGAGGGTCGCCCTGCCGATGCCGAGCAGTTGCGCCGCACGGCGCACGTTCCCTTTCGTCGCCCGCAAGGCTCGGGTGAGCAGTTCCTGCTCCTCCTCCTCGAACGGGCGGATCGCTTCCTCGCCGAGTTCGGCGGATTCGACCCTCGCATCCCGCTCGCGTGGCGCAGCGGTCTGATTCGCGGCAGTCGGCACATGGATCAGGTGTTCCCGATCGATGGGACCACCACCAGCCAACACGCGGGCTCGCCACACCGTGTTCTCGAGCTGACTCACGTTCCCAGGCCAAGCCATGCTCTCGAGCAACATCAAGGCCGACGGTGTGAAGGTCGTCGACCCCGCCCCCTGCGCCTGCGTCGCGGTCTGCAGGACGTGGGTCGCGATCATCGCGATGTCCTCGGTACGTTCCCGCAGAGCCGGGACGACGATCGGGAAGGCGTGCAGCCGGTAGAGCAGGTCCTCACGGAACGCACCCTTGGCCACCAGCTCAGGCAGATGCCCGCCGGTGGTGACGATCAGGCGAGGGGAGGACACCTTCGGGTTGCGCTCCTTCAGGTGCCGCACCAGGGCTCCCTGTGCAGCGAGTGGCAGCTTCTCGACGTCCTCCAGGACCAGGGTCGTAGCTCGCGCCGTCTCGACGGCCTTCATCAGGTTGTCCACCGAGAGTTCCGCACACGACATGGCGACCAACGGCTGACCGACGCGACGGCTCTTGCAGTGCACGACACGCGCTGCCAGCGACTTGCCTGCACCTGCCGGACCCTCGATCAGGACGGTGACATCACAGTCGGCGGCTCGACTCAGGGTGCCCTGCAGGCGCCGCATCAGCGGACTGTTGCCCACCATCGCCGAACCGGTGTGCAGCCCGAGCGTCAGCCGCTCTGCGTCCAGCGCACGAGCTCGGGTACGAGTCAATTCCACGGCCAGGCCGAGGATCGGTTCCAACGCGGCTTCGAGCGCCTGCATGCCCAGGGCACCTCCTGCCTGCGGCCCCTCGGAGAGGACCATGCAAGGGGTGTCCATCGGGGGCCTCGAGATCGCCGTGCTCTCGTCGCACAGGATCAAGTCGAGGGTGGATCCAGCCGCCAACGCGACCAGATCCTCCCAGGAACTGCATTCGAGCAGCTCATGGCTCGAGCGTTCGAACAGGGCGGTCAGAGCCGCGTGGGCTCCGGCCGAGACGTGCGCAACCCTGGCCTTGCTCGCGATTGCGGCCTGTTTCCCGATCAGTGCAGTGATCATGCCGTTCTGGACTCGATCGGCATTCGCGAGGAGCGCAGTGTAGGCCTGCCGATCTGCACGCCGCCAGCACTCCGCGAGCAGCGGCCTCAGCCGCTGCGTCAGGTCGGCGACATGGGCAGTTGCCCATCGAAGACGGGCCGACGAAGACTCTCAGTTTTCCGTCAGGCGGCGGGCGAGTTCGTCGAAGTCGATGGTCTGCAGCTCGTCCCGGGTGATCGGCGTCATCTGCCGGAACTTCCGATACTCGTCGATGCTGGTCAGTTCCACGTAGTCTCGGGCCGACATCGAATGAGCCTCGCTCCGCATGGTGAGCGACTTGGTCGTATCGGCCTTGTCGAGGGTCTGGCGGGCGCGCTGGCAGATCGACAGCGTGTTCTCGAGGTTGCCGCGGATCTTCGCGAGCCGTTCCTCGTTGGCTCCAGGAACGTCCATGCTCTTGTTGATCTTCGCGATCGCCACTTCGAGGACTGCGATGAGGCAGTTGAGCTTGGTGGCGAGTCGGGCTCGATACTCGGTCGAGCTGAGTGCTTCCGGCAACTTGGGAGTGTCGTTCTTGTCGGCGTCCATCGGGCTGGTCCAGGGAGAGGTGTTCGCCCGTGATCAGCAGCAGAGGTGCCAACTGTCGATTCCCGCGACAATGCCGGTCCCACGGATGGCTGGAGAATCGGCAAGCGACCCCACTGCTCGCACCGTCGCAGCATTGCGACGACTCAGGTCGCATTCCCGCGACCCGTGGGATTCCCTCGACGGATCATGCGCAGTCGACCGCTTGCGAACCCCGAGACCCAAGTCCCGAGGACGGACGTTCACTGGGCGAGGGCTGCCGTGTAGAGCGCCTTGGCCACCTCGTCCAAGCGCTGTAGTCCACCGTTCCCGACCACCTCGAAGGCAACGCCATCGTCCCAGAACACGAGCGCGGTCATCGCCCGATCCCGGTAGCGACCGATCGTCCCCGTACCCGGTTCGGAGCCCGGCAGGCCAGCGAAGGGATCCAAGGAGCCAGGCTTCTCACTGACGGTGAACTGGTCGATGCCGTCCGAGTAGGTGAGCACGACCTTGGGTAGACCGTTCCACGGATCGACTCGCGTTTCGACGCTGGTCAGGGCGTACTCGCCGACCATCGTGGTCACCGGTTCGACAAGTCCAGATGGGTTGCCCATCGCGGCGACAGCCGCCCCGAAACTGCTCACCGTCGTGGCGGGCACCGCGGCTTGTTGCGGGGCAGCCTGGACCAGGGACAGGACTTCGATCTCCGACAGGACTGTCAGGCTCGCATCGAACTCGACGCTGTAGAGCACCAATCCCGTGGCTGTGTCGACGTCGACGAGCCAGATCGACTTGTCGGGCGTGTTCGGGAACACCACGGTCGAACGCGCCGGCCTGCCTGCGCGACTCGTCGGACCGAAGTCGTAGAGGCTGTAGTTGGCCTGGGCCAACGCAAGATCCCGCACGCGGAAGCTGCCCTGCAGGTAGAACTGCTCTGCGAAGAGCACGTAGGTCTGCTGCCACTTCTGATGCAGCGGCGAACCAGGCAGCTCGCCTTCCACGCCGAGGAACGAGAGCTGATGCCCCTGCACGTCGACGCCGTTGGAATCGACCACCAGCTGCTCTCGGATGGTGACGATCCCGGAACCTTGGCGAAACCTGCGCAGCTGGACCTGCGTCCGGTCGGTGGTCCGATCCGCAGCCGACATCGTCGAGAACGACGGAGTCAAGGTGACCCGTTGGGCGGCACCCGAGGACTTCGCCGGCGAACTCTTCGACGGCGTACCAGTCGACTGGGCCGAGCCTTCTGCAGACAGCAGCAGCATGCTCGTCATGACGAACATGACGAGGCTTGGCAGTGCGCTTCGCAGGGCTGGCAGTCGCATGGGACGAGAAGACGGAGGAGACGGGAGTGAAGGTGAATGAGTGTCGGGCTCGCCGTCAACGGTCGATGCCATGACGCAGGACGGCGAACTCGACGGCAGGTGCGGAGCCGAGTTCCACGAAGCGGATCTCGGGACCCCGGGCGGGCGGGCGGGCGCCAACCAAGTAGACGCCGACCGCCAGCGTGGCGGCGACGGTCGTCGCGAGTGTCAATGTCGCGAGCATCACACGCCTTCGGGTGAACCGGACCGGCGAGCGCATGGCTTCAGCCCGCAACGAAGTTTCCGCCAACAGCGATCGGCGAATCTTCTCCCAGGCCCATGCCGACGGCTGCGGCGCCTCCGCACCGACGAGCGCACCAACGGAGGAGGACAGTAGACCTTGGGGGCCCGACAACGCCTCGGCGCCCGACGGCAGCACCGCAGGCCGAGCCAATTCGGTCACCAACGAGCCAGCCTCCTCGAACTCCGCAACCGCACGCTCGTAGATCTGCTCGAGGAAGGCTGGAGAAGCCAGCTCTTGCGGCACATCCGGCCGCTTTCGCAGAGCCGCGGCCAGCACGCCAGCGGCTTGCACGTGGCGCTGGCAGCTGGCGCAGCCGGCCGTGTGCTCCGCAGCCGGCCCAGTTTCGGGGGCGATCGACGAAGATGCTGCAACACCAGCATCCAGGTGCGCCTGCAGACTGGACCGGCAAGACGCAGGAACATGGGGACGCAGCCCAGGCAGCGGTTCGTGCTTGGTCATCCGACACCTCCGACCATGTCTGGCCCGGCTCCGAGATCGAGCTGCGGGAATCTCGTGCGAACGACCTGCTCGAGCGCCAAATGGGCCCTCGCCAAGCGTGACTTCACCGTGCCGAGCGACAGGGCGAGCGTGACGGCGAGCTCCTCGTAGGACATGTCCTCGAGGTATCGAAGCGCCAGGATCGCTCGGAGCTTCGGGCTCAAGAAGTCCATGGCCGACTGGACCTGACCAGCGAGCTCACTGGTCTCGGCGTGGTCGACAGGACCAGGCTCCTGGTCCTGTCGATCGAGATCGTCGGCATCCTCGATGCCGACCAGGGGTCGGTTGGAGTGCTTGCGTCGGTGGTCGATGCTCGAGTTGACCACGATGCGGAAAAGCCAGGTGCTGAACAACGACCCGCCGCGAAACGAATCGAGCTTGCGAAACACCAACGCGAAGCTCTCCTGCACGACATCCAGCGCATCGCCGGCGTTGCCGAGAACCCGAAACGCAATCGCATAGACCCGATCGCGATAGCGCGCGAAAAGCTCCTCGAAGGCCCGCTCGAACTGATCGCTTCCAGGCTGCCGGCAAGCAGCCACGAGCGCAGCGTCTGGATCTTCGAGCAGTTCCACGGCAGTCAGACGGTCTGTATCAACCGACGGTTCCGTTGAAAATGGCGCTAGCTGCTGAAAACCGTTCTTCGGCAACCAGTTGGAGCAGGATCCCAGCCCTTTTGGGCCCGCCCGCCGACCTTCCACTCAGCCGGCGCCTGGAGCCTTCCGATCCGGCCCGCAGTTTCCATGCTCCATGCGCGGCGACGCGGCTCCCCAGGTGATGGAACGACGGCCGGCGCCCTGGTCGTTGCGCGGTGACCGCTGCGGTCGTCCGCTCCAGCCTGGACCAGCGCCTCGCCCGTTCCCCAGCGCACCTCAGTAGCCGGCATCGAGGGCAGGCAAGCCACCAGGCAGGGTCAGAACCCAACCTATGGCGTCACCACATGCGGTACTGCACTCCACGTCGTTGCAGTCCTGACACTCGGCAGCCACGACCTCGTAGAGCGCGCCGCCTGGGCCGATGCCCGCTTCGCTCAGCTCGAGCACACAAACCCGGTTGGAGAGCGTGGTGGCACCGCCACCACCAACCGAATCGAAAAGCGACGGCAGGGGTGCAGGGTAGAGCTGCTGCAGGGCGTAGCCGGTCCCGAACGGAACCAAGGACCGCAACTCCCCAGCGATGTCGTAGACGGGCGAGACGGAGCGGATTCGCCGCCCACCAACCTCTGCCTGGGCACAGACCGACATCGGGCAGATGCTCTGGATCAACTCGACCGAGGCAACG
The DNA here is from genome assembly GCA_016793305.1 of Planctomycetota bacterium. Next base: position 13,725 of record JAEUHU010000514.1, read on the forward strand.
GGAACCGAGATCGAAACCCAGGTCCCTTGGTTCGTGGTCCGCCGCTCTCGATAGATGGGGGCCCCCAGCGACAACATGTCGAACAACAAGCGTTGCTCGGGCAACCAAGGCCATTCGATCCACGTCTCGAACCCTTGGACCAACTTGGTGGAGTCGACGACGCGAAGGAACACGTGGAACCACACCACGTCGAGTCCCGAGCCCGCTGGCGAACCGGTGACGATCACCCGCATCTCCTGATCCACAGGCAGCGGGTCTCCCGGCTGTGAAGGTCGCGCCTTCTGCACGAACTCGACGAAATCCGGCGAACCATCGCCATCCGTGTCGCTCGAGGACGCGCTCGAAAGCACTGCGAACTCCACGACGTCGGGCAGGAAGTCCTGGTCGGAGTCCGCCAACTGCCAAGCGGGTGCCGGCTGGTCGGCGCGCAACGGAGTCGAGTCCAGCGCCACGCGCCAAGCAGTCGCAGTGGCGAGTCCCACCGACACCAGAGCCATGGCGAGTCGGACGGTCATGAGAGGGGTTCGGCCAAGTCTAGCAGGAACTTGGAGGCAGGTTTCTCGCGATCCGCTGGAGAATTGTGCCCCTGGGCTCGCCTACGCACTCGGCATCCATGAGCTGAACGGGCTCCCGAGGACGGGCCGACGCCAACCGGCAACCCGGGCGCGGCATCCCAGCGTCCGCGAACCGCCGGTCATGTTGTGTTTCCCGATGGCTCAAGATAAGACCAAGGCGGGCGCCCGTAGCTCAGTTGGATAGAGCGACGGTCTCCGAAGCCGTAGGTCAGAGGTTCGACTCCTCTCGGGCGCGCCAGTTCGACCGCGGGTGCCATCGCACCGGCGAGAGCCCACCGGCGCCCTTTCGTCGCCATTCGCGCCGCAACCTCAGGGCGGCGGCTCGGTCTCCCGAGCCGGCACGGCCTCACCGACACCATCAAGCCCTAGCCGGGCGGCACAGCCAGCTGGTCCAGGCCATCGGATTTTCGGCCAAGCGGACAACTCACTCGCCAGGCACAACCTACGATGCCAGCCACCGCAGGACTCGACTTCACCATCACGGTCTGCGGGGCGCCTGGGGAGCTCCTGGTGACCCTGGTGATGCCTTTGCCACCGGCGGTCCGGACGGAGGGGCGGTTGGAGCTGTTCCTGCCGACCTGGACACCCGGCAGCTACCTGATCCGCGAGTTTGCCAAGCACCTGTCGCGAGTCGAGGCCGTGGATGCCTCCGAGGGCACCCCGTTGCTGTGCCGCAAGGTGGCGAAGAACCGATTCGTGGTCGACGTCGCCGGTCGGGTCGATCGAGTCCGAGTCGCGTACCGGGTCTACGCCCACGAGTTGACGGTCCGGACGGCGGATGTCACCGAGGACCACGCCTTCTGGAACCACGCCTGCGTCCTGCTGTGGCCGGTTGGCGGCAACGACCTGCAAGCCCGGATCACTCTGGATCTGCCTGCCAGCTGGGAAGTCGCCACAGCCCTGCCGCGCACTCCGGGATCGCCGAACCCAGCGGCCAACCGACAGAGCCTCAGCTTGCTAGCCCGCGGGATCGACCATGCCCTCGATTCGCCGGTGCTCGCCGGAACGCTGCAGCGGGTGTCATGGACGACGCGAGGCATCGCACACGAGGCCGTGCTCGACGGGCTTTCAGGCATCGAGCCACCTGCGACCCTCGCCCAAGACCTGCACCGCATCGTCGAGGTGGCGGCAGACGTGTTCGGTCTCCCGCTTCCGTACGAACGGTTCGTCTTCCTGTGTCTCTTCGCCGCCGACGGACACGGCGGTCTCGAGCACAGCGAGTCGACCACCCTGCTGTTCTCCCGCACGTCGTTGCGCAGCGACAAGGGCTACCGCGAGTTCCTGGCCCTTGCAGCGCACGAGCTGTTTCACGCCTGGAACGTCAAGCGGCTGCGACCCGTCGAGTTCTGGCGCTACGACTACGAGCAGGAGAACTACACGAGCCTGCTCTGGTTGCTCGAGGGATGGACCGCCTACTACGACGACCTGCTGTGCTTGCGAGCCGGGCTGCTGACCCCAATCGACTACCTGGGGATCGTCGCCAAGTCGATCCAGTCGCTGTGGAACACGCCTGGGCGACACCAGTCGTCGCTGCACGAGTCCAGCTTCGACGCGTGGATCCGCCTCTACCGACCCGACGAGAACACGCGCAACTCGTCGCTGAACTACTACGCACACGGCGCCATCGCCGCCATGTGCATGGATCTCGAGGTGCGCGCGGCGACGAACGGAGCCCGGTGCCTCGACCACGTGCTGCGGCACCTCTACGCGAACACCTACGCGGCGTGCCGCGGCTTCACCGAGCAGGACGTGTGGGCTGCTTTCGAAGCGGTCGCCGACGCGCGCGTTGCCGAGCAAGCGCGGCGACTGGTGCACGACCACCTGGAGCCGAACCTCGTCGACGCCCTGGCGAGAATCGGTGTGAAGCTCGAACTGCGCGACACCGAACGCCCGCATCTGGGCCTGCAGTTCGATGCGGGAGCGACGACGGTCGGCTCGGTCACCCGCGACTCGCCGGCCCACCGAGCCGGACTTCAGCCAGGCGACGAGATCCTGGCCATCCAGAACCTGCGGGTGACCAGCAGCAGCTGGCCGGACGTGTTCCAGGCGGTCGCCGCCGTTGGTCGACCGCTGGAAGTCCTGTTCGCCCGGCGCGGTGCCGTGCGCTCGACGTCGGCGACTCCGGAGCCCGGGCAAGGGACGGTCACCCTGTCGTTGGCCGAGGCAAGCGAGGCGATCGTCACACTCCGCGAGGGCTGGCTGCCAAGCCCGCGCGGCGCGACTTCGCCAAGCCGCCAAGCCTAGAGACGCCAGCCCTAGAGAAGACCGCCCTAGAGAAGACAGCCCTAGAGACGACAGTGGGAGCCGTCGCAGAAGGGCTGGTTGCCGGTGGCGGCACACGCGCACCAGACGACGGTCTTCGCCTGCTCGAGCACGATCTTCAGCGGCGTGACGTCGCTGCCACGATGCGTCCCGTCGCAGTACGGGTAACGAGCACTTCGCTCGCATCGACACCAGGCGTGCTTGCCTGCTTCGCAGTGGTCGACGAACGGCCCCTTCTGCTTGCGGCCGGGGGGCTCCGCCATCAGCGGAAGCGCCTCACGACGCCTCGCACGACACCGCGCAGCTGCACCCGCGACGTGAAGATCGGTTCCATGCTCGCGTTGGCAGGTTGCAGTCGGATCATCCCGTTGCTCTCCCGGTAGAAGCGCTTCAGCGTGGCCTCTTCGTCCTCGAGGATCGCGACCACGATGTCGCCGTCGTTCGCCGTCTCGCGACGCTCGACGACGACCAGATCGCCATCGTCGATGTGGTCCTCGATCATCGACTTGCCGCGCACACGCAGCAGGTAGAAGTGATCGCCGGTCGGCACGAGGTCGGTCAGCGGGATCTCCTGTCGCTCCTCGATGGCCTCGATCGGACGACCCGCTGCGATCATGCCAACCAGGGGCAGCGACGGGATGGCGGCTCCGCCCGGCCGATCGTTTTCGGCGTCGGGGTCGTGCAGGATGGCCACCGCCCGTGCCTTGGCGCGATCCCGATGGATGGCACCCTTGCGGGTCAGTTGGTTCAGGTGCTCGTGGATCGTGATCTTGCTGACACCGAGCGCCTGTGCAGCCTCGTCCAGGGTCGGCGAAATGCCACGCTCGCGGCGGTAGTCGCGGAAGTACCGCAGCACTCGGATCTGCTTCTCCGTAAGCATCAGTTCCACATCAGCCTCCACCGACTTTCTCGGGCCAGGTTCGACTCGGGATCAGACTCGACCACGGGATCGGGTCGAGGAATGTTCGGATCGTCGAACATGATGTTCGACTCTCGTTTGGGAATCAACAGAACAGCGCCATCGCCAGGAACCCGACGATCAGGGCGCAGGAGCTGCAGACCTCCAGCAGCCAAGCAGCCCGCGCCCTCGCGAACCTAGCCCCAGGTGCAGCGCCCCAAGCCGGCCGCAGCTCATCTGCCGTGCGGGGCAGCCGCACGACCTCCGTCGCACGGGCCGGACGCTCCCCGACGGATGGACTCGATCGCAAGCAATCATGTACAGAGGAGCTAGGCGAACCAACCTGCTGCGCTGCGACGTGTCGGGGACCAGCCGCCGACCGCGGCGACAGCGCGGCGCCAGACGCACCAACGAGGCTCTTCGGACGGCGACCCTCGGGACGTGCCACCGGTCCCGCCGATCGCAGGGTCGCGCGCATGGGAAGCTGGCGAAGGAAGGGAAGCTGTTCTTGGGTAGCGGCCATGGGTCCTCGTTCGTGATTCGTTCTTGTCCAAGTTAGCGCCTTGTTCGGCCATGGCAACCTTGGGAGTTCGTTTTTTGTTTGGATTCTTTTCCCCCAGTTCCCATGGGCCGCACGGGGCATTCCGAAATCTTGGTGCCACCAGGGGCTTTGTCCGGCCCGGAATGCAAGGGCCACCTGCCCCAACCCGGTTTGCGATGAACCGCCCGACCCAGAACCTGTGCGCGGACCACGAGCTCGTGGCCGCCGGTCTGAAGGTCCTGCGGAACATCGCCGCCGAGGTCCTGGCGGGCGCGGACCTGCCCGTCGCCGACACCGCGCTGGCCCTGCGCTTCCTGCGCGACTTCGTGGTCGGCGTGCATCTCTGCAAGGAAGCCGAGGCGATGTGGCCCGCCGTGGCCATGCGCGGCACGGAGCACTGCGCCAGGCTGGTGGGCGAACTGCTTCGCCTGCAGGACGAAGTGACGACCCTGACCCACTCGCTGGTGCTGTTCTGGGAGCCGGTTGGCACGCTGTCCGACGAGGAGCGCACGGGCTTCGTCGAGACCGTCGACGCGGTCACGCAGCGCCTCGAGCGCATGCGGGCGATCGAGGAGGAGGAGCTGTTCCCCTCCTGCGACGCGGTGGTCCCCGCCGACGACCAGCTCGACTGGGTGCGCCGGTTCGCCGAGATCGAGCACGAACGCGGCTCGCGCCGCCTGTGGGCCGACCGGTTGCGCCCGCTGATCCGTCGCCGCGGCGCCTGACGTTCGTCCGCGAGCCTCGCAGCTTGTCCTCGACCACGGACTGCGCAGAATGCGCCGTCCGTCGACGCCGCGACGGTCACGAGCCGGTCAGCTCGCGCGGCGCCCGGATCCGCTGCCATGCTCCTCCAACTCAAGCGCCCCATCGTCTTCCTCGACTTCGAGACCACCGGCCTCGACATCAAGAACGACCGCATCGTCGAACTCGCGTTCGTCCGCCTGCTGCCGGACGGCAGCCGCGAGTCGCTGGTCCGCCCGGTCAACCCGGGCATCGCCCTCAGCAAAGGCGCCACCAAGGTCACCGGCATCCACTCGGCCGACGCCTGCGGCCTGTTCGGCGACGGCGGCAAGAAGCCGGCCCAGCCGCTGCGCAAGCTCGGCCCGGAGCTGGTCGCGTTCCTCGGCGACGCCGACCTCGGCGGCTTCAACCAGATCGCCTACGACGTCCCGCTGTGGCTCGAGGAGTGCAAGCGCCACGGCATCGCCTTCGACATGAAGGGGCGCCGCCAGGTCGACGTGAAGGTGCTGTTCAACGCCTGCGAGACCACCTGGGACCGCTTCCTGATGGGCCCGCGCAACCTGTCGGCCGCCGTGCGCCACTACTGCGGTCGCGAACTGGAGGGTGCGCACTCCGCCGAGGCCGACACGCAGGCGACCATCGACGTGCTGCTGGCCCAGCTGCACCGCCACCCGCAGCTGCCGAAGGACGTGCAGGGCCTGCACGACTTCTGCTCCCGGAACACCGACCGCAACCGCGACGACGAGCCTGCCGGGGCACCACGCGCGGGCGGCGCCTCGGCATGACGTTCCGCACCCGCCTGCGCTACCGCTTCGGCGACATCGACGACGCCGGCATCGCCTACTACCCGAAGCTGCTGCACTACTTCCACTGCGCCTTCGAGGACTGGTGGAGCGACGGGCTGGGCCGGCCCTACCCGCAGGTGCTGCACGACGACAAGCTCGGCTTCCCGGCGGTGAAGCTGGAGGCCGAGTTCTTCGCGCCGGTCCGCTACGGCGACGAGCCGTGGGTGCACCTCGGCGTGCTGCAGATCGGCAACGGCTCGGTCGAGTTCGGCTTCTGGATGACGCGCGGCGACGATCCGCGCCCGCTGTGCAGGGCGCGGGTGCGCACCGCGACGGTCGACATGGCGAGCATGCAGAAGTGCGCCGTGCCCGAACTCTGGCGGCAGCGCTTCCAGCCGTTCCTGCTCCGCGAAGAGGACTTCCCGCGTGGCCGCTGAGCCGCGCCGCGACGTCCTGCGCGCCTTGCTGGCGCTCGGCCTGGCGCTCGGCACGCTGGGCTTCACACGAGTGCGCGGCGAGTTCGGCTTCTACGTGGCGATGCACCGATGGCTGCAGGAGCACGGTGTCGCGGAGTCGGTGCGCAACCTCGACAGCTCGGTGCTGCTGGTGCTCGCGTGCTTCGCCGGCGCCGCCGTCACACACGGTCCGCGGCGCACTTGGTCGGGCCTCGGCCTCACCGGTTCCCTGCCTCGGGGCTTGGCCTTCGCGCTACTGGCGGGTCTGCCGATGCTGGTCCAGGGCGCGCTCTGCCACGAGGAGCTGCGCCTCGGCTTCGACACGCTTCGCGGGACCGTCGTCGCAGCACTCGTCGAGGAACTGCTCTTCCGCGCGACCCTGGTCGGCATCGCCGTTCGCGTCGGCGGATTCCCGTTCTGGCCGACGGCGGTGGTCGCCGGCCTGCTGTTCGGCTCCGTCCACGTGCCATGGAACGGCTCCTTCAGCGGCCAGCACCTCGGTGTGCTCGCCGCCACGACCGCCGGCGGCATCTGGTACGCGTGGATCCTGCGCGCGCACGACTGGAACCTGTGGACGACGATCGGTCTGCACGCGGTGATGAACGCCGCCTGGATGGTGTTCGCCGTGTCCGACAACGCCGCCGGGGGCCTGTGGCCGAACGTCGGCCGCGCCACGACCATCGCGGTCGGCACCGTGCTGACGCTGCGCCACGTGCGGCGCGCCAAGCCGGGGTGACGAGATCCGCTGCGCGAAACCAACCGGCTGGCCTGCCAGAACGCGGCGCCGAGGCGCGCCGCACTCGAGCGATGCGCCGAACTCAGCTCCCTGAGCCAGGCAGTCGGAACGCGCGCGGGAAGAACCCCTCGGCCGCCACCCCGTGCACGCCGAACACCGCCGCCAGCGGCTCGTTCGCCAGCACCTGCTGCGGCGGCCCGTCGGCGAACACGCGCCCCTGGTGCAGCAGCACCACGCGATCGCAGTGCGGCGCCACCAGGTTGAGGTCGTGCGACGCGACCAGTGCCGCGCGCCCCGCCGCCGCGAAGCGCCGCAGCATCGCCACCAGCTGCAGGGCGTGTTCGAGGTCGAGGTTGTTGGTCGGCTCGTCGAGCAGCAGCAACGGCGCCTCGGTCGCCAGCGCGCGCGCCACCGCGATGCGCCGCTGCTCGCCGCCCGACAACGTCGTCACGCGCCGATCCGCGAACGACGCCGCGTCGACCATCGCCAGCGCGCGACCGATCGCCGCCACGTCGTCCGGCCGCAGCGCTTCCCCGCGCCCCCGATGCGGATGCCGCCCCATCGTCACCAGCTCGCGCCCGGTGAACTCGAACGGCGTGTCGACGCCCTGCGGCACGAACGCCAGCTGCCGGGCGCGCGCGCGCCCCGGCCACTCGGCCAGCGGTCGGCCCTCCAGCTCGATCCGGCCGCGATGCGGCACGAGCGCGCCGACCAGCGTGCGCAGCAGGGTCGTCTTGCCAGCGCCGTTCCGCCCCGCCAGCAGCACGAGCTCGCCCGGGCGCAGCGCCAACGACACGCCGTCGAGCAGCGCCCGTTCGCCGACGCGCAGGTGCAGGTCGCTGGCGACGAGGCCGTTCACAGCTCCTCCCCGCGGCGATGGCGCGCCAGCAGCACGAGGAAGTAGGGTGCGCCGAACAGCGCGGTGACGACGCCCAGGCGCAGGTTCCAGTCGGGTGGCACCAGCCGGCACGCGAGGTCGCTGCCGACCAGCAGCACGGCGCCGAGCAACGCTGCGGTCGGCAGCAGCACACCGTGTGCTGGCCCGACCAGCAGGCGCGCCAGATGCGGCACCACGAGGCCGACGAACGCGATGCCGCCGGTGTTCGCGACCGTCGCCGCGGTCAGGCCGCACGCGCACCACACGAGCCAGCGGCGAGCGCGCGCGGCGTCGACGCCGAGGCTGTGCGCGCTGTCGTCGTGCAGGGTCAGCAGGTCGAGTTCGCGCGCACGCGGCGCCACCAGCGCAGAGAACAGCACGAAGCCGCCGAGCGTGATCCACGCGTTCGCCCAGGTCCGGTCGTCGAGGCCGCCCATCAGCCAGAACAACACGCGCGAGCTCGCCGTGTAGTTGTCGTAGGTGAACGTCACGACGAACGCGGTCAGGGCGCCGACCAACGTGTGCAACGCGATGCCGGCGAGCAGCAGGGTCGCGACCTGGAAGCGGCCGTGGCTCTGCGCCAGCACGAACACGAGGCCGGTGACCACGGTGGCCCCGAGCAGCGAGCCGAGCGGCACCATCAGCACGTGGGCCGCCGCCAAGCCGAAGACGATCGTCGAAGCACCGCCGAACGCCGCTCCCGCTGCGGTGCCGACGAGGTCCGGCGACGCGAGCGGGTTGCGGAACGTGGCCTGCATGACGGCCCCGGCGAGCGCCAGCGAGGCGCCGCCGAACATCGCCACCAACAGGCGCGGCAGGCGCAACTGGCCGAACACGAACGCGTCGGCCGGTTCGATCGCCGGACCGCCGAACCCCGTGGCGAGCCATGCGAGGAACGTTCCCGGGCCCGGTGCCTGGCGCGCGAACACCAGGAAGGTGACCGCCAGCAGCAGCAGCGCCACCAGCAGCAGCAACGGCAGGCGTCGGCGGTTCACGGGCTCCCCCATTGCACGAGGCCGCGCTGCAGGAACTCGGCCGCTTCGACGAGGCGATGCGAGGTGGTGTTGAACAGCGGCCCCGGCACCGCCAGCACGCGGCCGCGCGCGACGCAGCGCAGCAGCGGCAGTGCAGGGTGCTGGGCGATCCACGCCGGCATGCTGCCGCCGTCGCCGTTCACGACCAGGGCGTCCGGCTGCCAGCCGAGCAGCGCTTCGGCGTCGAGCTTGCGGAACGGGCCGACGCCGCGTTCGACCGCTTCGCACCGGGCGCCCGCCGCCTGCACGACCGCCGCGAACAAGGAGCCGCGGCCGTACGTGTGCAGGCCGCCGTCGAGGTTCATCACGCGCCACGCCGCGACGTCGGGAGCCTTGGTGGTGAGGTCGCGCAAGCGCGCACGCAGCCGTTCGATCACCGCTGTGGCTTCGTTCTGACGGTGCACGACACGGCCGATGCGTTCGATGTTCGCAGCGATGTCGTCGAAGCTCGCCGGATCGGCGGTCACGACGACCGGGATGTCGGCCTGGGCGAGCAGGGCCAGGGTCTCGGGCCGCGTGTAGGCGTCGCACAGCACGAGGTCCGGCCGCATCGCCAGCACCTGTTCGGCTTCGGCGCCGACCTTGGGCAGGTGCTCGACCTCGGTTGCCACCAGCGAGAAGCGCGGGTCGCTGGCGAGCACGTGCACGCCGGCGAGGCGCTCGGGCGGCAGGATCTCGAGCAGCACCTCGGTCGCCAGCAGCGACGCGGCGACGATCCGCTGCGGCGGGGTCGCAGGCTGCCAGTCCACAGCCGCCCACGGGGCCGGGCGTGCGCAGGCCGCAATCAGGCTGCCGGCGACTGCGGCGAGCAAGCGGGGCGGCAGCGGATGGGAAGGCACGTGGTCATCATGGCCGCGACGAGCAACGGAGCAACGACACAGAACCTACCGACTGGGGGCCTGAGCGATGTCCCATGGCTACTTGGTCGCAAAGCTCACCACGTCCCAGGGGATGGCACCATCGATCCATTTCCCCGAGGGGAGCGGATAGAGAACTCGGACGCCCATCCCAGGCTCGTTTCCCTTGCAGCTCGAGTTGAGCAGAACGCCTTCGAAGGCCGGAGCCTTCAGTACGACACCGAACCACAACAGCCTATCGCCGAAGCCAGCAGGAGGAGCGATCGTCAGTTGCAGGAACTCACCTTCGAGATCCCGTGCCGCGACAGCGGGTCGAACCTGCCCGTCGGAGAACACGTAGTCCTGCATCACCAACGGATCGCCCTGGAGTTTCGGAGAGCGACAACAACGAACATCGATGTCGAAGTCCCTCCACGAGCTGCTCCGACCCCTCTTTCGCTCTGACACCAGGGTCCCCTTCCCAGCGGCGTCCAGCCAAGTGAGATCGGCCGCGTTCACAGTCCTACTGTTCGCACCGGCTGAGGTCGTGCACGCGGCTACTACCGGAGTGAGCAACGCAAGGAACAGGCTCCGGGTCGTCGTCGTTCTCTGCATGGTCATGGCATGACTCTATCTGCCGCGTTCCCAGCGACTCCTGCGGTGCGACCTGTCGACTCCGGCGGAGGCGACCACACTCACCGCCGCGCGACCACCAGCCGCGTCACCTGCCCGAGCGCATCGAAGTGCACGTGCAGCCCCGGCACCGTCCAGCTGACCTCGCTGTCGTCGAAGTCCTTCGCCGCCTTGCCGAGCTTCTTCTTCACCTCGGCGCGCGCCATACCGAGCGTGATGCCCTCCTTCGAGCGGCCACCGAAGCACGCGCGCGTGAACACCGTGTTGAGCACGCCATCCTGCGCGAAGTTGCAGGTGATCCCACCGCGATAGGACACGTTGCGATTGGGGCCGGTCGGCACGTCTTCGAGCGGGGCACCGAGCACCTTGTCGACGTCGGCGCGTGCACTCGTGCCGACCGCGAGCCCAGCCGGGCCGACGCCCGCTTCGAGCACGAGCGCCTTCGACGCCGGATCCACCACCGCCCGCGCCTGCTCGGGCTTCGGCGGCTTCTTCGGCAGGTCGAGGCCGAGTTCGGGGCTCGTGATCGCGTAGGCCCCATCGGCACCGAACGCGACCGTCAGCGTCCAGCGCCGCGAGGCCGTGAACTGCACCTTGTCGAAGAGCGCACGGTCGTCGCCGTAGGCCTGCAGCATGTGGAACAGCCGGTTCTCCGCGAACGGCCATGCCGCCCCCGCCGCCTCGCCCGGCAGCTCGCCGAAGCCGATCTCGTACTCCTTGACCACCTCGCGCCGGTGCGCACCACGCAACCCGAAGCTGCCGAAGTGCTGGTCCGGACTCTTCAGCGCCCCACCCTGCGTCTTGAAGGCCTCGACCTGGTAGGTGACCTTCTCCTCGGGAGAGCCGTCCTTCGTCGCCCACGTGCGCTCGACCTTGCGGATGCGCTGCAGCATCCAGGCGCGGTCGCCGAACGCCTCCTCGGTCGACTTGTAGAACACGTAGAACAGCCGGCCATCCTTGCAGGCCCAGGCCGCCAGCGGGTTGTCGGGCTTCTGCAGGTCGAGGCCCACCTTCGCGGCCTCCTTGGCGAGGTCGCCGGGGTCGCCGCGCAGCCCGTCGAGCAGGGGATGCAGCCGCAGCTGCGGCGGGCTGGCCGTGGCTGGGGCCTGGGCGAAAGCACTGGTCGCCGCGGCGAACCACGCGAGGACGAACGAACGAGCGGGCGAGTTGCGCATGGGACGCGTGCGACGGGGAACCTGGTCGAGTCCTTTCAGCGACCTTCGGGCTTGCGCAGCGGCGGGAAGCTCGGCGCCTGTTCCTGGTCCTTGCTGCCCTTCTGCTCGGACCACGGCGCGTCGAGCAGCTTGAACGGCCCGAACCGGAGCGCTTCGTCGCCACGCTGCACCTGCAGCGACACGAAGTCGCCGCCGAGACGCGCGTTGACCAGCATCTGCAGGTGCGGCCCGTTCTTGACCGCGATGCCGTCGACCGCGGTCACGACATCGCCGGCCTTCACCTCGGCCTTCGCCGCGGCCCCGGACTCGCTGATCGACGCGATCTTGGCCCCAGGCCCGAGGAACGAAGGGTCGAGCCGCACGCCGAGCCAGCCGCGCTGCAGGATCGCGCCGTCCTGCATGCGCGCGAGCAGCGGCTCGATGTCGGCGAGCGTCGTCGCGAAGCCGATGCCGGAGTCGTACCACTCGACGCCGGCGTTGCGTCCGGACGGCGACAGCGGCACCGCGATGCCGAGCAGCCGCCCTTCGAGGTCGATCACCGGACCGCCGTAGTTGGCCGGCGACGTGTAGGCGTCGATCTGCAGCGCGCGGCCGAACAGGCGGCGTTTCGCGCTGACGATGCCGAGGTGCACCGTCGGCTCGTCGACCGCGAACGTGCGCCCGAGGGCACACGCCCATTGCCCGACCTGCACCTCGTCTGGGTGCAGCAGGGTCGGCACCGGCAGGTCGCGGGCGGGGATCTTCACGAGTGCTATACCGCGACTCGTGTCCTCGCCGACGCGTTCGGCGCGGAACGTGCCGCGGCCCGGCACCGTGACCAGCACCGTGGTCGGATCGAGGTTGAGGGCGAAGCGCGACACCACGATCCAGCCGTCGCTGCGGATCACCACGCCGGTCGTGCGGCCCTGCGCCTGCGCGAAGCCCGGCGCCACCAACGGCAGGTCCTGCTTCTCGTCCTTGCCGTCCTTCTCCCCCTTGGGTTCCTTGCCGTCCTTCGGTTCGCCTTCCTTCTCGTCGGGCTCGGCCTGCTTCTTCGGCCGTTCCTTCGGCTTCGGCGGCGCGTCGCCGTCGAACTCGCCGTCCTCGCCCATCACCCGCCGCGTGCCGCCGAACGTCTCCACGGTCACCGTCCACGGCGCCGCGCGCGAGATCGCTGCCTGCAGCACCGGTTCGAGCCGCACGAACTCGTCGGGATCGACCGCCGGTGCCTGCGCGGGCAATGCCGCGAGCAACAGCCACGCCGACGCGAGCGAACGCAGCACGCACGCAGAACGGTTCACTTGGCCGGCTCCTTGGCGAGTTCGACCTCGCCGGTCAGCACCTCGGTGCCGCGCTTCCACGTCACCTTGACCTTCTGGCCGGCGCCGAACTTGCCGAGCACCTCGCGGAACTCGCGGCACGTGCGCACCGAGAAGTCGTCGAGGCGCACGATCATGTCGTCGTTGCGCAGCCCGAGCTGGGCGGCCGGCGAGTTGGGCAGCACCCGTTCGACGTAGGCGGGCGGCGACTGGCGGCCGGCCTGTTCGAACAGCACGGCTCCGAACCACGCCTTCTCCTTGGTGGTCACGACCTCCGCGCGCGGCTTGCCGTGGATACGTTCTTCGAGATACGGCAGCAGGTCGCGGGTCGGGATCGCCGCCGACAGCATGGTGTTGGTCTCCTTGCTGTCGAGCAGCCGCAGGTTGAGCCCGATCCAGCGGCCGTCGATCGTGAACAGGCCGCCACCCTGGTGGCCTGGATTGTTGCACGCGTCGGTCAGGATCACGTCGCCGTCGTACTTCACGTCGCTCATCCGGTAGCGCAGCGCCGTGTTGGCGCGGCCGACCACGACCCCGAACGTCGCACTGAGCTTCTCGGAAAACTCCGCGAGCCGGAAGCAGTTGCCGATCGACACGACGAACTGCCCGGAGCGGAACGTCGCCTGCTCGGCGCTCGGTGGCCACAGCGGCTGCAAGCCACCGGCGACCGCACTCGGATCGATCTTCAGCAGACGCACGCCGAGCTTCGGGTCGGGCGGCAGCACCTCCGCCTGGTGCACCGAGCCGTCGAACAGCACGACGCGCGTGCGCCCCGGCTGCAGCATGATCTGGTCGAGGGTCAGCACATGGCCTTCCTTGCTGACGATCACGCCGGTGGCGAACGCTTCGATCGTCGCCAGGCCCGACGCACCGTGCACCTTGACGAGGCTGGGCAGCACTGCGTCGATGGTGCGCTCGACCTGCGTCAGCGGCCGCCGCTGCTCGAACGAATAGGCCTTGCCAAAGTCCTGGACCTGGGCCGGCAGGGCGATGGCGAGCAGCAGGGCGACGCCGACCAGCCGAACGAACGTGTGGGTCATGCATCCCTCCGGAACCACGCTTCGTCGACCGGACCGGTGCGCCGTGGCGAAGCGCTCCAAGCCGGCTCCAGCACGCCGTCCTTGACCACGCGCAGCTGGTCGCCGCGCACGTGCCACTCGACGCGCGCCCGCAGCAGCGGGTCGCGGAACGCGCAACCGGCCGGGGTGCCGTCGTGGAAGAACCAGGCTTCGCACTCGCCGTCGCCGGGCAGTTCGAAGCGCAACGCCGGCGCGCCGAACACGTGCGCGCCGCCGAGCAGCACCGCCTTGTGCAGGCGTTCCGCGCGCTGGGCGAGCGGCCAGAGCAGCGGGTTGGCGAGCGCTTCGCGGCGCAACCGTTCGGCTTCGTCGGCGGTCGGCTCGCGCAGCTCCTCGCCCACGCGCACGAAGGCGCGGCCGGGCGCTTGCAGCACCAGCACGCGATCCGGCAGCTCGAGCCGCAGCCGCTCGCCGTGGGCGAAAGCCTGCAGCTTGCTGCCGTCGGGCGCGATGCGCTGCCAGTGCACGGCGGCGAGCTGCTCCTCGACAGGTGCCCAACTGGCGACCAGGGCCGCAGCCGCACGACGCCGTTCGGCGCGGCTGGCGAGGCGGCCTTCGGCGCCGTCGCGGCTCGAGCCGGTGTCGAGTCGCGCCAACGTCAGCGTCACCTTGCACTCGTCGCCGAACGAGCCGTCGTCGCGCCGCGGGCGGTGCCAGAGCGTCGTCCACGCACCGGCCGGCAGCACGCCGACCAACGTCGCCAGTTGGTTCGCCGAACGGATCTCGGTGCCGTCGAAGCGCGTGATCTCGTCGCCGAGCCCGACGCCCTGCGCCGCGGCGACCGAGTCGCGGAACATCTGCTGCACGAACACCCCGCGCTGGGCCGCGGCATCGCCACTGGCGGGCGCGTTCATGAACGACGCGCTGAGGTCGAGCGTGCCGTGCTCGGCGTGGCGACCGGCCAGCAGGTCACCGAGGAAGTTGGCGATCTGGTTGCTCGCGATCGCGAAGCCGACGCCGACGTTGACGCGGCCGCGGTCGCCGATCGAGATGCGGCCGTTGATGCCGACGATGGCGCCGCTCTCGTCGAACAGCGGGCCGCCGCTGTTGCCCGGGTTGACCGGCGCGTCGACCTGGATGCAGTCGGGGTAGACCATCACGCGCTGGCCCTGCCCTTCCTGGTAGCGATGCGTGCCGGAGACGATCCCGAACGTCACCGTCGGCGTGAAGTCGGTCGCCAGCAGGAACGGGTTGCCCATCGCGAACACCGTCTCGCCGACCAGGAGCCGGTCGCTGTCGCCGAGCCGGCAGAACGGGAACGTCTGGCCGTCGTGCTTCGGCACGATGCGCAGCACGGCGAGGTCGCTGCCAGGATCGATGCCGAGCACGATCGCTTCGTAGAGCTCGCCGTCGGGCAGGCCGACCTTGCGATTCTTGTAGTGGGCCGCCCCTAGCGGCAGGTGCTCGTCGCGCCACGCCTGGAGCAGGAGCGGCGGCAGCTTCGGCTCCTTCGGGCGATGGCCCTTGTCCGGCGCGCCGACCACGTGGAAGTTCGTCAGCACGTAGCCGTGCGGATGGATCACCACGCCGCTGCCGCCACCCGGCTCGTCCATCGCCATCACCGAGCAGACCGCCGGCGCACAGCGGGCGACCACCGCGACGCGGCGCGCTTCGTCGGCGCGCACTTGGGCCAGCGGATCCTGGATCGAGCCGGTGATGGCGAGCAGGAGGGCGATCATGGGGCGGAGGTTCTCGGTCGGCTCGACGCTGCGGGACCTCGCGGTCCCGACGTCACTGCTGCAGCACGCGCGCGTCGGCGAACACGCAATGGTCGCCGAGGTCGAAGTTCTTGCCGAAGTCGACCTCGATGGCGAACCGCTGCGCCTTCTGCAGCGGCACACGGATCGGTTCGGGCGGCAACCCGCGCGTCTTCGCCGCCGATTCGAACGCGACCACGCCGTCGACCAGCACACGGAACACCGCGTGCGCCTCGGGGCCACCGCGGTCGTCGATGCCGATCACCGCTTCGAACACGTCGAAGCGGCCACCGAGCTCGTAGTCGAGGCGCGTGCGCGGCACGAGGCCGATGCCGCGGGCGAACACGGCGCCGCCGATGCGGAAGCCGGGGCCGCCGAGGCTCTTGTCGTAGGTCGGTTCCCAGGTGCGGTCGAACGCCGGCGTCTGGGTGACCTTCGCCGGCAGGTCGCCGAGCCAGGCGAGGCGATCGCTCTGCACCGACAGGCGCAGCAGCTGGTTGCCGGGCACCACGACCTCGACGCCTTCGTCGAGGCGGCAGCGCACGGTGGTCGCGTCGAGGCCGAGCAGGCGACCTTCGAAGACCTCGCCGCGGCGCAGTTCGACGCGCGTGCGCGGCCTGGGCTGGCGGTCGGGAGCCAACCCGGTGTTGGCGCCGAACACGATCGCAGCGACGCCCTTCAGGTCGAACTCGTAGGCTTCGCCGCGCAACAGGAAGTCGACTCCGTCGGCGCGCACCCCGGTGATCGTCACCGAAGAGCGCTGCTGCTTGCCGCCCTGCACGACGTAGAGCAGGTCGTCGTTCGCGGCCGGCTTGGCGAGATCGTCGCGGAAGAGCCGCGGTTCGGGGCGTTCGAGCCCGCCCTGGCGCAGCGCGCGCACGGTGGCGAGCGGGAACTCGAGCTGCAGGCGCGACGAGGTCTCGACGACGACGCGCGCCGGCTTGCCTTCGGCTGCCGGCGCGCCGGAGAACTTCACGACCGGCAGTTCGGCGCCCGAACGCAGCCACAGGCGATGCGGTGCTTCGAGCCGTTCGGCGACCACGCCCGTCGGTTCGAACGTCGCGAACTCGTCGACCGGAAGAGTCGTGGTGCCCGTGGCGTTCGTCAGCGTGGCCTTGCCGTCGCCGTCGACCACCAACGTCCCCGACAGGGTCCTACCGTCGACCGTGCGCAGGGCGCCGGCGAGCCCGTCCTGGGCCAGCAGCGACGCGGCGAACAGGCAGGCCGCAGCGCCGCGGAGAACGCGGGGCAGGGTCACTTCTTGTCCTGGGCCTTGCCGAGCTTCTTGTAGTACTCCTCGAGCATCTTCTGGTACTCGGGAGTCAGGCCCTTCTGCAGCTTGGCCTCGATCAGCTTGCGGTCGGCATCGCGCATCGGGCCCCAGCGATCGGCGAGCGACGGGCGGTTCTCGATCTTGCCGACCGTGCCTTCGCCTTCGACGAGCTGGCTCTTGCTGGCCGGGTTCGACGACGGGCCGAGCCCGGACGGCGGGCCGCTCGACTGGCTCTCCTTCTTCTGCTCCTCCTCGATCAGGATGTCGAGTTCGGTGAGGTAGCGCTCCTGCTCGACCTGCACAGGGTCGTCGGTCTTCTGCCGGCGCAGGTCGCGCGTGGTCTTCTTCATGCCGTCGGCGAGCTGGTGCAGCTTGCTGCCCTGCTGACGTTCGATCTCGCCGATCCGCTGGTGCGCCGCACTGCGGAAGCGTTCGCTCGCGTCCGGGAAGAACTTCAGGAAGCTGCGGTACCAGGCGATCGCCTGTTCGGGCAGCGGCATCTCGGCGAGCGCTTGCGCGTAGAAGAACGCCGCTTCGCCGTCGAGCGGCGACACGCCGAGGTCCTGGTCGAGGTAGTCGTTGAGCGTGCGCACCGCGAACTCGGGCCCGTCGCTGTCGAGGAACAGCCGCGCCAGGTGGTAGCGCACGTGCGCGCGCAGCAGCTTGGACGAAGCACCCTGCAGCAGCTGGGTCAGCGCCACCGGCGCACTCGGATCGCCGCCCTCGTAGAGTGCCACCGCCGAGCCGTAGGCCGGCACGACCGTGCGCACCAGCTCGTCGGCGGCGCGCGAGATCCCCACTTCGTCGACCTTCCGGCCGAACGCCGCCAGTTGTTCCGCCGTGGCACCGAGCTCGGTCGCCGCGGCTTCGAAGCGCGTGCGGTCGAACTTGGTGAACGGGTTCTGTGCCGGCGGTGCTCCGTCCTGCTGGGCGGCGAGGCCGGCGGTGAGCGCTCCGGCGCCGAACAGCCCGAGCAAGCCGGCGAGAGCGAGCTTCGGCAGGCTCATTGGCCCTCCTCGGACTCTTCCTTGGCGATCTTGTCGGCGAGGCGACGCATCAGGTCGTGCACCTTGGCCTGCTTCTTCGCCAGCGCCTCGGCGTCCGCGGCGTTCTTCGAAGCACCGTCGCGCTCGTCGAACTCCTTGGTCGCCTTGTTCACGCGCTCCTGCAGGTAGCGCAGCATCTTCAGCTCGGCCGAACGCGGCACCAGCGGCGGCTTGCCGTTGCACTGGCCCTTGCACTGGCCGCCTTCGCGTTGCTCGATCACCTTGCGCAGCGCGTTGATCAGCATCGCCAGCAGGTCCTCGACCTCGCGCTGGGCGTCCTGCGTGCCCTCGGCGGTGTCGTTGCCCGCGAGCCGCTTGCCGAGCGCAGAGAGCTGGTCGCGCAGCTCCTCGACCATCGGCGGGAAGATCGCGGTCGTCGCGTCCTCTTCGAGCAGCTTCAGCGCGTCGCCGGCTTCGACCTCGAGGCAGTTCTCGCCGTCGGCCAGCGCCTTGATCTTGGCGATCAGGGCGCTCGGCAGCTCGCCGCTCGCGGTCAGCACCACGTTGTTGCGCGTGCCGTGCAGCGTCTTGGTCTGCGCGGTCAGTTCACGCTGGACCGCCAGCATCGCCGTGAAGCGCTCCTCGAGGGCACGCAGCACCTCGTCGACCAGCTGCTGGCGCAGCTGCGCCAGCGCTTCCTCGAGCTCCTTCTGGGCCGCTTCGAGGTCCTCCTTGGCGTCCTGCTGCTTCTGCTTGGCGGGCTTGTACTCCTTCAGCTGGCCGGCGGCGGCGCGCTGCTTCGGCACGGCCTGCTGCACGCGGTTCTTGCCGGGCGACGGCTTCGATTCGCCGTTCTCGTTCGGCTCCTCGGCCTTCTCCATCTCCTTGGCGAGCGTGTCGGTGGCGTGCTGCGTCTTCTCCTGCGCCTTGGCCTGCTGGTCGAGCGGCAGCTTCAGCAGCTCGCGCCGCGCCTCCTCGGTCATCTTCTCGATCTCCTGCAGCGTCTGCTTCAGGTTCTGCAGCGCGTGGTCCTGGTCCTTCAGCGACGACTCGGGCTTCTTGTCGCCGAGTTGCTTCTGCGCCTGGCCCATCGACTGCGCGGCCTTGCCGGCACTGCCGCTGCACTGGCCGCCTTCCTTCGGCTCGCCAGCCTTGGGTTCGCCGGCCTTCGGCTCGCCGGCCTTGGGATCGCCGGCCTTGCCGGCGGCCTTCTTCAGCTCGGCGTCCTTCTGCTCGGTGCGCTCGAGGTCCTTCGCCAGCTTGTCGGTCTCGTGCTGCAGCTGCGCTTCCTTGTCGGCGAGCGGCTGGGTCGCGTTGGCGGCCGCCTGCACGCCGAGTTTGTTGGTGTCGTCGCGCAGTTGCTGCTGCTGGGCCAGCAGCGCCTCGGCGCGGGCCTTCTTGTGCTCGAGATCGGCGAGGTGCTCCTGCAGCGCTTCGGTGCGCGCCGAGGCCTCCTTCTCCGCCTGCTGCTCCTTGGTCAGCTCGGCGACACGGTTCTTCCACTGTTCGAGCTGCGCGATCTCCTCGAGCAGCTTGTGCAGGTCGGCGTTGCGGTTCTGCAGCAGCTCGAGCAGGCGCCCGAGGTCGGTCTGCAGGTCGCCGAGCACGACCAGCGACTCGTCCCAGCGCTCCTGCTTCAGCAGCTCGCCGGCCTGGTCGAGCCGCTGCTGCAGCTTCTTCTCCTGGGCGAAGGTCAGGCCGGCGCGCAGCAGCGAACTGCTCTCCGGCTCGCTGGCCTGCAGTTCCGGCATCAGCCGCTGCATGCGCTCGGTCAGCTCCTTGAACTTGGTGCGGGCGAGATCCTGCTTCTGGGCGGCGGCACCCGGGGCCTGCGCGCGCACGGACGACAGCGACGGGACGCCGAGGCCGAGCATCAACGCGGCGATCAGGACAGGGAACAGACGTGCGATCATGGGTTCCTCGCGGGCGCCGCCCCGGATCGGGGGCAGCCAGAGAAGGGGAGTTCTACCGTCATTTCGGATCCTTCGGCGGCTCCGTGGCATTGGGCGGCTTCGACGGGTCCTGCTTGGGCTTCTTCGACCGGAAGATGTCATCTTCCCGACCTTGGGCGCGGCTCTCGGCGTCGCGCCTCGCGTCTTCGCCGAGCCGGATCACGCCCTTCAGCTCTTCGATCAGCGCCGCCAGGCTCTCGGCCTGCTTCATCTCGGCCAGCACGGCCAGGATGCGCCGTTCGATGTCCTTGGCGCCGGCGATCGCCTCGGCGCGCAGCGGCTCGTCGGGGGTCGCCGCGAACGCGTCGATCTGGCGGCCGACGATCGGGAACGACTCCTTGCCGATCGACTCGAGCGGACGTGGGATCAGCGCCTCCATCTCGCGCACGCGGTTGGCCTCGATCAGGCGGTTGTTCTCGTACTCCCAGAGCAGGCGCTGGTAGGTCTCGCCGACGAACCCGACGCGGCGGCCGAGCGACTGCTGGCGGCGCACCAGCGCCTTGAGGCGCCCTTCGACGAGCGTGCGCCGATCGCCGGCATCGGCCGGATTCGGCAGCTCCTGCAGCTCGAGCGTGGCGGCCTGGTGTTCTTCGAGCAGCTTGCCCAGCTCGGTGCGCTGCTCGATCTGGCGCCGCCGCAGCTCCTCGGTCAGTTGCGCGATCGGCACGACGCGGAACGCCATCGCCTCGCCGTGGCCGGTGTGCGGCTCGCCGGGTCCGAAGTTGTCCTTCGCCCAGTAGCGCAGCGACAGCAGCATGCCGGGGCGGATCGGATGGTTCGGGTCGTTCTCGTCGCGGCCCTTGTTCCACTGCCGCAGGTCGACGCTGGCGAGGGTCTCGTGCCGCAGCGCGTTGCTCTCGAGCGCGCTCTCGAAGCGACCTTCGGCCGGCGCGAACGGCACCTCCTCGGCGACCGGTGCGCCGTCCTGGGGCACCGCGCTGTCCTTCGGCCGATCGTCGATCACGCGCCATTCGACGCCGAGCGCGCGCAGCCCGAAGTCGTCCTTCGCCTTCAGCTCGCCCGGCAGGATCGCCTGCGCGGTGATGCTGGAGCCGATGCCGCGCAGCCGGAACTCGAGCGTCGGCGCCTTGTCCTCGCCGACGCGCAGCAGCAGCTTCGGCGGCACCGCGGCACCCAGGCGATCGCGGTCGATCACGTCGACCACCAGCAGGCCCGGGCCCGGCGGCGCGAACGCTCCGGCGAACGAGCGGCCGTCGGCGCCGAGCGGCAGCGCCACCTTCTGGTCGCTGGCGAACAGTGCGAACGCTTCCTCGAGCGGCTTGTGGCTCTGGCCACGCAGCTGCAGCGACGCGCCCTTCGGCAGCCGCAGCTCGCCTTCGCTGGTCGGCACCTCGAGCGGAGCCCGTTCCATGTAGTCGGGGAACACCACCGTGACGACGAGCCCCTCGAGGCGCGGCCGTTCGACGATCGTCACCGCGAGCGGCAGCTCCAGCGAGTCGCCGGCGGTGATCGCCAGCTGCGCGTCGGTGCGCACCGATTCGATCGTCCAGGTGAACTCGCGCTCGCCGGTGCGGCTCAGCGCTTCGCTGCCGGTCTCGCCGTCCTCGAAGCGGAACGCGACGAAGGCCTGGTCCGGCATCTCGCCGTCGACCGCGACGCGCACGGTCAGCGCGTCGCCTTGCGGCAGGCGCACCTCGTGCGGGGAATCGACCAGCGACAGCCGCGTGTAGCGCGGCCAGTCGACGTCGGCGAGCAGCAGGTTGCGGCGCGCCCACAGCCCGAGCGTGCCCGCGTCGAGCAGCGCCCAGGCCCCGAAGCAGGCGAGTGCTGTCAGCAGCCCGGCACCGAAGCGCCGCACGCGCTGGCGGTCGATCGCCTGCGCGAACGGGATGCTCGACAGCCGGCCGCGCACGTCCTCGACCACCGCCGCCATCAGCGCCGGCGAATCGGCCGAGCGGCCGCCGCCACGCAGGTCGCGCGCGAACTGCAGCGAGCTGATCAGTGCCTGGCGCACCTCGGGCGCGCTGCGTTCGACGGCCAGCGCCATCTCCTCGTCGTCGAGCGGTTGCCGCAGCGGCACCACCAGGCGGCGCAGCACGAGGCGCCCGACGACCACGACGAAGCTCGCCAGCAGCACCGCGCGGTAGATCCACTCGAGCCGCAGCGATCGATCGGTCAGGAAGCTCGGCAGCGCGAACGCGACCAGCAGCAGCGCCAGCAGGCCGCCCGTCTCGATCCAGATGCCGGTGCGCGCGCGCGCCCGCAGCCGCGCCAGTTCGGCCGCGGCCACCGCGGCGGTCGGCGGCGTGGTCGCCGGCGACGCGTCGCTGCGAGGGTCGGTGAGCATCGTGGTCATAGCAGGTTGAACCGCTTGCGCAGCAGCCACTCGAGTGCCAGCACGCACAGCACGAACACCACCGTCGGCCAGCCGTCCCACACCGCGTGCGGCGTGCGGAACGTGTCGGTCGCGGTGCGCGACGGCACGCGATCGAGGGCGGCCAGCAGTTCCTGCGGCGTCGGGAACAGTTCGCCACCGGTCGCCGAGGCGATCGTCGCCAGCTCGGCGCGATCCACGGGCCCTGGTCGTTCGACCACCGCCGCTGTGACCTGGAAGGCGACCTCGACGGCCTTGCCGAACTTCTCGGCCGGCAGCACACGGTAGCTGCCGAGCTGCGTCGGTCGGTGGCGCAGCGCGTAGCTGCCCGGCGCCTCGGCCACCGGCAGCAGCTGCAGCGTCTCGGTGGCGCCACCGTCGCGTTCGAGCAGCACCTGGAACGCCGCGGCGATCCACGGCTGCAGCGCTTCGTCCTTCACTTCGGCGGTCAGTTCGATCGCGTCGCCGAGGTCGATCGTCTCGTCGCTGGCCAGCATCCGCAGCCGTGCGTTGCCGGCCTGCAGCCGCCCTTCGAACAGGTGCCGCATGCCGTTGACCCAGAACCGGTCGTAGGCGTCCTCGAACAGCGAGCGCCAGCGGTAGGTCTCGTCGGACGCGGCGAACAGCACGCGCCCGGCCCCGACGTTCTGCACCGCGAACATCGGCATGCCGCGGCCGTCCCGTCGCCACTCGGGGCTCGGATGCTCGGCCAGCACGGTCGCCGCGGGTTTGGCGCGCAGCACCGGGAACCAGAAGTGGAAGCCCGGCAGGGCCCCCCACAGCACGCGCGAACGATCGCGGCTGTCGACCAGCCGGGTCAGTTTGGCGCCGAGGCCTTCTTCACCCTCGGGCGTCAGCTGGTAGCGCCACGGGAACTTGAACACCTTGCCGTAGCCGATGATCTCGCGCTCGGCCTTGTCGATGTCCGGCACGATCGGCAGCAGCTCGGCGAGCGGCTGCGACACCGCGCTCGGGCGCACCGCGTCGAGCGTGTACTTCTCGCCGGCGACCCACCAGAGACCCGCACCACCCTCGACCACGTGCGTCGCGAGGTTGCGGCAGAACGCGGGCGTCAGCTTGCTGCTGTCCGGGTCCATCAGCACGACCACGTCGTACGGCTCGAACTCGGTGCGTTCCTCGGGCAGCCGTTCGAGCCGCACCTTCTCGTCGCCGTCCTGCGGGAACTTCGGGTCGGCGCTCTGCAGCCAGCAGCTGACGTCGATCGTCTTGTCGCGGGTCAGCGCGGTGCGCAGGATCTGGAACTCGTAGTTGGGGCTGCCGGCGAGCAGCAGCACGCGCAGTCGTTCGGCCAGCACTTCGACCGGCGCCGTGCGCACGTGCCGTTCGGCGACCAGCGCTTCGCCGTCGGGTGGCTGCAGCTCGGTGCGGAACACGAAGCGGCCGGGCGCGTCGCTGGTGACGTCCTTCCACTCGACGACGCTTTCGGGCCGGTCGCCGCCGATCGCCACCTGCTGGCTGCGCACGACCTGCTCGCCGCCGTTCTCGTCGACGCGCACGAGCCGCACGGTCACGCTGGTCGCTTCGTAGCCCTGCTGGGCGACGGTCGCGCGCAGCTCGAACGGGTCCTTCTGGAACACCTTCGCCGGCGCTTCGAAGCGCGCCAGCTGCACGGTTTGCGTCTCGGACGGATCGCCGACGCCGAGCACGAACGTGTGCGGCACCTTGCGCTGGTTCAGCAGGCGTACGACCTCGCTCGCCTGCGGGCCCGCGTTGCGGCGACCGTCGGTGACGAACACCACCGCGGCGATCTCGGCGCTGCGGCTCTTGTCCAGGGCGGTGCGCAGGGCCCCGCCGAGGTTCGAGGTGCGGCCGTCGGCGACCAGCTTCGCGAGGTCCAGGCGCTTCTCGACCGGCGTCGTGCGCCCGGCTCCCGGCACCTCGGTCGCCGCGTCGCTCGGGGTCTCGGGCGGCGTCAGCAGCGGCAGCGCTTCGATGCTGCCGGCGAAACCGTAGAGCTGCACCTGGTTGCGCGCCGCGAGGCGACGCACCAATTCGCCGTCGCCGTGCGCCAGCAGCGCCTTCACCAGGTCGAGGCGCGTCGCCGCGTTGGGCTCGGCGATGCCGAGCGAACGCCACGCGGCCGCGGTCTGCTGCACCTCCTCGCGGCGCCACGCGTCGACGTGCGTCATCGACTGCGAGGTGTCGACCAGCAGGATCGTGTGGCCCGGCCGCACGTCGCGCTTCACGGTGACGAGGTTCGGTTCGAGCAGCAGCGCGATCACCGCCAGGATCGCCAGCGCCCGCAGGCCGGCGAGCAGCAGGCGCTGGCCGTTGGTCAGCGAGTGGCCGTCGCGGCGGTAGACGAACAGCACGCCGAGCACCGCCAGCGCACAGCCCATCAGCACCAGCATGCCGAGGCCACCGCTCGGGAAGTTCGCGAACTCGAACGACAGCTCGGAGCCCTCTTCGGGCTCGATGCCGCACCAGTTCGCCAGTCGTCGCAACAGTTCGTCCATGGGCATCCCGGTCAGCGACGACCGAACCTCCAGGCCAGCAGGGATTCGGCGAGCAACCCGACCAGCAGCAGTGCGGCCAACAGGTGCCAGAGTTCGCCCTCGCCTTCGCCGTCCGCAGCCGAGGCATCGCCTTGCACGAAGGTGACGCGGCGGTGCAGTTCGTTCGGGTAGAGCCGTTGGAACGCCGCGGCGCCGAATGCGCGCAGGTCGCTCTCGGCGGTCGACACGTTGCGCGCGAACAGCCGCGTGTCGGCAACACCATCGTGGCGCGCCAGCACGAGCTCGTAGGCGCCGAGCCGCCGCAGTTCGGCCATCGGCACGGTCAGCTCGGGCGGCGCCGCCGGGGCGCCGGGTGCTGCCGCCGGTGCTTCCGGCACCGTGAACGTGCGCTCGTCGTCGCCGCCGATCGCGCGCACCGTCGCATCCGGGCGGAAGCTGCCGGCGTCGAGCGGCAGGCGGAGGCTGCCGTCGGTGACGAAGTTGCTGCCGCTGGTGTCGCTGCGGCGCGCGACCGAGCGGTGCAGCTGGTTGGCGATCACCAGGAACAGGTCCGTGCTCGGCAGGTTCGACCAGAAGGTGTCGGCGGTGATCGCTAACTGCGCCACCTCGCCCGCCCCGTGGTCGCGCGTCGCCAGCAGCGGCGGGCCGTCGGCGTCGCGGATGCGCACCACCACCGCAGCGCGCCCGGTCGGATCGTCGCCGAGCACGAGCCAACGCTTCACGACGACGACGTTCGCGATCAGCAGGTCGAGCACTTCGGCGACCCCACTGCAGACCGCATGCTCGGGACGCACCAGCGCCGCCCGTTCGGGCTTGTCCGGATCGCCGGCGACGTCGCCGAACGGCAATGGCAGCAGGCCGCGGCCTTCCTGCCACAGCAGCTCGTTCCAGCGGGCCCCGTCGACCAGGGCACCACTCGTGACCACGAGCCCGCCCCCGCGCGTCACGAACTCGTCGAGGCGCCTGGCCACCGCCGCGGTCGGGGCGCCGAGGTTGCACAGCCACACCACGTCGAACGACTGCAGGTCGACCTCGTCGAGGCCGGTGTCGCCGACCACCGCCGTCTCGACGCCGCTCTCCTGCATCTCGAACGCCGCCTGCAGGAAGAACGTCTCGCCGAGCTC
>JAEUHU010000542.1 GCA_016793305.1 Planctomycetota bacterium
GATCCGCGGCCGCACGCTCGCCGACGTGTTGCTCGACGAGACCTGGTGACGTCGCTCGATGCGCCGGCCGCGCCCTGGCGCGCGCCCGCCCCGTTCGCTTGCATGCGCGCATGAGCGACGCGCCGCGCATCGTCGGCAAAGGCCTGAACCCCCGCACCGTGCGCAGCGAGCGCGGCCAGGAGAAGGTGCCCGACGACTGGGACCTGCTGCCGCCCGGCGATCCGGCGTTGACGCGGCGCGTGAAGGCCGAAGGGGCCTGCTGGGTGATGCAGGAGAAGAAGGGCCGCAGAGTGTTCGGCTACGGCGTCTGGGCGCCGAAGGAACGCATCGAGCGGCATCGCCGCGAGCTCGAGCAGGAACGCGCCGAGCCCGCCTACGAGAAGAAGCTCGCCGCCGGCCGCGCGCGGCGCGAGCGCGAGCAGGAGGCCTACGTCGAGGACTTCCGCGGGGCGGTGCTGCAGTTCCTGAAGTTCGCGCCGAGCCACCATGCACTGGCCGAACGGCTGGCGACGGCGGTGACCACGCACGCGACGCCGGTCGGCAGCGGCACCGTCGCGCGCACCGAACGCATCCCGGTCGAGGAGCGCGCCGCGGCCGCGGTGATCGCGTGGCTGCGCCACCAGACCACGGCGTACGACTCGATGACGATCGCGCGCGTGCAGGGCAAGCGCCGCGAGGTGCGCCGCGAGCTGGCCGAGCAGTCGCGGCGGCTGCTGGCGCGTTACCGGGCCGGGGAACGGATCGACCCGGCGCAGTGCGTGCTGACGCGGGCTCTCGGCGAGGGTGGTGGGGCGGCAGGGGCTTCGGGCTGATCCTCCGGCTTCCGAGGGGATCGCCACGCAAGCCGGAGCCCTTCTCTAGCCGATACTTGAAATCTTGCACTTGGAGTGCACGATTTCACCCATGGTCGTCAGGGCCCGTTACCAAGCGGAGTTGCGATCGGCCCTTGGCCGCAGTCCGGTGGCCATGTTGGTCGGACCGCGTCAGAGCGGCAAGTCCACCTTGGCGCGCGAGCTCCAGCCTGACGGCGAGGTGCACTTCTTCGACCTCGAGGACCCGGCGGCCGCGGCGGCGTTGGCGCAACCCATGACCACGTTGCGGTCACTGCGCGGCCTGGTGGTGCTCGACGAGGCCCAGCGGCAGCCCGAGCTGTTCCCGGTGCTGCGCGTGCTGGCCGATCGACCCGAGGGGGACGCGAAGTTCCTGGTGCTCGGCAGCGCCTCGCCGGAGCTGTCGCGCCAGTCCGCCGAGTCGCTCGCGGGGCGCGTCGCGATCGTCGAGCTGCGTGGCTTCGACCTCGGCGAGGTCGGCACCGAGGCGCTCGACGAACTCTGGGTGCGCGGTGGCTTCCCGCGCTCGTTCCTCGCCGCCAGCTCTGCCGACAGCTACCGCTGGCGACAGGACTTCCTGTCCACCTTCCTCGAGCGCGATCTCGGCGTGCTGGGTTTTGGCATGGCCCCGGCGGCGATGCGGCGCTTCTGGACGATGCTCTCGCACTACCACGGCCAGATCTGGAACGGCGCCGAGATCGCGTCGGCGATGGGGGTCTCGCCGCACACGACGCGCAAGTACCTCGACGCGCTGCAGCAGACCTACATGGTCCGCGTGCTGCAGCCGTGGCACGAGAACCTCGGCAAGCGCCTCGTGAAGAGCCCGAAGATCTACCTGCGCGACAGCGGCCTCTTCCACGCGCTGCAGGGGATCCAGGACGGCTCGCAGCTGCGCATGCACCCGAAGCTCGGTGCGTCGTGGGAGGGCTTCGTGGTCGAAGAGGTCCTGCGCGTGTTCGAGCCCGACGAGGCCTGGTTCTACTC
>JAEUHU010000015.1 GCA_016793305.1 Planctomycetota bacterium
GTCGGCGCCGAGCAGCTCGCACAGGTTGGCGATGTCGTTCATGAACGAGATCTTGGTCGCCAGCATCGCGTTGGCCGCGTACTTGGTCATCTCGGCCGACGGCACGTCCATGAACAGCACCGGGTGGCCGTTCAGCGTGAACGGCTTGTAGAGGCGGGCCAGCACCTCCTCGGCGCGCTCGCTCTCGACGCCGCAGACGATGCGATCGGGCTTCATGAAGTCCTCGATCGCCGCCCCTTCCTTCAAGAACTCGGGGTTGCTGGCCACGTCGAACGCGATCTTGGCGCCGCGCTTCTGCAGCGCCGAGCCGACCTCGCGCTTCACCTTCTCGGCGGTGCCGACCGGCACGGTGCTCTTCGTGATCACGACCAGGTAGTCCTGCATCGTCTCGCCGATCTGCTTGGCGACCGCCAGCACGTAGCGCAGGTCGGCGCTGCCGTCCTCGCCCGGCGGGGTACCGACCGCGATGAACGCGGCCTCGGCCCCGACGATCGCCTGCTTCAGCTCGGTGGTGAACGTGAGGCGCCCCGACTGGGTGTTGCGCTCGACGATCGACTCGAGGCCAGGCTCGTAGATGGGCAGGACGCCCTTCTGCAGGTTGGCGATCTTCTGCGCGTTGACGTCCACGCAGGTCACGGTCATGCCCACGTCTGCGAGGCAGGAACCGGTGACGAGGCCGACATAACCAGTGCCGACGACGGCGATCTTCATGGCTGGGACGAGTTTCCGATGGGCTTCAGGGGACCTGTGGCGCGCCGAAGGCGCGCCCCGTCATCGGCACGGCGAGGGATCTGCAGCGAGCAGAACCGGCCGCCGGCGGACCCCGGGGTGCGAGGTCCCCGATGGCCCCATGGCGATGGAGCGGCCGAAGGTTGTAGCGAAGCGACCGGCACCGGACCACCGCAGCCTTCGGCGTAGTTCGATGAAGATCCGCTGGCATCGGATCGGGCCGCCGCACCCCGCCCGCGACGTCGCCTGGAACACGAACGCGGGCTAGCCTTCGCCCCGTGGACAGCCTCACCGAGCCGCAGCGGAAGTTCCTGCACCAGTACGGCTTCGACGCCGCCCTGCAGCGGCGATGGCAAGGCGACCTCGCCGCCGGCCGGCTCAGCCAGGCGAACAATGTCGTCACCGGGCCGCTGCAGGCACCGCCCGCCAGCACCCTGGCCAGTCTCCCGGCCCCGGGTTCGGCCGCGGCCGCCGAACTGACGCGCCTCGGCACCGAGGCGATCGCCCGCGGCGAAGTCGGCCTGCTGGTGCTGAACGGCGGCATGGCGACGCGCTTCGGCGGGGTGGTGAAGGGTGTGGTGCCGGTGCTCGGCCCGGCCCGCTCGTTCCTCGGGCTCGTCGTCGAGGACGTGCTCCGCTGGCAGGGCCGCACGGGCGGTCGCGTGCCGGTCCACCTGATGAACAGCTTCGCCACCGGCGACGCGACCGCGGCGCACTTCGCCGCCCACGGCCACTTCGGCCTCGACCAGGCCCTGCTCCGCCCGTTCCCGCAGTTCGTGGCGCTGCGCATGACGCAGACCGGCGAGCTGTTCCGCCTCGCCAACGGCGACGTCTCCCCGTACGGCCCGGGCCACGGCGACCTGACGCCGGCCTTCCGCCGGGCTGGTCTGCTGCAGCGCTTCCGCCGCGACGGCGGCCGCCACCTGCTGGTGCGCAACGTCGACAACCTCGGCGCGCGCCTCGACCCGCTGATCCTCGGCCACCACCTCGCGAACCGCCGCCCAGTCACGGTCGAACTGGCGCCGAAGCACAAGGGCGACGTCGGCGGCTCTCCCTACCTCTACCAGGGTCGCACGCAGCTGATCGAGGGCCTGCGCTTCCCGAAGGGCTTCGACCCCGACATCGTGCCGGTGTTCAACACGAACACGCTGTGGCTCGACGCCGCGGCGATCGACCGCGACTTCGAGCTCGGCTGGTACCACGTCGAGAAGTCCGTCGAGGGCCGCAAGGCGGTGCAGGTCGAACACCTGGTCGGCGAGCTGACCGCCCACCTCGACACCAACTTCCTGTGCGTCGGCCGCAGCGGCCCGGCCACCCGCTTCCTGCCGGTGAAGACGCC
>JAEUHU010000027.1 GCA_016793305.1 Planctomycetota bacterium
GCAGCACTGCTCGACGTCGCGGACGGGCACCTGACGGCCGCCGGCTCCGGACGCACCGACTCCCCGGACGAGGCGCGCCTGCGCGACACGGCACTCGGTTCGCGCGGCCGGCTCGAGCACGGCATGGGCTCCGGCCTCGCCGGGCTCGCCGAGGAGCTGGCCCGCGTCCGCCACGGCCAGAAGACGTTGCGCGGCTACGGCCGCACCGACGTCGGCGTCGGGGACCACGTCGCACGCACGGTCTGACCGGCGGCGCCCGTCACGGTCACGGCAGCTTCACCTTCACGGGTGGCACGACGAGCCCTGCACCGAGCAGCGAACGGGCCCCGCTGAGCTGCAGCTCGACCTCGACCTTGCCCCAATCGCGCGGCAAGGGCCCGACGCGCAGCTTGCGCGGCGAGAGCCAACTGCCGTCGAGGCCCACCGTCTCGTCCATGCGACCGACCTGCTGCACCTTCACGAGGTCCTTGCCCGGCCCCGCCGACCAGTGCAAGTCGGCCGACAACGTGAGGTCGACGAAGACGCCTTCCTTGGTCCGCGCCGGCACGGCCTTCACCGTCGGTACCACCGCTTCCACCGTCGGCGACGGCACCTGCCAGTCGCCACCGAGCGCGAACGCGACCTGTGGATCGGCACCCCAGCCGACGACGTGCACCAGCACCAGGTTGGCACCGCTGCGCAGGTTCAGCGGCACCGGCACCGAGGCGCCACCGAAGCGGCGCCGCTGGTCGACCTTGAGCGCGCTCTTGCCGTTGACGACGACTTCGAGCATGGCGGTGTCACCGGAGAACTCGAACTCGAGCACGGCGTCGCTCGCCGAGGTCAGTTCGAGGGCCAGCAGGCCGGTGGTGCGCTGCAGTCCGAACGTGCGCCGCAGCCGGAACACGCCGCTCGCCTCCTGGTCGGCGACCGCCCACCACGACTTGCCGCACGCACCGCCCGGGGTCGCCTTCGCGAGCTTCTGCCAACCGCCCGGTGCGTCGGCCGCGGCCGCGAGCCAGCCGTTCGGCACCTTGCCCTTCCAGCGCATCGCGCGCGCCACCGCACCAGGCCGAGGCTGCGCCGACGGACCGAGGTCCCCGCCGTTGCGGGCCACACCGATCGCCGCCGAGCCGTCCTGCAGCGCGAGGCAAGTGGGCAGCGGCGGCCACGGCTTCGCCAGGTCCTCGATCGGCCCGGCGAAACGCGCCTCGCCGCGCAGCACGTCGCGGGCGACGGCAGAGTCGCCGACGATCTCCTCGCCGGCCCCACTGACGAGACAGCGTTCGAACACGATCGGATCGATGTCGGTCGCCAGCAGGTCGTGGTAGGCGGACAGTTCGAGCGCGATGCGGCATCCGGCGAAGATCGAGTCGCGCGTCGCCGAACAACCCATCACGCCGCACGAGCAATCGACGAAGGCGCAGTTCTGCACCACGGTGCCCGGCGCGTCGAGTCGCGACACCACCACCGGGCGGTCGGGACCGACGCCGGTGCTCAGGCCGTGGAACACGCAGAACTCGACGATCGGCTGCGCCAGGCTCTGCGCGTAGATGCCGGTGTGGCCGTTGGCGAAGCGGCTGCGCCGGATCTCCGGGCTCGCCGCACCACCCTGGATGCCGACGAACTCGCCGTTCTTGTGCGCCGAACCGACCTCGATGCCGACCTCGCAACCACGGAACACGCAGTCCTCGACCAGCGGGCTCGACCCCGGGATCTGCAGGCCGGCGAACGCGTGCTCGAGGCGCATGCCGCGCACCACGTCCCGGTTCTGGGCCTCGTCGCGGCTCGCGTAGAGCACGATGCCGTGCCAGCTCGGCTGCACGGCCGTCGGCGGAGCCGATGCGCTCTCGGCAGCGTTCTCGCGTGCCACGACCACCGGGTCGTCGAGGTTGCCCTCGACCAGCAGCTGGCCGCGCACGTGGATCTCGACCCAGTCCTTGTTCCAGCCCTTGCCCAGGCCGTCGCGCTCGGCGATCCAGACCTTGGTGCCCGCAGCGATCTCGAGCCGCGCCGAGTCGCCGACGGTCACGTCGCCGGTGACCCGCACGACGCCCTGCCAACGCACGGTGCCGGTCAGGTCACCCTGCACCTCCGTCGGCGCCTGCGCCGCGGCGGTCGCCGCGAGCCAGCCAGCGACGCACGCCAGCCGCCGTACGAAGGCCGTCACTTGGCCTCTCCGTCGAGCGTCAGGCGACCGCCGAAGCGGTCCTCGAACTCGACGTCGGACTGGACCAGCACGCGGTAGCGCGATTGTCCGGCCTTGCGTGGGAACGACGCCTCGACGAAGCGTTCGCCGACCACGGCCATCCAGGGCGAGCGTTCGCTGCCCTGGGTCGCACTGCCCGACGACAGCCGCACGCGCTGCGGATCCTGGTAGCGCGGGAACAGGGGCTCGACGTGCAGCGTGAGGATCGGCCGGCCGCGCACGTCTTCGTCCTCGCGCCAGGTCGCGAACCCCGGCTGGGCGAGACCGATGCCCAGGAACAATCGCTGGTCCGACTGGTCGACGCGCAGCGCGACCAGGTCCGCGCACGCCAGCTTGCCGTGCAGTTCGTCGGGCGGATCGCTCGCCACCGCACCGCTCCACTCGCCGTCCTTGCCGTCGAGCACGATCGGCAGGCCTTCGTCGCCACACGAGTGCAGCAGTTCGAGCGGCTGGTCCGAACACGAGCAGCGCACCACGACACCGACGGAGAACCGGCTGGAGTAGCGGTCGCCACGCTCCTTGATCCACGCGATCGGCACCGCGAAGCGCATCACGGCACCGTCGAGGGTCGGGGCCTTGCCACCCAGCTGCTCGTGCAGCCAGCGCTTGCCGCCACCGTCCTCGGGGGCCAGCACCGAGGTGCTGAGCCGCAGGTGGTCGATCGCCTTGCGCGTGCCGTTGGTCGGCTCCGCGGCGTTGGGCTGGAAGCGCGAACCGACGGCGGCCCGCACCAGCAGCTCGGCGCCGCCGATGCCGGTCTTCGGCTTGTCGTCGCAGTCGATCTCGAGTTCGACGCAGGTGAACATGCCCTCCGCGAACGGCTTCTGCATGCGCATCGCGCACACCATCTGGCCGTCACGGATCTCGGCGGTGAACTCGCGGGTGTCGGCCCAGGCCCGCTCGGGATTGGCCGCCGCGGGATCGTCGAGCTTGCCGCTGCGCGCCCCGGTCGTCGGTGCCGGCGACTGGGCGAACAACGACGACGAACATAGAACCAGCACGAGCAGGGAGGGTCGCAGGCGAGAGCGATCGTCGGACATCGGTGGACTCCGCAGGACACACGGTGGCCCGGGATCGTCGCGGGCCAGCGCGCCGAATGCCACCCGCGGCCCCACCGTCTCTCGCTCGCGACTCAGCGGGTCTCGCGGAACAGCACGAACTCGCCGGTCTCGAGCACCACCTCCCCCTTCTCGCGCAGCCTGGCCTCGAGGCTCGGCAGGGCGACGAGGGCCGTCCGGGTCGCGGCACAGAACAACCGCCCCACACCGAGCCGCCCCTGTCGGAACAGGTCGTGCACCGGTGCCAACGCTTGGGCCTCCCCGTGGCTCACCAGCAGATGGCAGCGCAGCCGCCCCGCGACCGGTCCGAGCATCAGGTCGGTGACCAGCAGGTCTTCGGGTGCCACGGCACCGTTCAGCCGCTCGGCGAGGGCCTCGTTCGAGGCATGCCACTCGGAGCGGTTGGCGGCCTGGTGATGGGCCAGCGCCCGGTGCAGCGACAGCGCGGCGACCGCGATCCCGAGCCCCGCACCGAGCCAGGGCAGGAGCCGCGGCGCCCGACCGCTCCCGAACCGCACCAGCATGGCGAGGCCGAGCAAGGCCAAGCCGACCAACGGTACCGCCAGCGCGTAGATCCAGAAGTCGTGGATCGCCGCGTGCCGCGGGAACACCAGCACGTTCGCGAGCCCTGGCACCAGCAACGACAGCCAGACGCGGTGTGCCTCTGCACCGCGACGCAGCGTGTGCACGACACCGACGCCCGCGAGCAGCAGCACCGGCCAAGGCACCAGGTGCAGCAGGTGGCCGAGCACGATGCGCAGCGGTGCGTTGCCAGCGGCGGACTTCGTGTAGGCGGTCGCCACGACGTCGAGCACCCGAGCGTAGAAGTCCAGCGCCGCCCCGATGCCGGCCATGCCCTGGGCCGTGACCAGCAGGGTCACCAGCACGCTCGCCAGCACCGGCAGCCCGAGTCCGGACACACGCCACAGCCGCCGCTCGCCACGCCCCACCAGCAATTCGTCCACGAGCAGCATCGCCGGCACGAACGCACCCTGCCAGTCGGCCTGCAGCGCCACGAACACCAGCCCGTGCACGACCGCGTATCGCCCAGCACCTCGGGTCCGCCAACGGCGATGCAACAGCAAGGCGCCGAGGGCGATCGGCAGCAGCACGCTCTCGGAGCTGCAGATGCGCCCGGCGTAGAACGACAGCGGCAGCACCGCGAACCAGACCGCGAACAGCAGGGCCCACACGGCGCCGAGCGACCGGCGCACCAGCACGGCCCCGAACCCGGACGCGAGCGCGGACGCGAGCAGCGGCAGGAGGCGAAGCGCCCATGGCTCGGTGCCGAACACGCGCGACACCGCGTAGAACGCCCAGTGGAGACCCGGCGGGTGGTTCAGGTACGGCCAGACGCCGACCATCGCACCGTCCGGTCCGTTGGGCAGCGCGTACTGGTGCGGCACTCCGCCGGCCGCGAACAGGCCGATGCGTTCCCAGTTGCGCACGATCGGCTGGGTGAAGCCCCAACCGTTGGTCGCCGCGGTCGAGTCGTCCCACGGTTCGCCGAAGAACGGCAGGTAGCGCAGGCAAGCGAGGCCGAACGCCAGCGCGAACACGACGCCCGGACCGAGCCCGGCGACGGCGAGACCGCCGGATCGTGGATCGATCCTCGTTCTCCCGTCCGACGGGGGGCCCGGCGGAAGACCGCGCGGCCTCGCCGGAGGGATCCCACGGCCGACGGGGGGCGCCGATGGACGCCCGACCCGGCTCCTCGCCAAGGTCCCCGCGGCGACCACCGGCTCCGGTCGAGTGGCGCTCGCTCGGGTCGCCTCGTCCGGCCCCCGATCAGCCAAGCGACTTCAGGTTGAACTGCGCGTCGGTGTCGTTCGGATCGATCTGCAGGGCCTTCTGGAAGCAGCCGCGCGCGTCGGCGATGCGGTTCATCTTCCACAGGCACACGCCGCGGTTGTTCCACACCTGCGAGTCGTTCGGGTGGATCTCGCTGGTGTGACGGAAGCAGTCCTCGGCCTCGACGAACTGCTCCTGGCCGAACAGGACCATGCCCAGGTTGAACCAGGCTTCACCGTTGGCGCCGTCGGTGGCGAGCACCGTGTTGAACGAGTTGATCGCGCCGACGTCGTCGCCGGTCAGGTAGCGCACGAAGCCGAGCTGCATCTGGTACTCGGTCTCCCCGGTGGCGAACGTCGCCGCC
The DNA here is from genome assembly GCA_016793305.1 of Planctomycetota bacterium. The sequence continues at coordinate 5,402 of JAEUHU010000027.1, forward strand.
GCCTCGAGGTGCGGGATCGCCTGCTCGTAGGCCGACTGCGACAGGTAGGCCTCGGCCGCGGTGCGGTGGATCTCGGCGAGCTTGATGCCCAGCTCGGCCAGGCTCTGGCGGACGGCCGCCTTGTTCTGGTCGTTCATCGACTCGACCACGAGCGGCGGCACCTGCGCCTCGCGCACGTCCTTGATGCGCGTCGGGATGGTCGGGAAGCCGTTGCGGGGGGAACTCGCCGGCGTGATCGTCGGCGCCTGGGTCTTCGTCATCGTCGTCATCTTCGTCTCCTGTCTCCGGGGGAAGTCGTCGGCCGTCACATGGCGGCCAGGATCTGGTTCATCGCCGCCGCTTCGTGATCGAGGGCACGCGCCTCGAGCAGCTGCACGGCGTGGCGCCCCATGCGCTTGGCCGCGGCCGTCTGGCCGAGGCGTTGCAGCAGGAGCGTGGTCTGCTGGCAGGCACCGGGAGAGTCCGGGTGGGCTGCCAGGAAGGTGGTCAGGGTCTGCAGCGCCCGCGCCACGTCGCCGCGGGTGAGCCACAGGCGCGACAAGGCGAGGTGCGCGACCTCGTAGGCCGGCTCGATCGCGATCGCCTGCTCGAGCAGGCGCTGCGCGCGGTCGTGCTCGCCACGCAGCAGGTGCGCCTGCGCGATGCCGGCGAGCGACACGTGGCCGGTGATGCCGTCCTGGATCGGCACGACCAACGTCTGCCCGCGGTAGGCGAGGCAGCGGCGGAAGTGCAGGATCGCGTCGTCGGGCCGGTTGTCGGTCAGCGCCAGGCTCGCTGCGAGGTAGTGCAGGTTCGGCGTCGGCACGAAGCGGCGCAGGGCCACGTCGAGCACTTCGCGCGCGCGCTGGGTGTCGCCGGTGCGCGCGGCCTCGAGGGCGCAGAGTGCGGCGACTTCGCCGGCGTAGGGCAGTTCGCGCGGCAGCGTCGGCGGGCCGGCGAGGATCAGCTCGAGGCAACGATCGAGCAGCCGGCGTGCGTCGGCGGAGCGGCCGGGCAGGCGGCGCAGGAAGTCGCCGTACTTGTAGTGGCCGTAGACGTCGTCGGGAGCCTGGGCCAGCTGCTTCTCGAACAGGCGCTCGTTGCGCTCGTTCTTGCCGCGCTGGTCCATCACCTCGTCGGTGTAGCCGTGGTGTTCGACCACGACCTCGCCGGCGAGCAACGCGAGCCCGAGCGGCTGGCCGAGGCGCTGCAGGCTCGGCGTCACCTGCTCGTGGATGACGTTCTGGTAGGCGAGGCCCGGCAGGTTGCGGAACAGCCGCACCATCATCACGCCGAGCGTCTTGCCCTTGCCGTAGACGTTGACGAAGTGCAGGTGGTAGCCGAGCGCTCGCGGGTTCTGCACCAGCTCGCGGATGCGTTCGCAGCCACCGGGCTGCACGAACTCGTCGGCGTCGAGCACCAGGATCCAGTCGCCGGTGGCGGCCTGCAGGCCGACGTTGCGCGGCGCCGAGAAGTCGTCGCACCACGGGAAGTGCAGCACCTTGGCGCCGAACGACTCGGCGATCGCGACGGTGTCGTCGGTCGACCCCGTGTCGACCAGTACGAGCTCGTCGAAGGCGCCCCGCGCATGCTCGAGGCAGGTGCGCAGGAAGCGCTGTTCGTTGCGCGCGATCATGCAGAGCGTGATGCGCGGCGTGCGGCCGGCCCACGGGGCTTCGGGCAGCGACTGCGTGGTCGACGGCCGCGAGTCGGTCGAGAGCGCCGGCGACTGCACCGGCGACCAGCGCGCGACGAGGGCCTCGGCCTCGCTGGCGAACCCGTTCGGCTCCTCGACCGCAGCGGGCGGCGCCGCGAACGGCAGGTCGACCAGCTGGGCGGCCGGCAGCTTGCTGTCGAGCCGCATCGCGTACTCCTCGAGTGCCACCGGCGTGTTCGCGAACGTCTCGGTCAACGGGCCGACCCACAGCACGTCGAGCCGCGGCAGCATCAGCCCCGTGACATCGCCGGGGTGCGCACGCTGCTCGTCGCGGCCGGGTGCCACCGGACCGATGGCAGCGCCCGCGCGCAGCGCGTGGAACAGGGCCGCGTCCGGCTCGCTGCCGCCGCGCACGAACCAGACGATCTCGCCGCGTGCTGCGGCGACGGCGCGGTTCCAGCCCGCGACCTCGCGTGGTGCGTCGCCGACGACGATCTCCCAGTCCGCCGGCAGGAACGCGCGCAGGGCTCGCTCGGTGCGCGCCTGCGCTGCAGGCGAGCCACCGGCGAGCAACACCGAACCAGCCAGCGTCGGCGCCTTCTGGCAGACGAGCCAGAAGCGCGTCGCGGGCACGGCACCGAGCCAGTCGAGCGGCAGCAGGCCGTGCGCGAACAGGGCCCCTGGCAGGCCAGGGCCGAACTCCTCGGCGCCCGACGCCACGCGCACCACGTCCTGCACCCAAAGGCCCGCCATCGCCGCCGCCTGCAGCACGCGCCGCAACGGCAGGAACTGCGACGGGTCGTCGGTGCTGCCGGCCGGGTCGCACGGACCGGGTCGGCCTTCGACGACGAGGCGCAGCATGCGCGGGCTCTGCAGGGAGTCGACGTCGACCAGCAGCACACCACCCGGCACGAGCCGACCGGTCAGGTCGGCGAGGGCCGGCTCGATGCGACCGAGCGATTCGGTGACGGCGCGCAGCTCGATGCAGTCGAACGACGCGCCGTCCGCCGCCAGACGGCTGCGTTCGCGCGGCAGTTCGATCGCCGCGTCCGCCGACGGCACGAGCCCGCTCCAGCCCTTCACCGGGCCGAGAAAGCCAGTCGGCAGCGATTCGCCAGTTCGAGTCATTCCAGTGCCTGCGTGGACCACACCGTCCAACTGCTGCACACCATCGGCAGAACTGGACCCTCGACTTCAGTCGGCCATGATGCCGGGCCTTCCGGACCAGCCCCCCGCATGCCGAGCGACCCCCAGATCGAGACACTGCTCGCCGCCCGCACACGCTTCCGCCGGCTGCTGCACCTGCCGTCGTGCCCTTCGACACAAGACGTGGCCGCTGGCGAACCTCGGGACGGTGACCTGGTCGTGTGGGCCGACCACCAGACGGCCGGGCGCGGGCGCCAGCAGCGCAGTTGGGACGACCAGCCGGGGGCCGACCTGGCGATCACGCTGCGCACCACGGTTCGGCTGCCGGAACCCCTGGCGCTGCCTGCCGCACTGCCGGTCGCGGTGCTGCGCGCGATCGAGCCGCTGGCGCTCCGCAAGCTGCGCGTGAAGTGGCCGAACGACCTGTTCCTCGACGGCCGCAAGCTGTGCGGCGTGCTGATCGACGTCGGCCAGGCCGGCCCCGACACCTTCCTGATCGGCATCGGCGTCAACTGCAACCGGGTGCGCTTCCCGCCGGAGCTCGAGGCGATCGCGACGTCGCTGGCGATCGCCACGGGCCACGAAGTCGACCGCGGGGCGCTGCTGCTGGCGATCGCCGCGCAGGTCGACACGATGCTGACGGCACTGCAGCAAGGGCAGCTCGACGAGCTCGAGACACTGTTCCGCGACCGGCTCGGGCTGCTCGGGCGTCGCGTGGTGGTCGACGCGCCGACTCCGGCGACCGGCGAACTCACCCACCTCGACTTCGCCGAGCTGACGCTCGACGGCACGCGCCACTGGCCGCTGGCGATCGTGCGCGGCATCCGGCCGGCCTGAGCCCGTTCAGGCGACTTCGCCGAACGCGTCGAGCAGCCGCCCTTCGAACTGCAGCACCTTGCTCGGCGGCGGCCCCGACAGCAGCCGGGCCAGGAACTGCTGGTCCTGGCGGTCGGGCGCCAGCATCGGGAAACCCTTGCTCTGCAGCCACGCGTTCATGCCGAGCCACGCGACGACGGTGTTGAAGTCGGGGAACGGGGCGATGCGCGCGAACCGCCACAGCAGCCGGAAACCCTGGCGCACCGGGTGCAGGCCGTTCCAGACGATCGGCAGGTCGCGGTAGCAACGGCCTTCGTCGAACGTGTCGAGCAGGCCCGACAGCAGCTCCGGGGCCGGGTAGTGCACGTACATCAGCGAGTCCCACGGCGGGCCGCGCCGCAGGTCGTTGTTGCGGAAGCGCGGCAGTTCGTGCGTCATCGCGCGGAACAGGTCGACCAGGAACCAGCCGTCGGGCGGCCGGCCCTCGGCGCCGCGCTGCCGCACCATCGCCAGGGCCTTCTGCAGGCCACCCAGCAGGCGGTACTCCTGCGACACCGGAGACAGGCGTCCCTGGTCGCCGGCGAGCACGGCTTCGGCGTCCTCGTCGAACACCACGAAGCCGCGCAGCCGCAGCAGCGCCGCCGCGAACGCCGCGTCGCTGCCAGCGGGCCTCCGCACGCCGTCGAGCACGCGCTGGGCCCGGGCGATCGGGTCGTCGTCGCCGGTCGCCGAAACGGCGACCATGCGCTGGGCCAACGCCAGGTCGATCCGCTCCAGCAGCGACGGTTGCAAGCTGTCTCCGTTTCCCACGCCAACGGCTTTTCGGCAGCCGGACGGTCGCGCGTGCACCCGACACCGGAACGGCGAAGCACCGCATTGCCACAGCACCGATGGCAAGGCCGGCTCCGTGCGTCTCAGCGCTCGCGATAGCGGTGCATCACCGGCATGCGGCGCCCGCTCCAGCACCGTTCGCTGACCCGCAGCGTCGGCGGGTACTGGTAGCGCTTCCACTCGGCCCCGTGCACCTTCGCCAGCAGCTGCGCCACGCGCTCGCGGGCCATGCCGGTGCGTTCGGCGGTCGCCTCGACCGACAGTTCCTCCTCGACCAGACACCGCAGCACCGGATCGAGCTCCGGGTACGGCGGCAGGCTGTCGGTGTCGAACTGGCCGGGCCGCAGCTCGGCGGACGGCGGCTTCTCGATCGAGTTCACCGGGATGCGCACGCGGTCGCGGTTCAGCCAGCGCGACAGCGCCCAGACCTCGGTCTTCCACAGGTCGGCGATCGGCGCCAGCGCCCCGTTGGTGTCGCCGTAGATCGTGCAGTACCCGACCGCGCACTCGCTCTTGTTGCCGGTGGTCAGCACCAGATGGCCGTGCTTGTTGGCGAACGCCATCAGCAGCGTGCCGCGCATGCGCGCCTGCAGGTTCTCCTCGGCGAGCCCAGGCTCGGTGCCGCGGAACACCGGCTCGAGCACCTGCGCGAACGTGTCCTGCAGTGGGGCGATCGGCAGCACGTGGAAGGCGATGCCGAGGTTCTGCGCCAGCGCCTGCGCATCGGCGAGGCTGTGGTCGCTGCTGTGCACCGACGGCATCGCGATGCCGGCGACGTTCTCGGCGCCGAGCGCGTCGACCGCCAGCGTCGCGACCAGCGCCGAGTCGATGCCACCCGACAGCCCGAGCACGACCTTCGCGAAGCCGAACTTGCGCACGTAGTCGCGGATGCCCTGCACGATCGCCGCGTGCTGCATGCGTTCGACCTCGACCGGCGCCGGCGTCTGTGTCCACGGGGCTTCGGTGTCGACCACCACCAGCGCTTCGCGGAACGCGATCGGCTGGACCGCGACGCCGGTCGGCTTCACCGCCAGCGAGCCGCCGTCGAACTGCAGCTCGACGTCGCCGCCGACCATGTTGACGTAGAGCATCGG
>JAEUHU010000062.1 GCA_016793305.1 Planctomycetota bacterium
CCGGCACCGGCGGCGCTCAAGGCGATCGCGACCGGCGACGACGGGTCGTGGGAGCGCGTCACGACGCACCTCCGCGATCGTGGCGCCCGAGGATGGCGTCCTCGGCGCGCGCGATGCACCGGAACAGGCCGAGGAACGGCCGTGCCACCAGGTGCCATTGCAGTGCGTCGATCCAGAACAGCCGCACCGCCGCCAGGTAGAGCCGCCGTTGCGTGGCCGCGGGCAGCACGTGCTCGAAGAACAACCGTCGCTGCAGCGTCACGCTGCCGGCGAACACCGGGTTGTCCTGGAAGTCCTGGATCAGCGACGAGGAGCGCAGGAACTGCCACGTGCGCAGGCCGGCGTGTGCGAACAGGTGGGTCGCCGCGAGCGTGTGCAGGCCGACCGCGAGTTCGACGTACATGATGCCGATCTGCGCCATCGTCGAGTAGGCGAGCGCCGTCTTGGCGTCGGGCCGCGTGCGACCGACCAGGGTCGCCCAGACCGCGGTCAGCAGGCCGACGACGAGCATCGTCCCGCAGGCGGTCCACGACGGCCACCACAGCTCCTGCGTGCGCAGCAGCAGGAACGGGCCGAGGTGCACCGACAGGGCGCCGTAGAAGATCGCGCTCGAGGCGGCCGGGCCTTCCATCGCGCGGTGCAGCCACGGCGACATCGGCAGCTGCGCCGACTTCGCGAGGCTGCCGCCGAGCAGCGCCATCGCCACCGGCAGCGCATAGGGCGAGTGCACGTCCTGGTCGAAGGCCGCGAAGCGCTGGTCGGGGAACGTGTGGTGGATCAGCACCGCGGCGAGCAGGATCAGGAAGTCGCCGATGCGGTAGTAGACGAGGGCGCGCAGGCTGTTCTGGGCCGCGCGAACGTGCGTGCGGAAGAAGCCGATCAGCATCACCGAGCTCACGCCCACCAGTTCCCAGGCGACGAAGAGCGTGTCGAGGTTGCCGGCGACGCACAGCAGCCACAGCGAGGCGCCGAGCAGCGTGACCAGGAACCAGTAGCGTCCGGAGCCCTGTTCGCGGTGGAACGACGGCAGCGAGAAGCGCACGACCACCGGGTAGACGAGGGCGACCAGCACCATGTAGAGCATGGTGTGGCCGTCGACGAGGAACATCGGCACCCACTGGTAGTGCCCCAGCTGCAGCACCGGCGGCAGCTTGTCCTCGAACTGCCCGGTGGCGTGGCTGGCCCAGGCGATGGCGACGAGGGCCGTGGCGACGACCATCAGCAGGCTGTGCAGCACGGCGACGCGCGGCTGCCAGACGGTGGCGCGGTGGCGACCGAGCAGCAGCACGAGGCCGAGCAGGGCCGGACCCGACAGCACGACGGCGAGCAGCGGCAGCAGCAGGCGGTCGAGGGTCACGCGATCCCTCCGAGCACGTGGTCGTGGGTGGGATCGAACACCGCGGCGGTGGCATCGTCCGCGAGCGGGCCGAACTCCGGCCATGCCTCGCGCCACGGGCGGAAACCGCCGTCGACGAACAGCTCGAGCGCGTCGGTGTCCGGGTCGATGCGGCCGAGGTGCATCCACTGGCCTTCGACCATGCGCTTCAGGCGTGGGTGGCCGAACACCAGCTTCTCGATGCGATCGCGCGGCGCCTCCATCAGCACCAGCACGCGCATCGGTTCGTGCAGTTCGACCTGCTGGCGGGCGAGGCCGATGCGCAGGTCGCTCTTGCTGCCGGTGATCACGCCGAGCAGCGAGGCGACGTTCAGCGGCAGCTTCGAACCGGTGCCGAAGCCGTCGTTGTCGCAGCGCGAGAAGTAGTAGTCCATCGCGATGTTGACCGCGACCGGGACGGTGCCGAGCACCGCGTCGCGCAACGCGGTGCCGTCCGGATCGTCGGTCGGGTCGTAGCTGACCAGGAAGCTGCGGCGGTCGAGGAAGCTCCGGATGGTGCAGCGGCGGCGGCCGACGATGCAGGCGGCGACGCGGTTGTGGCCGTACTCCGGTCGCGGTTGCGCCAGGTCGTGGCCGCGATCCTGCACGTGTTCGAACGCACGCGCCTCGGAGACGTCGCGGCCGGGCAGCAGGCGGCGGCAGCGCTCGACCGCACTCTTCTTGGCGCAGTCCTGCATCACCTCGGCGAGTGCTTTGGCCTCGGCGAGCCGCTCCGGGGGCACCAGCGCCTCGTCGAGCAGTTCGATCTCGTCGGTCGTCGTGTCGTGGTGGTACGGCACGAACAAGGTCCCGTTCGGGATGTCGATGCCGCGCTGGCGCAGGCCGGCGCGCACGCTGGCGCGGTTGGCCAGCATCGCGAACGTGCGCGAGTTCGGGTGGCCCGGGTTGCCCGAGCAGGCGCCGCAGCCGTAGGCCTGGCGCAGCGGGTTGTTCGCGGTCGTGGAGCCGTGGCTCGTGACGGCGACCAGCGGTGCGAAGTCGCGGTCGAGCCCGCACGGCCGCAGGATCGACCACACCAGGCCGACCTGTTCGTCCGGCGAGTAGCCGCCCTCGCCGTCGATGTCGATGCGCGTCTTCGGCCGCGGCAGGACGGCGCGCTGCAGGCGACGGCGGAAGCGGTGCACGCGACTCGGCAGCAGCAGCTTGAACACCAGCGGCAGGAACGCGAGCAGGCCGGCGGCGAACGACACCAGCAGGCCGCGCAGCAGTGAGCGCGACTGGAAGTACAGCATCATCGCCAGCGAGGCACTCCACTGGCCGGCGGTGCGGGAGCGCGCCCACTCGCGGCCCGCGTCGTCGACCGGCAGTTCGCGGATCGTGCGCGACGGCTCGACGACCGGTGGGCACTGGCGCGTCGGGCGGCCGGCGCCGAGCGCTTGGAAGCGCATGTCGATGCCGAAGAAGCCGACGGTGCCGAACGTCTGCAGGCCGAGTCCCGGTCGCTCGAGCTGGCGGCGGAACGACTCCTCGCGGTCGTCCATGCAGACCAGCAGCTGCGCCATCCTGCCGACCTCTGGCATCGGCTTCTGCAGGTCGCGCTCGAGCGTCGCCAGCAGGCCACCGGCGAACGAGCGTTCGTAGGCCTGCTGCCAGCGGTGCAGCCGACCGAGCCCGTGCGTGTGGTGCGACCAGGTCGGCGTCTGGTGCGGCGGGTGGTCCTTGCGCAGGTGGTCGTCGAGCGCGTGGATGGACACCAGCATCACCGCGAGCCACTCCAAGAGCTGCAGCGCTGGAGCCTCGCCGGGGGCGACCGCGGGTTCCTGCTCGATGCGGTTGACCATGCCCGACCAGCCCTTCAGCACGTAGAGCGTCTGCAGGCAGTACTCCTGCGCGCGCTCGACGGGACCGTGGGCGGTCGCCTCGGCGAACACGACCGCGGCGACGTCGGCGCCCTGGTGGCGCTGCAGCCGCGCCTTCAGTTCTCTCGCCCACGGCATGCCGAGGCTCGGCGTCTGCTGCACGGTGGCGACGAAACAGGCCCAGAGCCCTTCCTTCGCGAACGGATTCGGCCACGGTGCCAGCCCCTGGTCCAGGTAGCTCGCGATCAGCGGCACGAGCCAGTCCTGCAGCGGGCGATCGCGCGTCGAGTAGCGCACCAGGTGTTCGGCCGACGGACCGGGCACCAGCTCGACCGGCGGCACGTCGTCGCCGACCGTCTGCTGCGAGAGGAACGTGCGCACGGCCGCGTCGGCGTCCGTGGGACGGGGGACGTCGCGTGGCCAGTCGCGCAACAGCACCTCGCCGAGCGTGCGGCGGCCGATGCGGCCCGACTCCAGCTGCCGCAGGTAGAACGCCTCGCCCTCGAACGGGCGGGCGCGGTAGAGCGCCGCTGCTTCGCGCACCGCCTCCAGGAACGGCTTCTGCTCGAGGTGCAGCAGGATGTTGTTGTGGACGAACGCCCACAGCGGGTTCTGGATCGGCAGCAGCGGGCGGCATGCGTCGACCCACTGCTTCACGTGCGCGGCCTTGTCCATGGGATTGGCCGCGTCAAGCGGCGGGCTTGCCCACCAGTTCGCGCCACAGGGCGTCGAGAGCGGCCTTCACTACCTTGCCGCCCGCCTTCTCGTAGCCGAGCCGCCAGTTGCGGATCGCCTCGATCGCCGCGTGGTCGATGCTGTCGACTTCGAAGTGCATCACGACGGTCCGCTTCGGCGGCAGCTCGCGCAGGCGTGCCACCAGTGCTGGGACCGCCAGGAAGCTCAGATTGCCACGCACCCGCACGTCGACGTGCCCGTCCTCCTGCGGCGTGCTGACGATGTCGACCGTGCCGACGCGCTTCAGCAGCAGCACGATCGCGAGGCCGAAGCCGAGACCGATGCCCCACAGCAGGTTCCAGAACACCACGCCACCGATCGTCACCAGGTAGACGAGCAGGTCGCCGAACTCGGCGACCTTCTTGATCTCCTTGATCTTGACGAGCTTCACGCCGACGTGCACGAGCAGCGCTGCCAGCGCCGCCATCGGCACCTTGGTCAGCAGCCCGCTGCAG
>JAEUHU010000099.1 GCA_016793305.1 Planctomycetota bacterium
TCCGCCACTTCGTTCGACGTCGTCATCTGCGGTGGCGGCCTGGCCGGGCTGACGCTCGCGCGCCAGCTGCGCCGCGAGCTGCCGGAAGCGAAGGTGACCGTGCTCGAGAAGCAACGCCGGCCGCTGCCCGACGCCTGCTTCAAGGTCGGCGAGTCGACGGTCGAACTGGGCGCGCACTACTTCGATCGGCTCGGCCTGTGGGACTACATGCGCGAGCGCCAGCTGCTGAAGTGGGGCATCCGCTTCTATCCTGGCGGCGGCGACCTGCCGCTGCACCTGCGCACCGAGATCGGGCCGATCGCCGAGCCGCCGCTGAAGACCTACCAGGTCGACCGGGGGCGCCTCGAGACCGACCTGCGCGAGATGGTCGGGCAGGACGGCGTCACGCTGATCGAGGGCGCCAAGGTCACGGCGATCGAGCCGGGCAGCGGCGACACGCCGCACACCGTGCGCTACGAGCGCGACGGCGAGGTCGTGGAGCTGCACCCGCGCTGGCTCGTCGACGCGACCGGCCGGCAGGGCGTGATGCGCAAGAACATGAAGCTGACGCGCGGTGCGCACCACGTCGCGAGCTCCGGTTGGTACCGGATCAAGGGCCGCTTCGACATCACCGAGATGGTGCCCGCGAGCGAAGAAGAGTGGCACCGCCGTCCGGTCGCGTCGCACCGCTGGCTGTCGACGAACCACTTCATGGGCGACGGCTACTGGGTCTGGGTGATCCCGTTGTCGACCGGCATGACCAGCATCGGGCTCGTCATCCACGAGGACACGCACGACAAGAGCCACATCGCGGGCCTCGAGGCGACGCAGGCCTTCATCCGGAAGCACGAGCCGCACCTCGCCGCTGCCCTGGACAAGTACCCGGTCGAGGACTTCCTGTGCCTGCGCAACTACGCCTACACCAACGGCCGCGGCTGGTCCGAGGACCGCTGGGCGATGGTCGGCGAGGCGAACGCGTTCACCGATCCGCTGTTCAGCCCCGGCACCGACCTGATCGCGTTCGCCAACTGCTTCACCATCGAGGCGATGCGCACCGACCTCGCCGGCGGCGACCTGAAGCAGAAGGCGATGATGCTGAACGCGCAGTTCCGCGCGATCCTGAACGGCTCGCTGCAGGTCTATCGCACGGCCGCACCGATCTACGGCCACCCGTCGGCGATGACCTACAAGATCTTCTGGAACAACTTCGCCTACTGGTCCTTCACCTGCCAGTACTACCAGCAGGACCTCTGCCGCCTCGACGCCGCCGGCCAGGACGCGGTGTCGAAGTACGGCGGTCGCTTCATCGACCTGATGCGGCGCATGGAGACGATGCTGGCCGGCTGGGCGCGCATGGCGCCCGAGCGGCCGACGCCGGTGTTCCGCGGTGCGCCGGCGTTCCCGTCGATCCTGATCGACGCGCACATCGCCACCGGCAAGAAGATGAACTACGAGGAGACGCTCGCCTACCTCGACATGCGCCTGCAGCAGGGGCACGAGATCATCGCCGAGCAGGTGATGCGCATCGTCCAGGAGCTCGGGCCGGAACGGGGCAAGCAGCTGCTCGACGAAGTCGAGTTCTGGAGCTGGGACGTGCCGATCTGCCCCAAGCGGGTCGAGGTCGAACAGCTGACGAGCCTCGAGCGGCGACACGCGTTGCCGTCGATCGCGCGCGACGTCGAACGCGGCCTCGGGCCGGTGCGCAAGCACCCGCAGTGGCAGGAAGCGCTGGAGCTGCTGCTGGCGGGCGCTCCGCGGTGAAGTTCGAACCGAGCACGCCGGCCGAGCACCTGCTCGACATCCTCGGCGGCAAGGCGCGTGTGCAGGCGATCTCGACGGCCGCTGCGCTGGGGCTCGCCGACGTGCTGGCGAACGGGCCGCGCACGGTGCCGTCGCTGGCGGCGCAGCTCGGTTGCCGCGAGGACGTGCTGGCGACCGTGCTGCGCATGGTCGCAGGACTCGGCTTCTTCACGAGCCCCGAGCCGGGCGTCTACGCGCTGACCGAACGTGGCCAGGTGCTGCGAAGGGACCAGCTCGGGCCGCTGGCGACCTTCGTCGGCGCGCCCGAGCAGTGGGATCCGTGGGCGCGGCTGCGCGATGCGGCCCGCGGCGGCGAAGTCGCGTTCGTGCGCACGTTCGGCCACGGGCTCTACCCGCACGTCGCCGCGAACGACGCGGCCGCGGCCCGCTACGACGCGGCGATCGACGCGTTCACGCGGCACGAGGCGGCGGCGCTGTGCCGCACGTTCGACTTCGCCTCGGCGCGCGAAGTGCTCGACGTCGGCGGTGGCCATGGCACGCTGCTGCTCGAGGTGCTGCGCCACAACGGGCAGCTGCGCGGGACGCTGTTCGACCTGCCGCACGTCGCCGAACGGGCCCTGCCGCGGCTCCGCGCCGAGCTCGGCGAGCGCGTGCGCACCCACGGCGGGGACTTCTTCGCCACGATTCCAAGCGGCGCCGACGTGCTGCTGCTGAAGCACGTGCTGCACAACTGGGACGACGAACGCGCCGCCGTGCTGCTGCAGCGCTGTGCCGAGGCGCTGCCGGCGGGTGGGCGGCTGCTGGTCATCGAGACGATCCTGGCGCCCGACAACCGCGCCGACCTCGCGGCGATGCTCGACCTCGAGATGATGGTGCTGCTCGGCGGCCGCGAACGGCGCAAGCCGGAGCTGCGCCGCATGCTGGGCGCCGCCGGCCTGTCGCTCGCGGCGATGGAGCCGCTGGTGTCCGGCAGCTGGCTGCTGGTCGCGGAGAAGCGGGCCACGGCATGAACGGCGCCGTCGTGGGGGACCGGCGCCCGATCAAGAGCCGCGACACCGCGCTGGCGCAGCGGTTCGCGGCGTGGCTCGTCGCGCGGCGGGTCTCGCCCGACGCGATCTCGCTGTTCGGCATGGGGGCCGGACTCGCGGCGGGGATCGCCCTGGCGGCGACCGGGCCCTGGCCTGCCGGCGAACGCTGGCTGTGGGCCTTCGCAGCACTCGGCGTCCAGGTCCGGCTGCTGTGCAACCTGTTCGACGGCATGGTCGCGATCGGATCGGGCCGCGTGTCGCCGCTCGGCGAGCTGTACAACGACCTGCCCGACCGGGTCTCGGACAGCGCCGTGCTGATCGGCCTCGGCCTCGCCGGCGGCTGCCCGTGGCTCGGCTGTGCCGCGGCGCTGCTGGCGATGGCGACCGCCTACGTGCGCACGCTCGGCAGGGCGCTCGGCGCTGGCAGCGACTTCGGCGGGCCGATGGCCAAGCAGCAGCGCATGTTCGTGGTGACGCTCGTCGCCCTCTACATGGCGCTCGCACCCGCGCTGTGGCGACCGGTCCTGGCCGGACTCGGCCTGCCCGGCCTCGCCCTCGTCGTGATCGTGGTCGGTTCGGCCTGGACGGTCGTGCGCCGGCTGCGCAACGTCGCGCGGCAGCTGCGCGGAGGCATTCGATGAGCGAGGCGACCTGGCAGCGGCTGTTCGGCTTCAGGCACGCGTTCGACCAGCCGGCGACGGCGTGGCTGGTCGGCGCCGTGCTGGGCGTGCTGGTGGTCGCGTCGGCCCTGGTCGCGCTGCTCGCGGCCGCCGGCCGGCTCGCGCCGAAGACGCGCAGCGAGTTGCACAAGCGCCTGCTGTCGTGGTGGGTGCTGGCGCCGCTGATGATCGGGCCGGTGTTGCTCGGGGCTGCCTTCGTGTTCGCGGCCGTGCTGGTGCTGAGCCTCGCCTGCTACCGCGAGTTCGCCCGGGCGACCGGCCTGTTCCGCGAGCACTTCACCAGCGCGCTGGTCGTGCTCGGCATCCTCGGGACGACGTTCGCGGCGGTCGACCACTGGTACGACCTGTTCACGGCGATGCTGCCGCTCGGCGTCGTGGCCATCGCCGGCCTCGCCGTGGTCGCCGACGAGCCGCGTGGCTACATCCAGCGCACGGCGCTCGGCGTGTTCGCGTTCGCGTTCTTCGGGGCCGGCTTCGGCCACCTCGCCTACTTCGCGAACGACGCCTCGTTCCGGCCGCTGATCCTGCTGGTGCTGATCGCCGTCGAGCTCAACGACGTGTTCGCCTACGTGTCGGGCCGCCTGTTCGGCCGCCGCAAGCTGCTGCCGCAGACGAGCCCGAACAAGACCTGGGGCGGGGCGATCGGGGCGCTCGTGCTGACCACCACGTTCGTGGCCCTGGTCGGTCCGTTCGTGCTGGCCGGCCGCCCCGTCGGCAGCGGCACGCACCTGCTGCTGCTCGGCCTCTTGGTCGGCGTGGCCGGACAGCTCGGCGACCTGGTGCTGTCGGCGATCAAGCGCGACGTCGGCATCAAGGACTTCGCGGCGACGATCCCTGGGCACGGCGGCCTGCTCGATCGCTTCGACAGCCTCGTGCTGGTCGCACCGGCTGCGTTCCACCTGATCGGGTTCGGCCACGGCATCGGCCTCGGCTCGGCACCACGCATCCTGAGCGGAGGCTGAATGGAACCCTGGCGGCTGCGGCCGGCGCGCGACCACGGCATGACGCTCGGCGAACGGTTCGGCAGCACGCGCCGCGAGCCGGGGCTGATCGAGGCGATCGCGCAGGGCGTGGTCGGCAAGCTGCTCGCCGGCTACCTGCGCCTCGGCCATCGGCTGGTCGTGACCGGCCGCGAACACCTGCCGCGCGCGGCTCCGTTCGTCATGGTCGCCAACCATGCGAGCCACCTCGACGCGCTGGCGCTGGCGACCGTGTTGCCGTGGCGGCTGCGGCGCGTCACCTACCTGCTGGCCGCGGGCGACGTGTTCTTCGAGACGCCGACGCGTTCGCTGCTGTCGTCGCTGCTGCTGAACGCGCTGCCGATGCGCCGCCATTCCCCGGTGCGCCACGCCCTCGCCGACCTGCGCACCCGCCTGCGCGAGGACGCCTGCGGGCTCGTGCTGTTCCCCGAGGGCACCCGCAGCGCGACGGGCGCGATGGGGCCGTTCAAGCCCGGGCTCGGCATGCTGGTGGCCGGCACCGACGTGCCGGTCGTGCCGTGCCGCCTCGACGGCACGTTCGCCGCGTGGCCGCGGCAGGCGCGGCTGCCGCGCTTCCGGCCGATCCGGGTGCGCATCGGCCCGCCGTTGCACTTCGGCGAGGTGCCGGACACCCGCGACGGTTGGTCCGCGGTCGGACAGCGCGCCGAGGCGGCGGTGGTGGCGCTGGGCTCGGGGTGAACGTACCGGCGCCGGCACCGCGTCTCACCGTGCCGCGAACGCGGTGATCGAGGCCTTCGCCGCCAGCAGGGCCTTCTGCAAGTCCGCCACGGCGGCCGCGGTCGGGACCCCCGACACCAGCGCCTGCTTCAAGGCCTCGTGCGCCCGCTGCACGTTCTTGTCGCCGCCGTCGAGCACGAACGCGGTGAGCAGCCCCGCCTCGTGGATGAGCCGTGAGGAGCCCGGCACGTCGGCGATCGTCAACTTGAACTCGAACACCTTGGCGATGTCGCGCAACCCGCCGTCCTTCTTCAGGGCCGCGCGCGCCCACTTGCGGGCCCATTCGGGGTCACCGCCCTCACCGACGTCCGGATCCAGGAACCAGCGCTCGACGTACGACGAAGCACCGTAGCGCAGCCAGCGCGGGATCTTCTTCTCGGCCCAGAAGGGGGCCATCGTCTTCGCCTGGGTGCCCATCGCCACGTCGCCGAGGGCCTTCCACGACGGGTCGATCGCCTCGACGAACGACTGCGCGGCCGCGTGTCGGATCGCGTGCTGACCGAAGGCACTCGACTCCTTGGTGGTGTCGTCCCAGTAGGCTGCGCCGAAACCGTCGAAGGCCGGTGGCTTCACCGAGTCGTCGAACCGGGCGTCGGCGAAGAACGCGTAGTGCAGCGACGAGAAGCCCTCGGACTCGGCGCCTGCGGCGAGCTTGTTGTATTGCGTCAGATCCCGCAACACGACCAGGCCCGGCTTCTTGTCGTCGAGCATGTCGATCACGGCGGGTCTGGTACCCGGGGTGACGCCGAACAGGCGCACCAGATCGGGCCAGGTCTTGTCCGCGTACCACTTGCACCACTCGACGCGCTTGCGGTCGACGGTCGCGGCGATGACGAAGTGCTCGCTCTGGACGAACCACGGACGGCTCGCATCCGCGTGGTACGCGTCGGCGGCGGCGTTGTCGAGCCAGGCGTCGCCACACTTCCAGAGCCCTTGCCGCCACTGCTCGAACTCCTTGGGGTCGATCCACACCAGGTCCTGCCGCTCGCAGCCCTTGGCCGACATCTCCTGGTCTTCCTTCGCGCGCTGCAGGGCCAACGGGTGGCGCCAGGCGCCCTGGTCGTCCTTGGCCCAACCCAGGCGCACGAACGGCGCATCGGCGGTGGGCACCCAGCCGTCGGCGACCCGGGCCAGGCCGAGCTTGGCCTTCTGCACGTCCTCGGCGCGCTTGTAGTCGAACAACGCCGTGTGGCTCTCGAACCACTTGCCGTCGTACAGCTGGTGACCGAGTCCGGCGCGGGCCTCGGCATTGGCGGCGTCGAGCTCCAGCACGCGCTTCCAGGCCGCCTTGGCGCCATCCGTGTGCTTCCTCTCGGTCCAGTCCTTGGCGAGTTGCAGCAGCTTCGCCACGTCGGTTCCGGCGGCCTTGACGATCGGCACCGGGTTCTCCTTGGGTGGTGGCTTCTGGGCCGCCACGGGGAGTGCTGTGGCGAACAGCATGAGGAGCGAGACGAGGGGGGAACGGAAATGGGTCGCCATGGGGAGCCTCGGGGGTGTCGTCGTCATCGGCCCATCGCTGCTTCGGCGGCAGCGCGCCAGCGTTGCACGTCGGAGTCCTGCCACGCCTGCGGGTCGTCACCGACCAGTTGCGTCCAGTCCTCGAGACCTCGCGCGTGGCATTCCCGGGCTGCTTCGGCGTGGCCGAGCTTCTGGTGGATCAGCGCCCGGAGGAAGGGAACGGCCTGCGGCGTGACGACCAGGATGTCGCCTCGGGGGACGAAGCGCTGCAGGGCTTCGTGCGCGGCTTGCCATTCCTCCAGTCGGACCCTGGCGATCACCTCGATCAGGGATCCCGCGGTTGGGTACAGCCCGTTCAGGGCCGGATCCGTGACCGTGGTGATCGCGGTGCGTGGATCCCGGCGTGCCGGGTCGGGGCAGTCGGCCAACGCCTGGGCGTAGCTGAGCTGGTGCTCGGGGACGACCGTGATGGCCAACGCGCGAGCCAACTCCTCCTTGCCGGCCAGGCCGGCGTAGTAGCGAGCCGTCAGCAGGTCGCTGTGCCAGTTGGGCTGGTTCTCGAGTTCCACGGCCTTCTGGAAGCTGGCGACGGCCTCTTCGTACGCGCCGAGCTGGAACTGCGCCCATCCGGCGAGCGAGTGCGCGGCACCGTCGGTCGGCATGCGCGCGACGGCGATGCGGGCGAGGGCCAA
>JAEUHU010000120.1 GCA_016793305.1 Planctomycetota bacterium
ACGTAGCGCACGCGCAGCGAGTGCACCTGGCCGTTGGCGAGGTTCTGCGCCGGGGTGGTGCGGGCGATCGAGTACTGCTCGTACTCGTGGTTGCCGAGCGCGCCGCGGGTGTGGATCGTCAGCTCGTTGGCGCTGGTGTCGGCGATCGGCGACGTGTCCATGTAGGTGTCGAACTCGATGGCGATCGAGTTGCGGATGCCGGTCGAGCCGTTCGCGCCGATGCCGTAGCCCATGCCCCAGACGGTGCCGCCGGTGGCGCTGGCCCCGTTCGGATCGTCGTGGATCACCAGGGCCATGCCTTCGGCCTTCGTGCCGCTGGTCGGCGGCGTGATGCGGAACGTGAAGGTCGTGTCGAAGCCCGACAGCACCGGCATGGCACCCTGGCGCCACGCCCAACCGGTCTGGTTGCTGGCGTTGGCGGTCAGGCGCAGCGCAGTGCCGCTCTGCGCCGCGTTGCCGAGCAGGTTGAGCTGGGCGGTGCTGCTGAAGTCGGTGTAGGTGAAGGACTGGGCGAGCAGGCTCGAGCCGAACGAGGCCGCGGCCAGGATGGCGCGGAGGAGCGAAGGGGTCATTGGCAAGGGTGCGATGCTTGGGTCAGGGGCCGCGGCATGGTAGCGACGCGTGCCGCAGCGCACAGGGTCCACGGGTCCGCCTCGCGGAGATCGCGATGCCACGGCGCCCGGGCCGGACCGGGCCTGGGGTTTTCCGTTCCAGAGTTCCCCAGGAACCGGCCGAAGAACTCGCCGATGCCGTGGAGAGGCTCCTGTTCCCTGGCGGCGGCCGCCGCTGCGATGGTGCTCGGCGCCTGCCACGGCGAGCCGATGACGCGTCTCCGCATCGGCATGAACCCGTGGCCCGGCTACGCGCAACTCGCAGTGGCGGTGGAGGCAGGCCTGTTCGCCGAACATGGCATCGACGCGCAGCTCGTCGAGTACGCGTCGCTGCACGACCTGAAGCGCGGCTTCGCCAGCGGCCAGATCGACGTCCTCCCGTCGACACTGGTCGAGGTGCTCGAACTGCACGGCCGCGACCTCGCTCCCGAGGTCGTCTGGATCCTCGACTGCAGCCGGGGCGGTGACGTGGTCGTGGCGCGCGGCAAGGCGGTCGACGACCTGCGCGGCGCCCGCATCGCCTACCAGGCGGGCACCCTGGGTGGCTTCCTGCTGAAGCGGCTGTGCGAACGACGTGGCCTCGACGAGGCCGAGGTCACGCCGGTGACGATGAGCCAGGACCTGATGGTCGAGGCGTTCGCCGCAGGGCGCATCGACGCAGCGATCAGCTATCCACCCCATGCGACGGCGATGCGCGCCGTGACGGGCGCCGCGGTGGTGTTCTCGACCCGCGAACTGCCCGGCGAAGTGATCGACATCGTCTGCATCGACCGCCGCCTGCTCGATGCCGACCCGAGGCTGCTCGGCCGCTTCCACAGCGCCATGGCCGCGACCGACCGCTACTGCACGACGGCCCGGGCCGCCGCGTTGCGCACGATGACACGCACCACCGGCATGAGCGAGGCCGAGTTCGTGGCGGCGCTGGCCGACCTCGAGATCTACCACGCCGACCAGCAGGCGGCGTGGCTGCAACAGCCACAGCGCCTGCGGGCCCTCGCCGCGCGCATCCTCCGGACCACGGGGTCCCCCGCCCAGGTGCCCGACTTCGTGCTCGCGGCCGATCGCCGCTCGCCGCTGCTGCAAGCCGCGGCCCCGAGGTGACCGTGACGCGTGGCATCGGATTCCGCCGCAGCTTCGCCGCCGTGATGCTCGCCGCCGGCCTCGCGATCGGCGGCGTCGTCTATCTGGTCGCCGGGCTCTACATCGACGCGATCCTGCACGAGGAGTTCAGCGCGAATGCACGGCTGCTGGCCGCCTTGGTCGTCGATCAGGCCGACCACGCCACCACGCCCGCGGAGATCGAACGGACCGTCTACGCGATCGGCGGCCAACGCGAAGTGCTCGAGGCACTGTGCCTAGCCGGGGACCCGCCGCGCGCCCTCGGCGCCACCAAGCGCCACCTCGTCGGCGGTGCCGCGCCGACGGCGAGCGACCCGGCGCTGCAGGCGGCCTTCCGTTCCGGCCGCTGGCAGCCGTTCGCGCGGCTGCAGACGACGCCACCGGTCTACGAGACCGTGCTGCCGGTGACGTTCGCCAACCAGGATCTGCCCGGCATGCTCGGTACCAGCGGGGCCGTGCTGCTGCGCCTGGATGCGGCGCCGCTGCTGAAGCGCGCCGAGACCAGTCGCCTGCTGATGCTCGGCGGGGCCGCCGGGGCGATCGCCGTGTCGATCCTGCTGTTCGTGCTGCTGGCGCAGCGCCACCTGCTGCGGCCGATCCGCCGGCTGCGCCGCACGATGGCTCGCCGCCGCGACGGTGACCTGCAGGCTCGGCCGGAGCGCATGCCGAACCTGGAGCTGCAGTCGATCGCCGACAGCCTCGCCGAACTGGTCGACGCCCACGACCGCATGGCGGCGATGCAACGCGCGGTCGTCGAGGGCGCCTCGGACGCGATCCTCACCATCGACGTGCACGGCACGATCCGGCAGTGGAACGGCGGCGCCGAGGAGATGTTCGGGGTACGCGCTGCGGACGCGATCGGCACCAACCTGACGCGCATCCTGCCACCAGAACACCGCGCCACCCACGATGGCCACATCCGTCGCTACCTCGCGACCGGCATCGCCAACATCCTGGGGTTCCCGCGCGAGGTGCAGGCCGTGCGCGAGGACGGCAGCCTGTTCCCGGTCGGGCTCGCGGTCAGCGAGGCCCGCGTCGGCGACGAACGGTTGTTCGTCGGCATCCTGCGCGACATGACCGACGAGGTGGTCCAGCGGCGCGAGCTGCAGCAGGCCAAGGAAGCGGCCGATGCGGCGGCGGCGGCGAAGGCGACGTTCCTCGCCAACATGAGCCACGAGATCCGCACGCCGTTGACCGCGATCCTCGGCTACGCCGAGGAGCTGAACGATCCGGAGCTGCCACCGGCCATGCGGCAGGAGGCCGTCGAGGTGATCCAGCACAACGGCGAGCACCTGATGACGATCGTCAACGACATCCTCGACCTGTCGAAGATCGAGGCGGGCCGCATGGCGACCGAACGGGTGCCCTGCCGCGCCGAGGAACTCGCCGCCGAGGTCGTACGGCTGATGCTGCCGCGCGCGCAGCAGAAGAGCCTGGCCCTCGAACTGCGCGTTGCGGGACCGTTGCCGCAGTCGATCTCCAGCGACCCGACGCGGCTCCGACAGATCCTGATCAACCTGGTCGGCAACGCGATCAAGTTCACCGCGCGCGGCAGCGTGGTGCTCGACCTGATCGCCGACTTCGCCGCCGAGACGATGCGCATCGACGTGATCGACACCGGCATCGGCATCGACGACGACACGCTGCAGCGCCTGTTCGGCTCGTTCGTGCAGGCGGACAGCAGCACGACCCGCCACCACGGCGGCACCGGGCTCGGACTCCACATCAGCCGGCGCCTCGCGCGCATGCTCGACGGCGACCTGACGGTGGCCAGCCGGCCCGGCCAGGGCAGCACGTTCTCGCTGACGATCGCCACCGGGCCGATCGTGCCGGCGACCACGACGGAACGACCGTCGACGGCAACGCGCCAGCGGCTCGCCCCGCCGCGCCTGCACGGCCGCGTGTTGCTCGCCGAGGACGGCGCCGACAACGTGCGCCTGCTGCGCCGCATCCTCGAACCGACCGGGGTCACGCTGACCGTGGTCGGCAATGGCGCCGAGGCCCTCGCCGCCGTGCAGCAGGCGAGCCCGCCGTTCGACGCCGTGCTGATGGACATGCAGATGCCGGTGATGGACGGCGTCAGCGCCACCCTGGCGATCCGCGCGTCGGGTGCCGGCATGCCGATCGTGGCGCTGACCGCGAACGTGATGGCCGAGGACCTGGCGCGCGCCAGGGAAGCCGGTTGCACACACGTCGCCACGAAGCCGATCGACCGGCCGGCGTTCTACGCGACGCTGCAAGAGGCCTTGGCGAAGGCCTCGCCCGATCAGCGCGCGACGTCGCGCAACGACGCCAGCACGTCGGACTGATCCTCGCAGAAGCGCAGCAGGTCGGGGCACACCTGCAGGCTCCACTGCGCGACCAGCGCCTTCGCCACGGCGTCGTCGGAGACCGCTGCCGTGCTCGTCGCCGCGTCCGGGCGGGCGAGCGCCCCGAGCAGGTTGCGCGCCGCCACGAACGCCTCCCGGCGCTGCCGTTGCCAGGCGCGCAGTGCCTCGCGCATCGCCGGAGTCGGTGCTGCGTCGATCCCGTCGACCGTCGCGAACAGGGCGACCGCCGCTTCGCTCACACCCGCACGCAGCATGGGCCCACGCTGCCGGGCGACCGCGGCCGGCCGGTCGCCACCGAGCACCGCGCGCCGCAGGGTCTCGTCGAACGCAGCCGCGGTCTCGACCCGCAGGGCCGCTGTGCCGTCGGCGAGCGACGCGCGGGCCGCGAGATGTTCGCGCACGACGTCGCGCAGCCGTTCGCCGGCCGGAGCCCCCAGCGCCTTGCCGGCCCGCCGCTGCAGGGCCGCGACCGCACGTTCGCCGCGAGCCGCCAGGCTCCACGCCAGGCCCGACGGGTCCTGGTGCAGGTGCCGCGCCATCGCCAGCAGAACGCGCGCCTGGTCGACCAGGGTCGCCTGGTCCGCGGCGGCCATCGCCTGCAGCGCCTTGGCGACCCCGAGCACCTGCAGCGTCGCGAGCCCGGCCTGCAGTTCGCCCACGAGCTCGCCCGGCTCGCCGGCGCGCGCCGGGCGGAACCGGCAGCGGGGCTCGGCGGCGAGCGCACGCCACGCCGCCAGCACCGGCTCCACCGATGCGACCGCGGCGAGCCAGTCGGCGCGCAACACCTCGCTGTCGCCGATGCCGAAGTCGACGTCGTCGTAGGCCGACTCCGGCAGCACGAACGTGTCGCCGAAGCGCGCGGCCAGCTTGGCCACCAGGCGTCGGTAGCCGGCGGCGGCGTCGGGGCTCTGCAGCTGCTCGCGCCGGAACGTCTCGCGATGGAACTCGCGGCCGTCGCCAGCCACGAACGCAGCCTGCAGGCTGGCGTCGTCGCCGCCGCCGGTCGCGGTCAGCACGAGGCAGCTGTGCGCCTCGCCGGCGTCGAAGCGCAGGCCCACGGTGGGCACCGCGTTCGCCTCGAGCACGTTCTGCGCCAGCGGGGAAGTCACCAGCTCCGGCAGGTCGTAGCCGACCGCGGCACTGGTCGGATGCAGCACGACGCGGCTGCGGTGCACATCGCCACCGAGCAGCACGACGCCGCCGATGCGCTGCTTGCCGAGCCAGGCGAACAGCGCGTCGCGTTCGCCACGCCAGTGTGCGACGTGGTCCTGCTTGCCGGCGCGCACGCCGTCGTTCCACACCATGCCGACCGCCAGCACCTTCCACGGTGCTTGCGAGCGCTGCAGGCCCTCCTGCAGCCAGCGCAGCTGCGTGCTGCCGAACAGCGTGCGTTCGCCGGGTGCCAGCGGCGACTCGCCCTGGTCGGCGAAGCTGCGCGCGTCGAGCACGAACACCTCGACCGGGCCGCTGCGAAAGCGCGTGAAGACCCCGTGTGTGCCGTCGCCGTAGCTCGCGTGCGCGTGGTAGTCGACGAACACCGCGCGCGCCGCCGCGGCCGCCGGCACCGCGCCGAACGCGTCGTTGGTCGCGTAGTCGTGGTCGACCCAGACGGTCCAGGTCGGGATCGACCGCAGCGCTGCGGCGATCGGCGGGAAGGCCAGGAACTCGCGGTGGCGCTGCCGCCGCGCCGTTTCGCCCGGCTGGTCGATGTACGGCGTGTCGCCGAGCAGCACGAGCCCCTGCGGCGCCCGCGCCAGGATGCGGTTCCAGATCGGCTGTTCGCGGAACGCGACGTCGTGCGCACACGAACCGAACACCAAGGTCGTCTGGCTCGCGTCGTCCGGCAGCCCGGTCGTCCACACCGCGTCGCCGACCGGCACGACGACGTCCCCCGCGCGCAGCTGCAGTGTGTAGGCGGTCGCCGGCGGCAGCCCCGTGCAGGCGAAGTGCAGCGTCAGGTCGTGTTCGAGTTCGGCGCGTGCCGTCACCGGGGCCGGGGTCGGCGTGTCGGCGTCGACCGGCACCAGCTGCAGCACGAACGGTCCAGGCGCCGCCGCGCGCGCGAACACGTGCAGCGAGCTCGCGTCGGCATGGCCGCGCAACGGGCCGTGCGTCAGCAACGGTTCCTGCGCGCGCAGCGCCGAGAGGGCAGCGGCGAGCACGGCGACCACGACCGCGGTCCGGGCCGTCACGAGCACCTCCCGTCGAGCCGCGGCAGCAGGGCAGCGCCCCAGGCCGCCTGCTTCGCGGCCTGCGAGCGCGAAGCATGCGCCGGGCTCGTCGACGGCAGCCGCACCACGTCCGGCCGCCGCGGCAACGTCGGCACCACCTGCCGCACGAACAGGTCGTGGGCTTTGCCGCCGTTGCACAGCACGGTGCCGAGTCCGGGCTGGCTCGCGAACAGGGCGGCGAAGTCGTTCGCCGTCCGCCCGATCGCTGCGATCGCCCCGTCGAGACTGCCCTCGCGCTCGCAGCTCGCCAGCACGTCCCACAGCGCGATGCCAGCACCGGCCAGCGCCTCAAGGCGTCGTTCGTAGGGCGCGTCGGCGGCGAAGCCGAGCAGCGCCCCGAGGATCGGCCAGAACGAGTTGCGCGGGTGCGCGTAGTAGCGGCCGGCCGCGAGCGAGGCGCGGCCCGGCATGCTGCCGACGATCAGGACGCGCGCGTGCGTCGGCACGAGCGGCGGGAAGCTGTGGACGAGCGACACGGGCGGGCACTGTAGCGGGCCCGCCGAGGACGGCGAGCGAACGCCGCTGGCTCCCTTCGCCGCATGGTATGAAGGGCGCGTGCCAGCCCCGCTCCGGTTCACCCGCCGCTTCCTCGACGCCCTGCCGGGCGACGATCGCACCGACCGCGACAGCCGTCCGGTGGTCTCGGCCCTCTGGTCGCGCGTGCAACCGACGCCGGTGCCGGCCCCGCGCCTGCTGGCGTGGTCGCGCCCGCTCGCCACGGCCCTCGGGCTCGACGAAGCCCGCATGCAGGACGAGGCCACCACGCAGGTGCTGGCCGGCAATGCGCTGTGGCCGGGCATGGACCCGTACGCCGCCAACTACGGCGGCCACCAGTTCGGGCACTGGGCCGGCCAGCTCGGCGACGGCCGCGCGATCGTGCTCGGCGAACTGCTCGCCGCGGACGGCTCGGTCCAGGAACTGCAGCTGAAGGGAGCCGGCCGCACCGCCTACTCGCGCCGCGGCGACGGGCGCGCCGTGCTGCGTTCGTCGCTGCGCGAGTACCTGTGCAGCGAAGCGATGCACGCGCTCTCGGTGCCGACCACGCGCGCGCTGTCGCTGGTCGCGACCGGCGACGACGTGGTGCGCGACATGTTCTACGACGGCAACGCCCGGCCCGAGCCCGGCGCGATCGTCTGCCGGGTCGCACCGAGCTTCCTGCGCTTCGGTTCGTTCGAGCTGCCGAGTTCGCGCGGCGACGTGCCGCTGCTGCGCACGCTGGCCGACTTCGTGCTGCGCACCCACTTCCCGGACCTCGGCGCGCCCGGCCGCGACGGCTACGCGGCGATGCTGCGCGAGATCGCCGCGCGCACCGCGCGGCTCGTCGCGCACTGGCAGGCGGTCGGCTTCGTGCACGGCGTGCTCAACACCGACAACCTGTCGGTGCTCGGCCTCACCATCGACTACGGCCCGTACGGCTGGATCGACGACCTCGACTTCGGCTGGACCCCGAACACCACCGACGCCGGCCAGAGGCGCTACGCGTTCGGCAACCAGCCGGGCATCGGCCTGTGGAACGTGGCGCGGCTCGGCGAAGCGCTGCTGCCGTTGCTCGAGGACGACGAACGGATCGTCGAGGACACGCTCGCGCACTACCAGCAGGTCTACGCCGAGGCGGCCACCCGCCGGTTCGGCGACAAGCTCGGGCTCTGCTTCGACGGCGAACGCGGCGACGGCGACCTGCTGCAACGGCTGTTCGACTGGATGACCGTGCAGCCGACCGACCTGACCCTGTTCTTCCGGGCCCTCGGTCCGCTGCTGCTCGCACCGACGCTGCCGGCGACGTTTCCCGAGGCGCTGCGGGTGGCGTTCTACGGGCCGGTGTCGGAGGAGCACCTCGCGACCGGCCGGCAGTGGCTCGCCGACTGGTGGACGCGCGTGCACCAGCAACCGCGGCCGATGGCCGAGGTCGCCGCCGCGATGGCGCGCACCAACCCGCGCTACGTGCTGCGCAACTGGCTCGCGCAGACCGCGATCGACGCGGCCACCGGCGGCGACACCACGGTGCTCGAGCGGCTGTTCCAGGCGCTGCAGCGGCCGTTCGACGAGCAGCCGGAGTTCGCCGAGTTCGCGCAGAAGCGCCCGGAATGGGCACGGTCGAAGCCGGGCTGCTCGGCGCTCTCCTGCAGCTCGTGAGCGGCCGCGTGGCCGCGCGTTCCGTCAGGCGACTGGCGGAGAACCCACCGGCTTCTGCACCTCGGCCGCCGCGACGCCGTACGCGAACTTCGGCAGGAACTCGACCCGCCCGGTGGTGATGTCGTACATCGCGCCGACGAGGCCGATCTCGCCCTCCTTGAGCATCGTGGCCAACGTCGGGCTGTTGGCGACCAGCCACTCGAGCGTGTGGCCGACGTGCGTCGCGGTGACGCGGTCGACGAACGCCGGATCCTTGTAGTCGGGCTCCTTCTGCCGCTGCATCTCCTCGTGCACCGACTCGCTGATCACCGAGGTGATCGCCGGCAGGTTGGTGAGGCCGGTGCTGGCCGGGTCGACGCCCTTGCCGACGAACTCGCAGGTCGCCTTCACCGCACCGCAGCTGGTGTGGCCGAGCACGACGACGAGGCGGCTGCCGGCGACCTTGCAGGCGAACTCGATGCTGCCGAGAGCCTTCCGCCGCGCGACGTTGCCGGCCAGACGACAGCTGAAGATGTCGCCGATGCCGACGTCGAACAGCAGCTCCGCCGGGGCCCGCGAGTCGATGCAGCTGACGACGATCGCCATCGGGTGCTGGCTGGTCTTGGTCGCGTCGACCTGGCGGGCGAGGTCGCGGTTCAGGCGGTTGCCGGTCACGAAGCGCTCGTTGCCCTCGCGCAGGATCTGCAGCACCTGCTGTGGCTTCAGCGTCGCCTGCACTTCGCGGCTCGTGTAGTCGACGTACTGCACGACGTCGTCGAGCTCGTACCGGTCCTGGAAGCCGAGCAGGCTGACGACGATGCCGCGGGCCGGTGCCGCCTCCTCGGCGAACTCGCGCACCAGCGACAGCAGGTCGGAGTCGACGTACTCCGACTGCCGCGCGTCGAGCGCCACGTGGTCGCCTTCCTGGAAGCGCGCCAGCAGCGACAGCAGCCGCGCGCGGTTCAGGAAGCTCGCCTGGTGGCTGAACTCGATGCGGTGCACGACGCCGCCGACGTGCGACTCGCGGATCACGCGGAAGCCGCCGCGCAGGTTGCGGCCGAACACGAACGACAGGCTGACGAACAACCCGACCAGCACGCCGATCAGCAGGTCGGTGAACACGATCGCCACGACCGTCGCCAGGAACGGCGTGAACTGCAGCCAGCCGGCCTGCCACTTCTGCACGAACAGCGACGGATGTGCGAGCTTGAACCCGGTGACGATCAGCACGGCGGCCAAGGCCGCGTTCGGGATGCGGTTCAGCAGCGCGGCGAAGAACAGCACGGCGACCAGCAGCAGCGCGCCGTGCGTGATCGCCGACCAGCGGGTGCGGCCGCCGGCGTTGACGTTCACCGAGCTGCGCACGATCACCGACGTCATCGGCAGGCCGCCGAACAGGCCGGCGACCACGTTGCCCGCACCCTGTGCGAGCAGCTCGCGGTTGGGATGCGAGGGACGGCGCAGCGGATCGAGCTTCTCGGTGGCCTCGAGGTTCAGCAGGGTCTCGAGCGACGCGACGATCGCGAGCGTCACGCCGGCGATCCACACGCCCGGCTCGAACAGGCGCCCGAACGCCGGGAACTGCACCAGGCCACCGAGGCCGAGGCCGTTCTCGCCGAGCACCGGCAGGTTGACGAGGTGCTTGTTGACGAGGGCCTTGTCGGATGGGTCGGATACGATCGCCAGCCCCGACCCGGTGGCGACGAGGATCTCGTTGATCACGACCCCGAGCAGCACGGCGACCAACGGTCCCGGCACCACCGACTTCTTCAGCCGCGACTTGTCCCACGCGACCAGCACCGCCAACGACGCGAAGCCGATGAGCGCGGCGCCGGGCAGCAGCCGCTGCAACGCCGTCCACAGCGCCGTGAAGGTGTTGTCGCCGTCCTTCTGCACGAACGCTTCGTCGCCTTCGTAGTCGGAGTCGTGCCCGATCAGGTGCGGGAACTGCTTCAGGATCAGCAGGATGCCGATCGCCGCCAGCAGGCCCTTCAGCACGTTGTTCGGGACGAAGTTGGCGATCTGGCCGCCGCGTACGAAGCCGAGCACCATCTGCAGCGCACCGGCGATCATCACGGCGAGCAGGAACGCGTCGAAGCCGAGGTCCTTGATCTGCACGGCGACGATCGCCGCGAGGCCGGCCGCCGGGCCGGAAACGCTGACCGGCGAGCGGCTGAGGGCCGCCACCACGAGGCCGCCGACAACCCCGGAGATGAGGCCGGAGATCGCGGTCGCCCCGGATGCCTGGGCGATGCCGAGGCACAGCGGCAGGGCGACGAGGAAGACGACGACGCCGGCGATCAGGTCGCGGCCGAGCGTATGCGGGGTCTCCGCCTGGGTCTGGAAGTGTGGGTGGGGCATGGACTCGTCCCCGCCGAGCCTAGGGGCGCTCCGCACTCCGGCCCATACACCCGTCAAGAAATCTTTACGCCTGCCCGCGCCAGGTTCACGGCCCGTAGCCGAGCACCAGGGTGCGCACCTCCCCCCCGCTGCGCGTCAGCACGACCAGCGTGTCGAACCGGTCGTCCGGGATCTCGACCCGGTCGCCACCGAGCGCCTGCACCAAGGCCGGCACGGTGTTGGAGTGGCCGCACACCAGCACCGTGCGCCCGGCCGGCAGACGCTGCAGGGTGCGCACGAGCCCGGCGGCGTCCGCCGCCTTCGCCACGGTCGGCTGCAGCCCGCGGGCCTCGCACAGCGGCAGAACGGTCGCGGCGGTGCGCCGGTACTCGCTGTGCCAGACCGCGTCGATCGGCAGGAAGCGCAGCGCCTTCGCCAGCGCCGCGGCCCGCTGTCGCCCCGCCTCGCTGAGTTCGGGATCCTGGCCGTCGTCCGCCTTCTCGGCGTGCCGCACCAGGATCACCGTCGTCGCCGGCATCGCGAGCCCGTCGGTGAACGCGCGGATGCGCTGCGCGAACGCCGCCGCGAGGTCGTTCGGCATCGGGATCGACAGGTCGTAGAGCTGCAGCACCCAGCGCCCGTCCCGGCGCACCATGGCGCCACTGCCACGGCAGAGGCCGTAGCCGTCGTTGTCGAGCAGCTCGTCGAAGGTGGCGTGCTCGCCGTCTTGGGCCAGCACGACGTGGCGCTGCACCGGCACGTAGGTCCACGCCTCCGCGCGCTGGAAGTAGGGCAGCGCGAAGGCGCGGAACTCGGCCCCGGTCCATCGTTCGCTCGCGTCGGTGCCGAGGAACACGGCGTCGTCGGGCAGCACGGCGAAGTAGCGCGCTTCGTCGCCGTTCGCCGCCGCGTCGTGGAAGTCGTCGAGCGTGCGCGCGACCGCGGCGGCCGGCCCGGTGAGTTCGCACGCGCTGCGCAGGGCCGCGAAGTGGCGCTGCCGCGCCGATGCATCGGCCGCGGCGAGCACGGCGATCCGTCGCGACGGCAGCCGGCGCAGGGCGGTGAGCTCGGCGTCGTTCGCCGCGGTCGGCACGGTGACGCTCTGGAACTGATGGCGATGCGCGAGCACCAGCGCAGCCGTGCCGACGACGTCGCCCAGGGTCGCGGTGTGCAGGCCACCTCCGGCGATGCGGAAGGTGCGGCGCAGCTCGGCGAACCACGGGGCCAGGCGCTGGCCCGCGGCGGTCGTCGGCGACACCCCCGGCGCCACGACGACGAAGCCGGCCCGCGCCGCGTCTTCCCCGACCGCCGCCACCGCAGCCCGCGCCGCCGCGAGATCCCCGTCGCGCGTCCACAGCACCAGCAGCGGTGCCCAGGCCGCGTCGTCGTGCGCAGCCGGCCGCTGCACCACCATCGCCGGGCCGGCCCCGGCCGGCACGTCCTGCAGCGGCGGCAGCTCCTGCGCACGCGCGAACGCGGCCAGCGACACGAACAGCGGAGCGACGACACGACGGAGCCAGCGATCCATGGCCGCTGGTCTACCCGCCGGCTACCCGCCCGACCACGTCCGCGCCGCGAGGATCGCCGCCTGCTCGTCCGGCGCGAGCCGGGCGGCGAGGACCGGGTAGAGCATGTTGCGCTCGCGCAGGTCGTGGTGGAGCAGCAGGTTCTTGAACGTCGCCTGGCGGTCGAACAGTTCGAGCAGCGCGGCGTCGTCGGACCGTTCGCGCAGCGCGTCGACGCGACGGACGAACTCGTCGACGAACGCGTGCAGGTTGCGATGCTCGCCGCGGAACAGCCGCGTCGGGGCGTCGGTCGCGTCGCCGCCGAGCCGTTCGTAGGGCGGCAGCACGTGGCGTTCTTCGTCGTCGACGTGCGCCAGCAGCTGGGCCCGGAACTGCTGCAGCGTTGCCGCCGCGCGCGCGAAGTCGCGGTCGAGCAGGGCCACCTGGTGCACGAACAGCGACTGCACGAGGTCGTCGTGCAGCGCCATCATCGCCGTGGCGAGCGTGGGCAACATGCAGCACAAGCTACGCCGAACGCACGCCATGCGCCCATGCGCACGAAGGCGGCGTCACTTGCCCTTGCCGTCCTTGGCGACCTTCGGCTCCGGCACCTTGACGCGCACGGCCTCTTCGCCGAACGCCAGCTCGACGACGAGCTCGCCCTTGGCGAGGCTCGCGCGCAGGCTCTCGAGCTGTTCGCGCTTGGCAGGCTTGTCGAGCGGCAGCGCTTCGACGGTGCCGGCGATGCCCTCCTCCGCGGCCCCAGGCTTGGCGGGTGCCCCGTGGCGATCGGCCGTGCTGGCCTTGCTCCACGGCACGAGCTTCACGTCGTCCTTGCCGAGCACGAGGTTGAACGCGTGCTCCTCGTCCTTCTGCAGCACGGCCACCGGCACCGGCTTGTCACCACGCGCCTCCAGCAGGGCCACCGGCAGCTGGAACACGGTCAGCTTCCAGCCACCCGCCGGCACGGTCTTGCTGCCCGGGAACACCATCGCCCCCGACCACTCGTTCTCGCCGAACTGCACGACGAGCTTCGTCGGCTGGCTCGCGGCCTTGGCGGCACCGTCCTTCTGCCAGTCGATGATCAGCTTCTTGCCCGGCTTCGCCGCCTTGCCGAGCGGCCCTTCGATGCGCAGGCCGTCGCCCGACACCAGGGCGCACGTGGCCTCGGCGGTGCGCTGCAACTGCACTTCGTAGGCACCCGGTGCCACGACGGTCTCGCCGACGATCGCCGGCATCGACAGGTACAGCACGGTCTGCTGGTTCCCACCGAGCCGCCACGCGTTCCCGACCGGCAGTTCGGCCAGTGAGTGCTTGCCGACCGGCACCGAGCCGTAGTCGATCATGGCGGTGCGCTTCTGCCACTCGAACGTGGGCTTCTGGGCGGGCAAGGTCGCGGCGAGGGCGAAGAGGACGGGGAGAAGGCGGATCTTGATCATGCAGTTGCGTCGCGGCGGGGTCGATGGGCGGAGTGCGAACCCGTGCAAGATAAGAGCACCTCGGCTCCGTGGTGCAACGACTACAACCCCTACTCAAGCAGGAGCCTCACGTTGTGCTGGCCAAGCGTACCCACCGAAACTCAGCACTTGCCGACACTACCTGCGATGGACTAGCGTTTACGGAATGCGCACCACACACGCGAGCGTTGTTATTGCTATCGGACTCTTGACTTTAGCACCCACCTACTTTCGAGCACCTCAGCCCATTACAATCAGTGGCGCTACGTGGACGAACGTGGTGGATTTGGGCGCTGACCCAACGGGTGCGAAGGACGCCGCCCCCATCATCAACGCTGCTATTGCAGCGCTTCCCAACGGCGGCGTCGTTTATCTGCCCGGTGGATCCATGTTTCTTATCGGCTCCACCATCAATGTCTCGTCAGGAATCCATATTCGTGGCGACGGCCCGGACAGCACATTTGTCATGCGGTCATTGGCCAACCCTCATCCGCTTTTCAGGATACCTGCTGGACAGAAGAGCGTAACCATATCCGACTTCACGCTCGATGGGCAACTGGCCGAGGGAGCCTTGGCAGACGTGGCGCAGATCGAAGTCGGCAACAGCCTGACCAACACCCCAGTTAACACGCGCCTCCAGCGCATTCACTTCACCAACTTCGACCACATGGGTGTGGCGGACTCTGGCGACACCACATCCATATCCGATTGTCGATTCAAGGGAACCGTGAGCATCACGGACGAAACTCGCTCAAGCATATGGGGAGTATGGCAGGGATCGGTCGCCAAGAACCTGTCCGTGAGTCACTGCGACTTCCGGACCCTATGGGGGAGTGCCATGCTGGCCTATGGCGACGATGGGCGCTTCTGCAACAACACCGTGGAGAACACCCACATGGCTCACCAGCCAGGCCCTTGGTGGTCCGGTGGCCAGGTCGCAATCGGTCAAACCGTCAACGACACAGCGTATTCATGGATCATCTCCAACAACACGATCCTCTCAGGAGGGGGAGCTGGAACATCTGGCATCGAACTTCACTGCGTCGACGCCGTCGTGACTGGCAACATTGTTTACAATCAAGCAGAGTCCGGAATCGCCTCCCAGGGATCCGGCCGAGTCGAAAGAACCATCTCGTCGAACATCATCAAGGGCTGCAACACCGGAGTGTCCATAAGCAACGGAAGCCAGCAAGTGAATCTGGTCGGCAACGACTGCCACAACAACGGGACCGGAGTGTGGATTGGAGTCGGCTGCATTGGACTAGTCCTGTGCGGTAACCGGTCGCAGTTCAACGCCAGCAATCTCGTCAACGCAAGCCCATCCAATACTGCAAGCGGCAATCTCTGGTAGGTCGGTCCAATGCACACACGCAAGGAGCATCCTCAGTGAGCATTCTACGCCGACTAACCCGCCGATTGTTCGGGACCCTCCATGAGCAGGCTCGGGTCAACCCGAGTCGGGACGATCCTGGCAGGGACGGCTTCGCACTAGACCTAGCTGATCCCGCCAAGGGGGCCCCCCTCTCTCCTGGGGAGGCGCTCGCCATTCCTCCCGTATACCTCAGCAAGGAACATGTGATACGAGTGGTAGCCTTCGCTCCAGGGGCACGCAAGGAGTGCAAACTTCATATACTCGCGGGCGACTTCACTCTTGCCTCGATCTCGCTAGACACTTCGGCAGTTCCGATTCAATTTGATATGACCCTCTCCCCGCGCGCAGGGGGGGCGGCAGGATTTACCATCCAAGCCGCAGCCGACAACGACGCTCCCATCCAAATCATGAGACTGCAGGTTGCTGCCCAGCATGACCTGGGACGCAGCCACGCTATGAGCAGCTACTCAACCAGGATGCGCAACGAGCTGCAGCACTTCAGCACTGCCTACACACATTCGATGTACGGCACCGAGCAGGCAACCTCCGGCAAAGGCCGCTTGCGCGACTCGGAGACCCCCTCGGCCGACCTGTGTGGGATGTTCGCTTCCGCCTTGTCGGACCACGCGCGCGCTACCCTGGCCCAGCTGCCACCAACCCCGGGCGAACAGACATTCAACTACGCCTCCCGTTGCCTTGGCGCACTGCTGACGACGACGCCCCCCGACTTCCTGTCGCGCGCCGACTCCCTTAACGTCGCACGACCGCTGCGTGTGCTGTCCTTGTGCGCCGGTGCCGCGCGCATCGAGGAGCAGATCCTCCGGCACAGCACGCACCCGATTCAGATGACCTTGCTCGACGCCTCGCGCGATCTGGTCCAGCGCGCTGCAGACCGCATGGCCGAGGTGGCGCCGACCCATACGGTCGACTGTCTAGTGGGCGACATCAACCAGGGCTTGCCAGGCGACCTCACTTACGACGTGATCCTCTGCGTCTCGGCACTGCACCACGTCGCCGAGTTGGAGACCGTGCTCGCCCAATGCAACGCTCGGTTGTCCGAGGAGGGAGAGTTCTGGTCGATCGGCGAACAAGTCGGTCGCAACGGCAATCGACTCTGGCCCGAGGCCCTGCAAGCGGCCAACACGGCCTTCTCCCGACTGCCTCCACACCTCCGCCGCAACGCCCATACTGGACAAGCCGACACTTCGATTGCGGATACCGACTACTCCACCGGCTGCTTCGAGGGCATTCGCAGCGAAGAGCTCGACGACCTGCTGGATCGATACTTCGTCCCAGTCCACATCTATCGGCGCAATGCGTTCCTGTGGCGACTCATCGACGCGACCTACGGAGACAACTTCCACTTGGACCGCCCCGACGAACTCGCCCACCTTCACGACCTGATCGTTGCCGAGGTGGTGCATTGGGCGACCGGTGGTCGATCGACCGAACTGCACGGAGTCTTCCGGAAGAAGACAGTACGCTGATTCCAGCACCGCGGCGCGAGCAGCACGTTCACCGCACCGCACCCGCCGACGCCGTCAGGATCGCCCCGAACACCAGCTTCGCCGTGCCGAGCGGCTGCCCGCGATAGACCGCGTCGATGCCGAACAGCACCACGCGGCCCTTGCCGACCCGCGCGCACAGCACCGCGGCCTTGTCGCGCAGGTGGTCTTCGCCGATC
>JAEUHU010000137.1 GCA_016793305.1 Planctomycetota bacterium
TCGTCATGAGCGAACCAGAGCCACCAGGACGCGCGGTGCGCTTCCCCCTCGCCGACCTCGGGGAACAGGTGGACGCGTTCCTGCAGCGCTGGCCGCAGGCGAGGGCCGATCGGCGCGGGCTCGTGTTCGTCGGCGAACCCGGGGCACGGCTGCGGGTGCCGCTGCTGGCCGTGCAGGCGCAGCCTGGGGAAGGGCTGGGCGACTACGCCGACCGGCTCGCGGCGGGAACGGGCCGCGGCGAGCGCAGCGTGCTGTTGCTGCTGCGGGCCGGGGCGATGGCGGTCGGCTACTGGGACGGCGAGGACCTGCTCCACCACAAGGCGGTGCGCCGCTACGTGGTGCGCGGGCACGGCAAGGCGCAGGCGCTGCACGCGAAGACGCGCGGCCGCTCGCGCTACGGGGCCAGGCTCCGGTTGCAGAACTGGCGACGGCTGCTGGCCGAGACCAACGAGCGGCTGTCTGCCTACTGGGACGAGTACGGCGCGCCCGAGCGCATGTTCGTGGCGGCCCCGGTGCGCGTGCTCGCCGACCTGTTCGCAGCGGCTCCGCCGCCGCCGTTCCGTGCCGACGCCCCGTCGCTGCAGCGGGTGCCGATGCACGTGCACCGGCCGGATCACGAAGAGCTGCTCCGCGTGCGGGCCTGGCTGGCGATGGGTCGGCTCGAACTGCCGGGCGGCTGATCCCGCGCGCGTCGGGCGCCGGTGGCACGGGCGAGACCGCAGGCCGCTCAGTCGCGTCGCGTGGGGTTGCCGATGCCGAACACGATCCACCCATCGCATCCGCACCAGGAGAGACGTCCGTCATGGTCCATCGTCCGACTCAAGCACTCTTGCTCGCCACGGTCGCAGCCCTCGTCGCCGGCTGCGGTGGCGGCGGCACCGTCAGCAACGCTTCGCCGCGCCTCACCGAGGTCCCGTTGCAGTGGACCACCGGCGACAGCCAGTTCGAGCTGGCGCTCGGGACCTACGTGACCGATCGCGAGGGCGCGACGTTGACCTACGCGGTGACCTCGGGCGGCGGGACGTTCACGAACGACACCTACCGCAATACGTTCGACACGATGGGCGAGTACACGGTCGCGTTCACCGTCACCGACGGCGACAAGACGACGACCGGCAGCTTCCCGGTGCGGGTCACCGAGGGCAACTTCGTGGTCGTGCGCGAGGACACGTCCGGGCTGTTCTTGCTCGACTCGCGCACCAACGCGACGGTGCGCGTCGCTGCCGCCGTGGCGTCGCCGAGCGTCGCCGCGACGTTTCCGAGCGGGCGGCTCGCCTACCACCAGAGCACGGGGGCCACGCAACAGCTGTGGTTGTTCGACCCGCTGACGCGCACGCGCAGCCGGATCGGCGCCAGTGCCGGCGGAGCGGCGACGTATCGCGCCAGCACCAGCGACGGCAAGATCGTCTACACCGCGGGGGTCAGCGGGGCCCTGGAACTCGGCGTCTACAACCCGGCCACCGGCGTCTCGCGCGTGCTGACCACCGCGACGCCGTCGACCATCACGGTGGTCGTCGACGCCGCCGACCTCGTGTTCTACGAGGTCTCGGTGAACGGCCAGTCCGACGTCTACGCCTACGACACGGTCGCCGACGAGGTGTTCGCGGTCGGTGAGGGTGCCACCGACGAACAGGTCCTGCGCGCGATGCCGAACGGCGGCGTGCTGTTCTCGCGCGTCGGGACGGGCGGTGAAGCCGACCTGTTCTGCTACCGCGTGTCGACGGGCCTGGTCGAGGTCGCCGCAGCCCAGTCGTCGGTCGCCGCGGCGGACAAGCAGGTCGCCGGTGTCTCCAGCGACGGCAAGGTGGTGTTCACCGCCGAGTCGGGCAGCTTCCGTACGGTGTGGGCCTGGAACTCGGCGAACGGCGCGACCGTGGACCTCGGTGCTGCGGCCGGTGCTGCGGCGTGGAACACCGTGAAGGCGGTCGGAGCCGGCAACGAAGTCGTGTTCGAGAGCACCACGTTCGGCAATACGACCGAGAGCGACGCCTACTTCTACGATCTCGACACGAACGTGACCGCGGCGCTGCGCGACGACAGCGACCTGTCGACCGTGCTCGGCGTCAGCAGCGACGGGACCACCGGCTGGGCGTTCGTGCGCCCGAGCGGCACCACCTCGAGCCTGCTGGCGATCTCGATGGTCGCCTCGCCGGCGACGCAGACCTGGACCGCGGGTGGCGCCGTGTCGACGACGCTCGGCGTGCTCGGCAACGGCGACGTGGTCGGGCAGCGCAGCGACGGCACCGCGTTGGCCCTGTTCGACGTGTCGGCCGGCACGTGGGGCACGCCGATCACCGGCACCGGCCTCGTGTTCGCGGGCGACGGGCTCGACACCGGCGACTTCGTCTACGAGGTCACGGCGAGCAGCCAGACCGACCTGTCGATGTGGGACGCGTCGGCCGGCAACTCGATCGTGGTCAGCAACACCACCGGCGAAGACACCTACCAGGTCAGGACGGCCGACAGCACGATCCTGTTCACGCGCGTGGTCGCCGGCAACACCAACGCCGACCTGTTCGTGTTCGACGGCACCGACACCACGCGCCTCACCACGACCGACGCGGGCGGCGTGAAGCGCGACCACACCGTGCTCGGCAAGTACACCGGCGCGCGCTGAGCGCCGGAATCACTTCGTCTCGGTCGCGGTGGGTGCTGCGGGCCGCTCGAACTGCAGCGGCCGCACCCAGACGTTGCGGAAGCGGACCGGGTTGCCGTGGTCCTGCAGCCGGATCGGTCCCGTACCTTCGTGCGCCTCGTAGCGGGCGACGGCCCGGTGCGCGGTCTGGCCGAGCAACGGCTCGTCGAGGTGCACCAGCACCCCGTTGTGCAACACCGTGACGCGCGCCGGTTCGCGCAGCGTGCCGTCGCTGTGGAAGCGCGGAGCGCGGAACACGATGTCGAAGGTCTGCCACTCGCCGGGCTTCCGGCAGGCGTTGACCAGCGGCGGCTTCTGGCCGTAGAGCGCCGCAGCCTGGCCGTCCGCGTAGCTCGGGTTCTCGAAGCTGTCGAGGATCTGGATCTCGTAGCGGCCGAAGAAGAACACGCCGCTGTTGCCGCGACCCTGCGAGTCGCCGGTCGCCGGGGTCGGG
Organism: Planctomycetota bacterium; assembly: GCA_016793305.1. The sequence continues at coordinate 3,090 of JAEUHU010000137.1, forward strand.
GCACTCCACTCGAGGTGCAGCTGGCAGTCGCCGAACTGCTGCACGGTCTCGAGGTCGCCGGTGCCGTTCACGACCATCGCCCCTTCGGCGAGGGCCCACTTCGCGGGCTTGCCGCCGCTGCGGAACGCGTCGAGCGAGTTGCCGTCGAACAGCACCACCGCGTCGCTCGGCGGGGCCACCGGGGGTGTCGCCGGGGCGGGCTGCACCACCGCCGGGCGCGGCCGGTCGGCGTCGTGCACGCGCCAGCCGTCGGGCAGCCGCGGCGTGTCGCGATAGCCGGGCGACGGGTCCTGCGTGGCGGGTACCAGGGCGAGCAGGGTGGCGAGAGCGGCGAGTTGGGTCGGGAAAGCGAACATGGCGTGCAGCACGATGGCGCAACGGGTCGGGCCTGCCAACATGCTTCAGGTGGCGAGGCCGAACTGCACCGCGGCATCGTCGGCGAACGGATCGATGGGATCGCGGTGCGCGAGCATCGCCCGGGCCTTGTTCGAGATGGTGCCGAGGCGGCGCCGGAAGTCGCGCGGGGCGAGGCCGCAGCGGCGCGCCGCGGCGCGGGTGCCGTTGCAGCTGACCGCGGCGTGCAGGACTTCCTGGAGGTGCGGCGGCAGGCTCGGGCCGAGGGTCTCGCGCACGAAGTCGGTGCCGGTCTTCGGTCGCCGGTAGGGCGCCTGGCAGGTGGCGATCTCCTCGGCGCCGATCGCCTTGGTCCGTCCCCATTCCGAATGGAGCATCGTGCAGGCGGTGCGGCGGGCGACCTGCTTCAGCCAGGCTTTCGGGTGTTCGGGCGGGCTGCCCTGGAGCAGGGCCAGGGTCAGTTGGTGGAGGGCTCGTTCGCTGGCTTCTTCGGCAAGGAAGCGGTTGCGGAGCACGCGGGAGGCCGCGCGCAAGGCGATCGGAAGAAGTTCCTGAGGCAAGGTCTGCTGGCACATGGAATGACTCCGCGGCATGGGCGTGGCTCCTTACTTGACGGATCGGCAACTTTCCAGATCGTCATGGGTAGACAGGGTGCTGCCCCAGGTCGTGCCCGTCCCGCAAGCGAACCGCTCATGCCATGGGCGACTTTCGCAAGGCATGGCCAGTTGGGAAGATGCTTGCGTAGTGCCGGTGACCCCCGACGGCTGCCCTCGTGACGGAACAACCTGAAGAAATCGCCCCGCGTCCCCTCGCCATGCACCTGGCGGCTCGCCTTCGTGAGCTGCGGGCCCGGCGGGGCTTCACCCAGGACCACGTCGCCAAACGGCTGGGCTGTCACGAGTCGGCCGTGTCGCGGTGGGAGAGCGGCAGCCGGTTCCCGACCGGCGAGGATCTGGTCGCGCTCGCGGACCTGTTCGAGGTGAGCACCGACGACCTGCTGGGGCGGGTGCGGCAGTATGCGGCATCCGGCTCGGCGCTGGTCGACATGCGCCTGCTCGAGCAACTCGCCGCCGCCAGCAGCACCGACGAGTTCGACCAGCTGGTCGCCGGCAACGAGGACCAGGCCGTCTGGTTGCCGGTGCCCGATGGCGCCGTGCTGATCCCGGTCGCCGAGGCGATGCGGCTCACCCGCAAGGTCGCCGAGAAGCACAAGGGCAGCCGGTTCACCGACCGGCTGTTCCGGCCGCGCGTCTGACCCGCTCGGGACTGCTGCCTCGGATCGGGTCCCCTCCGGGCGCCAGTCGCCCAGCCAGCCGCGCCCGTTCAGCCGCGCACGGCCAGGCGCTGCACGACGGCCGCAGTGAACTCGGCCGTGTTCTTCGAACCGCCGAGGTCGCGTGTCGACTCGCCTGCGGCGATCGCCGAACGCACCGCCTCGTCGACCATCGTGCCGAGTCCGCGGAAGCCGGCGTGCGTCAGCAGCATGCCGAACGCGAGCAGCGACGCCGACGGATTGCAGATGCCCTTGCCGGCGATGTCCGGTGCGGTTCCGCCGGCCGGGTCGAACATCGCCAGCGCGACGTCGCCGCGTTCGTCGAACGAGTAGTTGGCGCTCGCACCGAGGCCGAGGCTGCCGATCATCCCGCACGCCATGTCCGACAGGAAGTCGCCGTATTCGTTCGGCGTGACGATCACGCGGTAGTTCTCGGGCTTCAGGATCAGCTTGTAGAGCAGCGAGTCGAACAGCTCGCAGTGGTGCGGAACCTCGGGGAAGTCGCGGGCCACGTTCTGCACGGCCTCCTCGAACAGGCCGTCGGTCGCACGCTGGATCGTGTACTTGCTGGTGCTGCAGACGCCGCTCGACAGGCGGCGCGCCAGCCGGAACGCGTAGAGCGCCGCTTCGCGCGAGGGGCGGCGTTCGATCACGCGGATCGACACGGCGACGTCGTCGCCGATGCGGCGCCCGGCGTCCTCGTAGGTGCCACCGACCGCGACGCGGATGATGTGCAGGTCGACCTTGCCGTCGTGGCGCGTCTTCACGCCCGGCAGCGTCGCCACCGGCCGATGGATCACCGAGAAGTTGGCGCGCTCGCGCAGCACCTTGTTGGGGCTCTCCTTCTCGGTGACCGTCGGGTGCTTCAGCGCCAGCTTGTGCGTGCGGAAGGACTCCATCGCCGCGTCGTAGCAGGCGGTCGCGTTCTTGCGCCGCGACTCGAGCGTCAGGTCGACCGGATGGAAGTGCACCTGGATCGGCAGGGCCTTGGCGATCTGGTGCACGCTGGCGGACAGTTCGGCGGAGATGCCGTCGCCGTGGAACTCGGCGACGTGGAGGTTTTCGCGGTCGGGCATCGGAGTCGGGGAAGTTCGGGGGCGAGGATCCTACGGCCGACACGGATGGGCGCGATGGGCCCGACTGCGCCGTTCCCTCGGGAACGGGGCCTCGGCACGATGCCTCCCGTGACGAACGAGCGATGGTGGCGCACCCTGGTCACCGGACCGGCCTGGCCGCTCGGCAGCTACCTGGCGATGGCGTTCCTGCTGCGCCTGCCGGCCGTGCTGTGGGCCGGCGGCTTCGAGCACCCGGACCAGCAGTTCCAGTCGATCGACCCGGCCTACCACCTGGCGACCGGCGCTGCCTGGCACGAGCCGTGGGAGTTCCGCGACGGCAGCCGCAGCTGGTGCTACCCGGAAGCGCTCGCCCTGCTGTTCCGCGGCCTCGCCGCACTGGGGCTCGAGGAGCCGGGGCCGACGATGCTGGCGGTGCGCGCCGTGCACGCCCTGCTGTCGTTGTTGCCCGTCTGGCTGTTCTGGCTCGTGCTGGCCAAGTGGCAGCCGGTGCGCGAGAGCCGCCTGCCGCTGCTGCTGTTCGCCTTGTCGGGGCTGCCGTTGGCCTCGGTGCAGGCAGGGGGTGGGCCGGTGGCCGCCACGCTCGCCGTCGCCGCCGGACTCGCGCTGGCCGGGCGCGGGCCGTTCCCGGCGTTGGCCGGG
>JAEUHU010000288.1 GCA_016793305.1 Planctomycetota bacterium
CCGGCAAGGCGCGGCTCTGCGTGTTCTCGGGCATGCGGCCGATCCGCCGCGCGCTGTCGGAGGACGAGGGGCGCACCTGGACGCCGCTCGAGCCGATCGGCGAGTTCGGCGGCATCGTCGCGATGGCGAGCGTGATCGCGCTGGCGAACGGCGAGCACGCCGCGTTCTTCCACGACGACGGGCGCTGGGAACAGCCGGGCAGCAAGAAGGGCGCGTTCACGGTGTTCCAGACGCGCTCCGCCGACGGTGGGCGAACGTGGGCTGCGCCGACGGCGATCTGGCAGGGCAGCGACGTGCACCTGTGCGAACCGGGCGTCGTGCGCTCACCGGACGGCAAGCGGCTGGCGATGCTGTTGCGCGAGAACCGCCGCGGGAAGGGTTCGCACGTGAGCTTCTCGGACGACGAAGCGACGAGCTGGTCGGCACCGGTGGAACTCCCTCCGAGCCTGTGCGGCGACCGCCACGTCGGCGCCTACGGGCCCGACGGGCGGCTCGTGCTGTCGTTCCGCGACATGGCGAAGGACAGTCCGACGCGCGGCGACTGGGTCGCGTGGGTCGGACGTTTCGAGGACCTCGAGAAGGGCCGGCCCGGCCAGCTCCGCGTGCGCCTGTCGCGCAACTGGCGCGGCACCGACTGTGGCTATCCCGGCGTCGAGGTGCTGGCGGACGGCACGTTCGTGCTGACTTCGTACGGGCACTGGGAACCTGGCCAGGCCCCGTTCGTGCGCTGCGTGCGGCTCCGGCTCGACGAGCTCGACGAACGCGCGAAGTCACCCTCGCCGCCGCCCGATCGGCCGCCGGGCACCGTGCGGCCGACGCAGCGGCTCGACGAGGCCTGGCGGCAACGGGTCGAGGCGCAGCTCGCGGAAGCGCGCACCGGCGGCCACCGCATCGTGTTCGTCGGCGACTCGATCACGCAGGGCTGGGAGAGCGAGGGCAAGGCCAGCTGGGACGAGTTCTGGGCGAAGCGGCGCACGTTGAACTACGGCATCTCCGGCGATCGCACGCAGAACGTGCTGTGGCGGTTCGAACACGGGCAGCTCGAGGCATTGGCGAAACACAGTCCGGACCTGCGCGTCGCCGTCGTGATGATCGGCACCAACAACAGCAACGGGGACGAGTGCACCGCCGACGAGATCGGCGTCGGCATCGTCGCTGTGGTGCGCGCGCTGCGCGCCGCGCTGCCGAACACGAAGGTGCTGTTGCTCGACGTGTTCCCGCGCGGGCCGAAGCCCGACGCGCAGCGGCAGAAGAACGCCGAAGCCAGCCTGTTCGCGGCGCGCGCACTGGCGGCCGACGAAGGCGTGGTGCGGCTCGACCTCGGCCCGAAGTTCCTCGCGGCGGACGGCACGCTGGCCAAGGACGTGATGCCCGACTTCCTGCATCTCAGCGAAGCGGCCTATCGCGTCTGGGCGCAGTCGATGGTCGACGAGATCGACCGGCTGCTGCAGTAGTGGACCGCGTGGGCGCGCGCGGTCACGGCAGCGTGAAGAACTCGATCCGGCGATCGCGGTTGGTCGACAGCACGGTCCAGAGCACCCTTCCCGACAGCAGCGTGCCGGCCTTCTCCGGGCGTCGCGCACCGATGCCGGGCAGCGAGACGGTCACGGGGCTGCCGTCGTCGAGCCGCAGCGCCGTCAACTCGTTCGCATCCGGCGCGGGCCGCAGCAGGACCGTGTCGACCACGGCGTCGCGCTGCCGCAGGGCGCCGCAGCCGAGGAACCCGCGGGCCTCGCCGAACAGCTGGTGGTTCGGCTCGTCGGCGTCGAGCCGGTAACGGCCGATGCCGGCCTCCTCGAAGTCGCCTTCGACCAGGAACCGGCCGTTCGCCGAGGCGACGAGATCGACGAAGTGGCCGCCGCGCAGGTTCGCGTCGAGGCGCCGCGACGTCCTGGTGGTCGTGTCGAACGCCTCGAGATGCCAGACGGTCGTGTCGGTGCGCACGGCGTGCACCACCAGGTTGCCTGCCACCAGCAGACCGCTGCGCATCGTCGCGTAGATCGGCAGGTGGGCGACTCTTCTGCCCGTGGCGAGGTTCTGCACGACGATGGCTTCGGATTCGCCGTTGTCGTCCCGATGCTGGCGCCAGCAGACGTGCCGGCCGTCGGCAGTGAACTCGATCGACGGCCACTGCAAGTGCACTCCCACGTCGAGCGGCGGTTCGATGCGCTGGCGGGCGCTCGCGAGGTCGAGCACGCCGCCCTTGCTGCCTGCGGTCCACCAGGCGAGCGAGCCGGCCGTCCACGTCAGGCCCAGCACCGCGCCGCGGGCCGCGACCCGGACCTCGCAGCGAGTCCCGTTCGCGGCCACGTGGACGATGCGGCCGTCGCGCAGGCCGAGCGCGTATTCGGCGCCGCTGGCACCCAGCGCCACCGACGCGACGTTGCCCGCTTCCGGCAACGCCTCGACGGTCTGCTTCCTGGCGTCGATGCGATGCGCCGTCGCCATGCTGACGATCGCGGCGGTCGCGTCGTCCAGGCTCGTCGCGACGTGGCCGGTCGGCACGTCGAACGCGGCGAACGGGGTCACCGAAGGCGGCTTCGGCTGGTCGGGCGACTGTGGGAACAGCGAGGCGGCGAACGACAGCGCGGCGGTGGCGAGCATGCTCCCTCTCGAGGCCAGGGGTCGAAGGACGACGCCCGGCAGTCGACGGCATGCCCGAGTCGCCGTCAATCCGTTCGCACCGCGCGTGCCGTCGCCTCGCCGGCACGTTCGCCGGCCAGCGACACGGTGCCTTCGTAGCGGTAGCGCACCGCGACCGTGCGCCGCGCCTTGCCGCGCTGGATCGTGCAGGTGACGGGCAGCTCCTCGGCGCGATCGCTGGCCTGCACGACGTAGTGGCCGAGGTAGGTGGCGCGCGCACCCTGCGGCCCGTCGTCGCGGCTGGTCTGGTGCATCGGCACGACCGTGCGCAGGGCACCGAGATCGAAGCACACCTGGCAGTCCGGCGAACCGACGGCGATCACGTCGACGCGTTCGCCGACGCGGAACGGCCCGTCGTGGTCCTTCGCCAGGGCCACCAAGGCCAGGCGCGGCGAGGTCGCGTCCGGTTCGGCGCCGAGTTCGCCGCCGTTCAGGTCGGTGACCGCGTGGCGCGTCACGCTGCGCGTCAGCGAACGCAGCGTCGAACTGCGCAGGCCGGCGATCGGTTCGGTCGCCGCCGACACGTAGCCGGTCGGGCCACCAGTCAGGCCCGAGCCGATCGTCTCGCTGCGTTCGCTCGCGAACAGCGTGCGGCCGGTCGCGGCGTCGAGCAGTTCGACGTGCAGCGCGACCTCGACCACCGACTGCAGCACGTAGTAGTCGCGGTTCCAGCGGCGCACCTCGCCGTGCAGCACGCCGTCGGCCCCGACCGTGCGGGCGATGGCCTGCAGCTGTGCTGCGTCGAGGCGTCCGTTCGGCAGCTGGCCGGTGTGGTCGAGCGTGGTCAGCACGTGCCACGGTTCGAGCACCTGGAAGTCGGAATGCCGCAGCCAGGCGATGGCGTCGTCGTGGACCAGTGCCCCGAGCCGATCGCGCATCGGCAGCTCGCGGCGCGCCTCGAGGGCGAGCAGTTCGCCGACCGGCGCCAGCGATTCGCCGAGGAACCCGTCCTCGGGAGCGGTGACGGCGAACGGCAGCACGGCGATGCGGTAGCCGGCGGCGCGCAAGGCCGGCAGCTCGGGGGCGCTCGTGGTGCTGGCGCTGATGCCGGTGCAGCCGGCGAGTCCGAGCAGCAGCACGGCGGGCAGCGCGGCGTGCGACCGTCGGCGGACGTGGGGGGCGGGCGTGTTCACGGGCGCACCTCCGCCGAGGCCTTGCGGCCGAAGGCGTCGCGCGCGCTGACGACGAGGTGTTGCGGCTTCGTTCCGGCCGGCAGGTCGATCGCACCGACGAAGCGCTGCGGGTCCGCGGTCGAGGTGGCCATCGGCACGCCGTCGACGCCTGGCTCGAGCTGGAAGCGGACGGTTGCGCCCGTGGGTGCCTCGGCCTCGACGACGAAGCGTTCGCCGCCGTCGGCTGCGGGTTCGCGACGCAGCGTGACCTGCTGCACGAACGGCTCGCCGGCGGGCGGGCTCGGCGCCTTGCCGCGCGGCAGCGTCTCG
>JAEUHU010000302.1 GCA_016793305.1 Planctomycetota bacterium
GCCAGCACGAAGCCGACCCAGGCGTTGGCGGTGCAGCAGCGGCGATACGGGTCGGCGGTCCAGGACTTCTGGTCGAGGCTCGGGTCGTCGGCGTGGCGGTTGCCCCACTCGGCGAGGCCGAGATCGGCCGGGCCGTAGCCACCGAAGCCGTGGTTGACGACCCCGGGCGCCGTCTCGGCGACGTGGAAGGTCTGCGCGTCTTCGCCGAACGCGAGCTTCCTGGTCGCGGCGAGCTGCAGCAGCGAGTCGTCGCGCAGCAACGCGCCGGCCAGCAGCAGCGGGAACTTGCGGCCCGCCCCGCTGCCACCGTCGGCGACGAAGCGGCCGCCGTTCTGCACCACACCCGCGACGTCGAGGCCGAGCTGCACCATCGCGATCGCCAGCGGCCGCTTCTGCTCGTCGGGCAGGTCCAGCTGCAGCGTCAGCGCCGCCTGCCCGATCAGGTCGGCGAGGTCGCGCCCGTAGTCGGGCATGTTCTCGCTCGGGTGCAGGTAGCTGCCGGTCCAGCCGGGCAGGTGGTCGAGCCAGACCGGCGTCAGGCGCTCGACCAGGTCGGCCAGCTCCGGGGCGCCGTCGACCGTCTCGAGGCGCGCGAGCCGGGAGAGGTCGAGCTGGTCGGTGGTCCAGCGGCACGTCTTGTCGCCGCCGCAGTAGGGCGGCCGGAACGCGTTCTCCGCCGGTGGATCGGCCAGCACCGTGAGCACCGAGCACCGGGCGAGCTGGGGCAGGTTCCCGGCCTGAGGGTGGCTGATGGTCGAGACCAACGACGAGCCGGGTGCCAGCACCAGCGGCTTGCTGCGGTCGACCCCGAGCGCCACGTTGTGGCTGCGGTCGAACCGGTTCTGCTCGCCGTCGCCGAACATGCCGCTGTCGTAGCCCTGCACCAGCGACGTCGGATCCGGGTTGACGCAGCTGCCGTGGCGGACTCGTTGTCCGTCGTCGGTGCTCGGCGGCGAGATCGCGACGATCTCCACCGGGCCCTGCACCCACCAGTCGCCGTTGGCGAAGCGCCCGCACAGGGCCGGCCTGCCGAACGTCCAGGCGATGCCGCCGTGCTCGATCGACGCCAGGTGGCCGACCGGCACGCCGGAGCGGCCGGCCGGTGCCTGCCAGGCCGGCGTGCGCTGGCCGGCGACGATGCCGTCGCTGCTGGCGATGGCGCTCAGGTTCGCGGCCATGTCGGCGGCGCGCACGTTCACGTAGACGGGCGAACCGATCGGGATCTGCAGCTCGCTCGCCGACGCACTGGTGGCCCCGCCGATCGGCGTCCAGCCGAGCACGTCGGTGGCGCCCGGCGAGGTGCCGGCACTCCACTCGTAGACCACCGGCAGGCCCTCCGGGTCGATGAACGGGTCCCAGTTGGCGAACAGGGACGTGCGGCTCTCCTGGCTGTCGAGGTCGGCGGCGAGCCCGTCGCGCACCGAGGCGGTCGACGGCGGCCCGTTCTGGGCGGTCGGCTGGGCCTTGGGCGAGGCCCCGCATGCCGCCAACAGCAACAGCCCGAGCGGGGCGGGTCTGAGGAGACGTCCGGACAGGGGCGAGGTCCGGGGACGCGCACGGGCTCCGGCGAGCATGGGGGGCCGAGCGTAGCCGGCGGGGTCGGCTCCCGTCGACGACCCGTTCGGCGAGGATTGCGCAAAGGCGCGCGGGCCCGTCGAGCCGAAAAGGACCACGGCACCGCGCTGTCGATGCCGATGGCAGGCGCTAGCATGCGCCGTCTCGCGCCATCGGCTCGTCCGGGGTGCTCCCGTCGCTCGCAGGAAGCCGCATGACGAAGAACCTCGCCGAAGAACTGCAGCGCACCGCCCGCCAGGCCCTGGCCGGGCTGCAGCCGGTCGCCCAGGGCGACGAGATGGGTGGCCTGCCGTTCCGCCGCCTGCTGGCCGCCGCCTTCCGTGGCCGCTACCTGCTGTTCGCCACCACGTTCTTCGGCCTGCTGATCGGCCTGTTCCTGGCGATCACGACCGTCAACACCTACGTCAGCGAGGGGCGCTTCCAGTTCACCTCGAGCGGTGCCGAGCGCCTGCGCGTCGACCCGACCTCCGCCTCGCAGACGAGCCAGGAGATGATGGCGGCCGGCGCGACCTACATCCTGAACACCAACGACCTGCTCGAGCGCGTCGTGAAGCGCCTCGGTCCGGCGCGCATCCTGCAGCCCTACGAGCCGGGCATCGGCGAGGAGAACGGCCTCAAGTCGGTGTTCTTCGGCATCCAGCGCGACTGGAACATGACGCGCGAGGAGGACCGCACCGCCGAAGCGGCGCTGCGCTACCTGAAGCGCGCCATCCTGGTCGACCTGCCGCGCTACACCGGCATCGTCGTCGCGACCTGCACGGCGAACAACGCCGAGCTGGCCCAGGAGATCCTGGCCGTCTGGATGGACGA
>JAEUHU010000391.1 GCA_016793305.1 Planctomycetota bacterium
ATGTTGCTCGCTCACGACTGGCTCCAGAGGTCGGCGAGTTCGGGCCGAAGCCGCGGGCCGACCGGTGCTCTCATCGGCATGTCATGGCCGTTTCCATGATCGAGACCGTCCCGGATCACGGCAGGTACGTTGAGAAGGTGCACACGCCGGCCGGTCGCGGTCGCTTCCCGGAGACGCGCGGCGAACACGCCGACGTCCAGGCCTTCCGGCTGCCGGCCGGCGAAGTCGACCGCGAACTCGCGGTGCGCCGGCCAGGGCATGCCGAACGACACCACCGGCAGATCGACGTCGGGGCGGCCGTCGCGGCACAGGCGAAGCTCGAGGCGGCGCCGGCCGCCGGCGAGTCCGACCCGCAAGTCGCCGTCGGCGAGGCCGAGCGCCAGCTGGCGCGCGTCGGCGAGCAACACCTCCAGCGTCACGAACGTGCCGTCGTCGCGCAGTTCGGCCACCGCGTCGGCGGGCAAGCGTGCGAGTGCGGTTTCGATCACCGTGCGCACGTCGAGCGGCAGTTGGCCCAGCTCGGTCGGCGCCGGACGCACCGGTGCTGCCGTCGGCACGACGGCCAGCAGTGCTTCCTGCAGGCGGGCCGGCGTCACGGGCTTGGTCAGCACGGTGACGATCGGCGCCAGGGCCTCGACCTCCTCGGGATGCCCGCTGACCGCGACCACCGGGCACGGCGCCCGGCCGGTGAACGTCGAGGCGAGCCCGTCGGGCAGGTGCCAGTCGGTGATCACGACGTCGAACGTGTCGGTGGCGAGGCAGTGCGCGGCGGCCGCACAGTCGGCAGCGGTGCGCACTTCGTGGCCCTTGCGGCGCAGCAGCGCGGCCAGGCCCTCGCGGATGCCCGGCTCGTCGTCGACGAGCAGGCACTTCATGGCGCGGTGACGGCGTGGGCCTCGGCGAGGGGCAGGGTCACGGAGAAGCGTGTGCCGGTGCGCAGCGGCACGCAGCGAACGCTCCCGCCGTGCGCCTGCACGGTCGTGGCGACCCCGTAGAGGCCGAGGCCGGCACTGCCGCGGCTCGACCAGCCGGGCGCGAAGATGCGGTCGACGTCGCTCGGGGCCACGCCCTTGCCGTCGTCCTCGACGTGCAGCACGACGTCGGCTCCGACCGCCTGGACGCCGATCCGCACGGTGCGGGCTCCGGCGTGGCGGGCGTTCTCGCAGAGGTTGTCGAGCGCACGTTCCAGCATGGCGCGATCGCCGCGCACGGCGAGCTCGTCGGGGCAGACCACCACCTGGGCGGTGTTTCGGGCGGCGACGCTGCGCACCAGGTCGGCGACGCCGAGCGTGCGGCGGGCCACCCGGCCGTTGCGGGCCAGGTCGAGCCAGCCGTCGAGCAGCCCGGTCAGGCGGTCGAGGTCGCGCAGCACGCCGTCGAGCACCGCGGCGCGCGGGTCGTCGTCGTCGGTCGTCTCGCGGGCGAGCATCGCCCCGGTCACCGCCGAGGCGAGCGGATTGCGCAGCTCGTGCCCGAGCAGACCGGGCAGTCGCTCGGCGGCGACGGGGTTCACACGATCACCTTGGCCCGCG
>JAEUHU010000400.1 GCA_016793305.1 Planctomycetota bacterium
TCGTGCTGCTGCAGCTCGTGCAACGTCGGGCTGCACCGCCGGCTTCTGCGCGCTAGGATCCAAAGACCTCTCCTCGCCCGAATGAACGAACACGGCGACACCGACTTCAGTCGCACGGTCTATTCCGTGCCCAGCAAGAAGCCCGGCACCGGCAGCTTGCACCGGCTGCCGGTCCTGGTCGTGCTCCGTGGCAGCCAGGTCGGCCGCCGCTACCTGCTCAACGAGAGCGGGCTCGTGCTCGGCCGCCGCCCCGACCGCGCCCAGCTGGTCGTGCCGGGCGACGCGCAGATCTCGAGCATGCACTGCCGCTTCGAACGTGGGCAACAGGCCGAGTCCTGGCAGGTCGTCGACCTCGGCTCGACCAACGGCACGATGGTCGGCGCCAACCGCGTCGCCATGCAGTCACTGGTCGACGGCGACCGCCTGCTGGTCGGCGAGACGGTGCTGAAGTTCACCTACCACGACGAGATCGAGGAGGAGTTCCACCTGGCGGTCGACCACCTGATGAACATCGACGACCTGACCGGCCTGCCGGTGCAGCGCGTGTTCCAGGTGCGCTTCCAGGACGCCCTGCTGATGTGCCAGCGCCAGCAGCGTCCGATGGCCGTCTTCATGATGGACATGGACGGGCTGAAGAAGATGAACGACTGCCACGGCCACCTGGTCGGCGCACACTCGATCGCGACCGTCGGTCGGCGGCTCGGCACGATCCTGCACGCGGTGCACGGCGTGGTCAGCCGCTTCGGCGGCGACGAGTTCTCGGCGTTCGTGCCCAACGCCGATCGCGAACAGGCCCTCGCGATCGGCGAGCGCATGCGCGCCGCAGTCGCCGACGAACCGATCACGCGCGACCAGGTCACCGTCAACCCGACGATGTCGATCGGGCTGGCGCTGCATCCGACGCACGGTGTGCTGATGGAGCAGTTGACGCGCCACGCCGACGAAGCGCTCTACCGTGCCAAGGCCGCGGGGCGCAATCGCGTCAGCGAGTAGGCGCGTCAGCGAGTGGCGTCGAAGAGCGCCCGCCTCGCCGACTCCACCGCGTTCACAGGAACAGGCGGTGCTTGCGGAAGCGCGCCTCGATGCCGTCGTCGCCGTCGACCATGCGCGGCTGCAGGCCGCCGCACACCTGCACGAGCTTCGCCACGATCGCCTGCACGGCGCGCGAAGTCGGCGCCTCCGGATCGGTCGACACCAGCGGCAGCTGGCCGAGCCGCTGCTGCATCACGGCGTCGTCGTCGGGCACCTCGCCGAGATAGTACAGCTGCACACCGACGTGCTGGCGCGCGACCTCGGTCAGGCGCTGGAACGCGAGCTCGCCGCGGCCCGGTGAACCGACGCGGTTCACGACCACGAGGAAGCGGGCGTGCTCGTTGAGCTGCGCGATGCACTTCACGACTGCGTAGGCGTCGACCAGTGCTGCGATCTCCGGCTGGGTGACCAGCACGATCCAGTCGGCACCCAGCATGGTGAGCACGGTCGCGGGAGCGATGCCGGCGCCGAGGTCGAGCAGCAGCACGTCTTCGCGCCCGGCCAGCGTGCCGAGTTCGCGCGCGAACGACAGCAGGTCCTTGTCGCTCGGCGTCGCCATGCGACGCACGCCGCTGGCGCCGGGCAGCAGCCGCGGGCCGCACGGCGAAGTGACCAGCACCTGGTCGAGCGTCGCCTGGTGCGCGAGCAGTTGTTGCAGCGTCAGCGCCGGCTTCACGCCGAGCAGCAGGTGGTCACAGGCGAGCCCGAAGTCGCAGTCGACCAGCACGGTCTTGCGCAGCTGGTGCAGCAGCACCGCGAGCGACGTGGCGAGGAACGACTTGCCGGTGCCGCCCTTGCCGCTGGCCACCGCGATCGAGATCGCTTCAGGCCGCGCCACCGGCGTGCCACGCAGCCCTCCGAGCAACCGCCCGAACAGTCCCTTGCCGCGCGGGCCGAGGGCGCCGCCGGGCTTCTGGGGCTGTCGTTGCGGATTGGAGCCGTCCATGGGCCGCCGGAGTTTCGCCGATCGCACCCGCGAACGCAGCGCCCGATTCGCAGATTCGCCGTGCCGACCGCTACTTCGGCGCCGGCAACAGCTCCTTGGCCCAGCGGATCGGCACGCCCAGGTTGCTGCCGCCGAACTCGCGCATGATCGCGTAGTTGACCGCCACCACCTGGCCGTCGCCGTCGAGCACCGGCCCGCCGGAGCCGCCGTGCGTGGTCGGTGCGTCGTAGGTGACGACCTGCTCCTGCAGGTTGCTGAACGTGCCCTGCGTGATCACCGGCGCCACCTGCCCGGTGGCGGCCAGTTCGCGGATCACTTCGGCCATCGACGCCTCGCGCTCCTGCAGCGACGCGACCAGCGCCGCGTCGGCGCGCGCCAGCATCGCCGCGAGCCCGGTCGGGTAGCCGACCACGATCGCGCGCTGGTCGTCGCCGTCGAGCGGCCCGTCGCGCAGCGCCAGCACCGGCACGCCCTCGAGCGCTTGCGCCGGCAGCTGCACCACCGCGACGTCGAGCTCGTCGGCGCGCAACTGGATCGAGGCCGGCGGCACGTCGAGCGGCGCCTTGCCGGGGAACGTCGCGGTGAGCTGCACGAACTCCGGCTTGGCGCCACGTTCGACCATGCGCATCACCGACTCCATCTCGCGCCACGGCACCACCACGTGGCGGTTGGTGATCACGTGGCCCTGCTCGGTGGCCAAGAACCCCGAGCCGGTGTACTCGACCTCGTACGGCTGCCCGTCGGTGCGGAACCACTCACCGTCGCCGCGGCGCAGCCGGAACACGCCGTGCAGCAGGCAGACGCCGCGGCTCAGGTCGCGCTGCACACGCCGCAGCGTCGCGTTCTGGCGCATCAGGCGCGCCAGCTCCTCCTGCTGCTTCTGCTGCAACTGGCGCAGCGCCTCGAGCTCGGCGTGCGTGACGGCGTTCGCCTCGCGCGCCTGCTCGAGCTTCTGCTGCTGCGCCTTCAACGCTTCGAGCTCGGCGCGCGTCGCCTCGAGATCCGCATCGGGCTTGCCGCCGATCCAGCCACCGAGCCAGCCGGCGAGGAACGCGCCGGCCACCACCGCGACCGGGAACCAGATCTTCAGCCGCAGCGTCGCCTGCGTCAGCAGGTCGCGCGTCAGTGTCTGCGTCGCGGCGGCGCTGCCGCTGACCCGCGCCACGTCGCGTGCGTCGCTCAACATGCGGCGCACGGGCTTGCAGACAGCACCGATCGGCACGTAGATGCGGAAGCGCACCATCGGCCCGCCGCTGCCGAACTCGAGCTGATCGCCGTCCTGCAGGATCACCTCTTCGACCTCGGCGCCGTTCACGAACACCTGGCCGTCGCGGCGGCGCAGGTAGAACTGGCAGTCGTCCTGCACGAACTCGATCTGCGCGTGGTGCTCGGCGACCGCGTCGTGCGGCAGCCGCGCGTCGTTGTCCGCGGCGCTGCCGACTCGCACCTTGCCGTCGTAGGTCACGGTCCGTCCCCGGAGCGGACCGGAAAGGTGGAGCAATTGCGCGCGCATCGCCGCACCATAGGGGCCGTGGCAGTGCCAGCCAATGCGCGGATCCCGGACGCGGGCCGGGTCCTGGTCGAGGTCGCCGTCGACTCGCTCACCGGCGCCGAAGCAGCCGTGGCCGGCGGCGCCGACCGCCTGGAGCTCTGCGCGTGCCTGCAGCAAGGCGGGCTGACGCCGAGCCTCGGCCTGTTCGAAGCGGTGCGGCAAGCCGTCGCGGTGCCGATCTTCGTGATGCTGCGACCGCGCCCGGGCGACTTCCTCTACGACCGCGGCGAGTTCGCGGCGATGCAACGCGACGCCGCGCACTTCCGGGCCGCCGGAGCGAACGGCCTCGTCGCCGGCATGCTGACCCCCGACGGCGCGCTCGATGCGCCACGCCTCCGCGACCTGTTCGCCGTCGGCGAGGGCCTGCCGAGCACCTGCCACCGGGCGTTCGACCTGTGCCGCGACCCGGAGCTCGCCCTGTCGACCCTGCTCGACCTCGGCATCGCCCGGGTGTTGACCTCCGGCCAGGCCGCCAGTGCCCCGCTGGGCCACGAACGCATCCGGAGGTTCGTGGTCACCGCCGGCGACCGCCTGACCGTGCTGGCCGGGGCGGGCGTGCGCGACGACAACGTCGCCGCCCTGGTCGCCGCGACCGGTGTGCGCGAAGTGCACCTGTCGGCGACCTGCTGGCAGCCGAGCGGCATGACGTTCCGACGGCTTGGCGTGCCGATGGGCAGCTCCGTGCCGCACGACGAGTACACGCTGCGCCAGACCGACGCCGCCCTGGTGGCGCGCGTGCGGCAGGCGCTGGCTAGCATGCGCGGATGACCTCCAAGCACCCGCTGCTGGCCACCGTCGAGACGCTGCTGCAGCAGACGCCGACGCCGTGGGCCTCGATCCTCGAACGTGTGCTCGCCCACTTCGACTGCGTGGTCGGCACCATCCACCTGCTCGACGGCAAGGACGGGGTGCTGCACCTGGAAGCCCAGCGTGGCCTGCCGCCGCCGGTGCTCGAGAAGGTGCAGCTGGTGCCGATCGGCAAGGGCATGGCCGGCCTCGCGGCCGAGCGGCGCGAACCGGTGCAGGTGTGCAACCTCCAGAGCGACACCAGCGGCAAGGCGCGCCCCGGCGCCAAGCTGACGCAGATGGAAGGCTCGCTCGCCGCCCCGATGCTGGCCGCGGGCGAGCTGGCCGGCGTGTTCGGCATCGCGAAGCCGGTGCCCTACGAGTTCACGGCGGCCGAACAGCAATTGCTGATGGAGATCGGCGCCGCCGTCGCGCGCCGCCGTCGCGCCTGAACGTCATCCTGGCTCAACCAGGCCAGCCCGAGCGCGAGGGTTCGTCGAGCAGCGCGTTGGCCGCGGCATCGTCGGTGCGCATCGCCGCCGCGTCCCACGCGAGCCTGCGGCCGCGCGCCGCGCGGTAGGCGACGTTCGCCAGCAGCACCGTCTCGGTGAGCGGCACCGAGTACGCGAAGGAGCACGACGGCTGCGTGCGCATGGCCATGCCGTCGAGCCACTCACGATGGTGGCCGACCGACTTCGGGATCGACGGGGCCGGAGCCTTCCAGCTCACCTTGCGCGCCTCCGGACCGATCGTGTGCTTGCCGTAGTCGCTGCACAGCCAGCCGTCGTCGCCGACGAACAGGACCCCGTTGCCCCAGCCCTCGAGGCCGCGCGCAGCCAGTTCCTGCTGCGGGCGATCCCCCGCCGAATGCCAACGCAGCGTCAACGCCGGCCGCGCCGAACGAGCCGGGAACGCGTACTCGCAGCGCAGCGCCGCCGGTGCGCATTCGGGATGCGGCTCCGGCCCGTCGGCCTGCAGCGACGTCGGCGCGTCGAGGTCGAGCGCCCAGAACGCGAGGTCGACGAAGTGGCAGCCCATGTCGCCGGTCGAGCCACCGCCGAACGCCCAGTAGCGGCGCCAGCCCATCGGGTGGTAGCCCGCCGAGAATCCGCGCGGCGCTGCCGGTCCGAGCCACAGGTCCCATGCGAGTTCGGCGGGCACAGCACCTTCCGGCGGCAGCTCGCTCGCCGACCAGTTGGTGCCGCACCAGACGAGCACTTCGCGCACCGTGCCGACGGCCCCGCCGCGGATCGCCTCGACGACGCGGCGGTAGTTGTCGTTGGCGTGGATCTGGATGCCCATCTGCGTGACACAGCCGTTCTCCTGCGCCGTGGTGAGCAAGCGACGCGCCTGTGCGACGGTGCGCGTCAGCGGCTTCTCGCAGTAGACGTCGAGCCCTTGCTGCAGCGCCATCAAGGCCGCCGGGTAGTGCGTGTGGTCCGGCGTGCTGACGACGATGCCGTCGAGTTCGCGGCACAGGGCTGCATCCCCGAGCACGGTGCGGAAGTCCTCGATGCAGCGAGCACCTGGATGCTTCTTGCCGGCGGCGGCGAGCACGTTGCGGTCGACGTCGCACAGCCAGCGCAGGTCCTCGCCCGCGACCGCCGCCAGGTTCTCGGCGCCGCG
>JAEUHU010000438.1 GCA_016793305.1 Planctomycetota bacterium
GATCGTCGACTTCGGCGCGCAATACTGCCAGCTGATCGCGCGCCGCGTGCGCGAACTCGGCGTCTACTCGCGCATCACCGTGCCCGAGCGCGCGATGTTCACGTTCCAGCACATGCGGCCGCAGGCGGTGATCCTGAGCGGCGGGCCGCGCTCGGTCTACGAGCACGACGCGCCGCAGCTGGATGCGAAGATCCTGGAGCAGGGCGTGCCGGTGCTCGGCATCTGCTACGGCCTGCAGTGGTTGAGCCAGCACACCGGCGGCGAGGTCACGCCGGCCAAGGACGGTGCCGAGTACGGGCGCACCGAGCTGCACGTGGTCGACGCCCAGGACCTGCTCGCCGGCGTGCGGCAGGACGGCATCGTCTGGATGTCGCACGGCGACAAGGTCGCGCGGCTGGGCCCGGGCTTCCAGGTGCTGGCCAAGAGCGAGCCGTGCCCGTTCGCGGTCGTCGCCGATCGCAAGCGCCGCTTCTTCGGCCTGCAGTTCCACCCCGAGGTCGCGCACACGCAGGACGGCGGCACGATGCTGAAGAACTTCGTGCTCGGTGTCGCCCGCTGCAGCACGAACTGGAATCCGGGCAACCTCGTCGACACCAAGATCGCCGCGGTGAAGCAGCTGGTCTCTGAACAGGGCGAGGTGGTGATGGGCCTGTCCGGCGGCGTCGACAGCTCGGTCGCGGCGGTGCTGATCCACCGTGCGATCGGCAAGCGGCTGCACTGCGTGTTCGTCGACAACGGCCTGCTGCGCGCCGGCGAACGCGAGGGCGTCGAGGCGCTGTTCCGCGACCACTACCGCATGGACCTGAAGGTGGTCGACGCGAGCGAACGCTTCCTCGGCGAGCTCGCCGGGGTCGCCGACCCGGAGCGGAAGCGCAAGATCATCGGCAAGGTGTTCGTCGACGTGTTCCGCGACGAGGCCAAGCGCAGCGTGCACGCGAAGTTCCTCGGCCAGGGCACGCTGTATCCGGACGTGATCGAGTCGGTCGCGGCGCACGGCGGGGCCACGTCGACGATCAAGAGCCACCACAACGTCGGTGGGCTGCCGAAGGACCTCGACCTGACGCTGGTCGAGCCGCTGCGCGACCTGTTCAAGGACGAAGTGCGGGCGCTGGGTCGCGAGCTCGGCCTGCCGAGTTCGTTGGTCGATCGCCAGCCGTTCCCCGGCCCTGGCCTCGCGGTGCGCTGCCTCGGCGAGGTGACGCGGCAGAAGCTCGAGCCGCTGCGTGGTGCGGACCGCATCGTGCGCGAGGAAGTCGAGCAGAACGGCCTGCAGAAGGGCCTCTGGCAGTACTTCGCGGTCTACGTGCCGCAGAAAACCGTCGGCGTGAAGGGCGACGCGCGCGTCTACGAGGACGTCTGCGTGCTGCGCCTCGTGTCGAGCCAGGACGCGATGACCGCCGACTGGGAGCTGCTGCCGACGCCGGTGCTGAAGCGCATCAGCAACCGGATCCTGAACGAGGTGAAGGGCTTCTCGCGCGTCTGCCTCGACATCTCCAGCAAGCCGCCCGCGACGATCGAGTGGGAGTGAGCGCGGCGCTCACCGGCCGAGCACCGGATCCTCGTCCTGCAGCACGATCGTGACCGGTCCGGGGCCGGCGAGCACTCGTTCGAGGCGACCCGACCAGGTGCGCCCGTCGCGGATCGCCACCGCGAACAGCAGCAGGCCGCGCTGTTCGGGCAGCCCGTCGAAACGGAACGCGCCGTCGTCCGCGCTCGGCGTCGCGCGTTCGGCGGGGCGCAGGGTGCCGCCCGGATCGCGCAGCGTCACGACCACGCCGCGTGCCGCAGAGCCGTCCGGCCAGCGGGCGAAGCCTTCGAGCGAAGCTCCCGGCACGGCCGTCAGCGGCACGGGCTCCTTCGGGATGCGTGCGATCGGCAGCGCCTGGTTGACGTAGCGAGGGTCGACGACGCGCAGCGTGCCGGGGCCTTGCACCTCGCCGAACTGCAGCACGCCGCGGCCGTCGCTGCGCGCGCGCACGGTCGCGGCGACCATGCCGTCGGGCTCGAACTCGCAGGCGAGATCGCCGAGCGGCAGCCCGGCTGCGTCGCGCACCGCGCCGACCAGGGCGGCCGCCGGGCGACCTCGTTCGAGCCGCTGCGAACGTGCCGACCAAGGCTGGGCCAGCGGGGCTTGCGCAGCTGCGACCTGCACCAGCCATACGTCACCCTGGGCCGGCGCTGGGAGCGTGCGCCAGGTCGTTTCGTCGTCGGGGCGGATCCACAGCGGCTGCCAGCGGGAGCCGAGCCGGCGCACGGCGACCACGACGGCCGGCGCAGGAGGCGTGTTCGGGAGTTCGTTTCGGGCCGCCGGTGGATCGTCGGGCGTAGGCCAGGCCTCGTCGCGATTGCGCCCGACTTCGCTCGGCACGTGCGGGCCGTGGGCCTCGCCACCGCGCCAGGCCCAAACGGCCGCCAACCGGGCGGAACCGCGCAGCACCACGGTGCCGCCGTTCTCGCACAGCGGTACGTCGGGTCGGTCGTCGGGATGCAGGCGGGTGCCGGCGGGGCATTGCATCGTGCAGGTCTCGGTCTCGACCGGCAGCGTGTGCTCCTGACCCGAGGCGACGCGGACCCGCAGCCACTGCCACGCGGTGCCGTCGTGCACCCAGAGCTCGTACTCGGCCGGCGGCAGCAGCACCCGTTCGCCGCGCAGGGGCGGCAGCACCAGCTGGCGACCGTGCGGCAGCAGGGCGCGCGCGTAGACCACGAGCGACGCACCCGCCGGATGGAGCAAGGCGGCCATCGGCTGCAGGTCGAGGCGCTGGGGCTGGCCGTCGTGGAGGTCGGCGACCAGGGCACCGAGACCACTCACGGTGGTGACGAGCCCGCTGCCGTCGAGCACGCGCCCGCCCTGCCCGGCGCGCAGGCGCACGAACCCGCGCGCATCGCTGGTGCCGACCAACGGCACGGGCGCGCCGAGGGCTGCGGCGAACGGCGGCTCCAGCGGCACGTTCGCCAGCGCCGGCAGGTTCGCGGTGGTCCGGCCGAGCAGCGTCACCGCCACACCAGCCACTGGTCGCGCTTCCGGATTGCGCAGCAGCAGGCCCAGCGTGGCCGGTGGTGGGATGGTGGGCTCGACGCGGTGCTGGGCTGCCATGGAGGCTGCGAGCAGCGAGCCCAGCAGCGCGTTCGACATCCAGCGTGGCGGCATGCCGCCATCAAACGACGACGCGCGGCCGAGGTTCAAGCCCCTGCCGCGCGCTGGGCGATTCGTTCGTCCGCGCCGGCCAGCCGGCAGGAGATCCTGGCGGACGGCGCCGGACAGGATGGCCGGCGGCGGGATGGCCGGCGGCCGGCCAGCCGGCAGCCGATCAGTCCGGCAGCTCGTCGCGCTTCTTGACCACCTTGGAGACCAGCCCGTATTCGAGGGCCTGGCCGGCATCGAGCCAGAAGTCGCGGCGGGAGGCCTCGGTGACCTGTTCCGGCGTCTTCCCGCACTGCTCGGCGATGATCTTGTTGTAGCGATCGCGCAGCTTCAGGATCTCGCGCGCGGTGATGTCTAGGTCGCTGGCCTGGCCGCGGCCCATCGTCGACGGCTGGTGGATCATGAACCGGCTCTCCGCCATGCAGAAGCGACGCTTCTTGTCGGCGGCGAGGTGGATCAGGATGCCGGCCGAGGCGCACAGCCCGTTCACGACGGTGACGACCGGCGGCTTGATGAAGCGCAGCAGGTCGTAGATCGCGAACCCGGCGTCGGCGCTGCCGCCCGGCGAGTTGATGAAGACGGTGATCGTCTTCTTCGCGTCCTTCTGCTCCATCGCGAGGCAACGGATGGTCGCCTCCTTGAGCATCTTGTCGTCGACGGGGCCGCTCAGCAGCAGCGTGCGCGACTCGAACAGGGCCTTCTCGTACGGGTTCGGCCCGCCGCCCTCCTTGTCCTTGCCGCCGGGGTTCGGGCACTCGTGATCGTCGTCCTCGTCTTCGTCGAGACGCAGGCGGCGGGAATCGAGGTCGAAGGGGTTCTGCATCGTGCTTCGTTCGGTGGATCCGCGGGATCGGTCCGCGGGGCGCTCTTCGGTGTTCGGCCGCCAGGAAGTTGAGGCCGAAGCACCGATCGCAGGGGGCCGTGGATAGCGCACGCTGCGGGCTGCCGCAACGTCTGGGCTTCGCGATGGGCGACGGAAATCACCGAGCCCGTGCTTGCGCCGTCCCGGGTGGCTCGATACTGTCCCGCGCCGTTGCCGCGATGCTGGTGGAACACAGCGCGTCGGTGACACCCGCCCCCAGCAGCCTAGGTGGTCCTCGGTGATGCCGGCGTCCCAGGTGACGGCGGCTGCCTCTGGTGACGAAGTGTGCCGCGGTCGCATTCGACGCAGCACTCGCCGTTCCGGCCGAGGAGTTCGAGGTCGAGCCCCAGGATGGATCGACCCCGGCTCCGATCGCAGGTCCGGCGCACCGACCTGGTGGGAGTGGTCGCACAGCACCGTGGTTGCACGGGCACGAGTTCCACGAGCACGTTCTCGTGGCGCCAGGCTTCGTGGAAGCACGCGCAAGGGGCACGCCGGAGCGCCGGAGCCCGTGCTGGATCTCCGTGGCCAGGTGGTCCTGGTCGCGGAGCTCGCCCCACGGGCGAAGCCCGGTCCGTCCGAGGACCGACCTTCGCGGCGCGGTGGTGGGCAAGTCGGTTGGTGAAACGCGGCTCGTCGAGCCGGCCGTCGCCGCAGGATTCGAGGTTGCACCCGAGAACCAGATCGAACGGGTGTGGCCGAACGCGACCCACGTGACGTGGTGTCGCAGGGCATTGCATGAGCATCACGGAGAACGAGTTTCCCGGTGGTATGGAACAGGCCCCCGATTCGGGGGGGCCCGAACGCAAGCGCTGGCGCGGCGGGCGTCGTCGTCGCCGTCGTCGTGGCGGTGGCGGCGGTGGTGGTGGTGGCGGCGGCGGTGGCTACGGCGGCGGAGGTGGTGGCTACGGCGGCGGCAATGGCGGAGGTGACTACGCCATTGGCGGGGGCGGCGGCGGTGGTGGTGGTGGCGGCGGAGGAGGTGGCAACGGGGGCGGTGGCCCGGTCGTCGTCGACGGCCCGACCGAGCTCGCCGTCGGCGTGCTCGAGTACACCAAGGAAGGCAACGGTTGGCTGCGCAAGAAGCAGAACAACTACATGCCGGACACCATTCCGAACGGCGACACGTTCGTGCCGAGCTCGCTGATCCGGCAGTTCCGCCTGCAGGAAGGCAGCGAGCTGGTCGGCCAAGCCGGCCTGCCGAACCGCGGTCCGCAGCGCTACACGCTGGCCTCGATCGAGTCCGTCGACGGCATGTCGCCCGAGGAGCGGCGCGAGATGAAGCCGTTCCGGGAGATCACCGTCATCGACCCGGAGCCGCAGTTCGTGCTGGCGCCGGACAGCGACGAGGACATCAGCCTGCGCATCGTCGACCTGCTGTGTCCGCTGGGCTACGGCCAGCGTGGCCTCGTGGTCGCTCCGCCGCGCTCGGGCAAGACGATGCTGATGCAGCGCATCTGCCACGCGATCAGCAAACACTATCCCGACGTGCACATGATCGTGCTGCTGATCGACGAGCGGCCCGAGGAGGCGACCGGCTGGAAGCGCAGCGTCGAGGGCAAGAACCGCGAAGTGCTGGTGTCGACGCTCGACGAAGGGCCGAAGAACCACATCGCGGTCAGCGAGATCTGCATGAAGCGCGCGCAGCGGTTGGTCGAGACCGGCCGCGACGTGGTGATCCTGCTCGACTCGATCACGCGCCTGACGCGCGCCTACAACCAGGTGCTCGGTGGCCGCGGCGGTGGTGCGATGTCCGGCGGCCTGTCGTCGAAGACGTTCGAGGTGCCGAAGAAGTTCTTCGGCAGCGCGCGCAACTGCGAAGAAGGCGGCTCGCTGACGATCCTCGGCACCACGCTGGTCGACACGGGCTCGCGCGCCGACCAGGTGATCTTCGAGGAGTTCAAGGGCACCGGCAACATGGAGCTGGTGCTGAACCGCCAGCTCGCCGAGCGACGCATCTTCCCGGCGATCGACATCGAGCTGTCGGGCACGCGCAAGGAAGAGCTGTTGCTCGGCGCCGACATCACGAAGCGCATCTACACGCTGCGGCGCGTGCTCGCGCGCATGAACGCGCTCGACGCGATGCCGCTCTTGATCGATCGCCTGATGAAGACCGACACGAACAAGCAGTTCCTCGACAGCTTCCGGCTCGAGGAGTGATCGACGACCCGTGACGGCCCCGGGCCGGCACGGGTCCTGGTGGCGGTGACCGGTGGTGGGGTGGGGTGCTAGTCCACCCGCGGCCGGGCGCTCGTCGAGTTCGCGGCAACCGAGCGGCTCTGCCGCTGCAACCCCTTCCCCGAACATGATCGAAGTCGAACGCCTCGAGAAGAGCTACGGCTTCGCCCGCGCCCTGAAGGGCATCTCCTTCCGCGTGCAGAAGGGCGAAGTGATCGGCTTCCTCGGTCCCAACGGGGCCGGCAAGTCGACCACCATGAAGATCCTGACCGGCTACCTGCTGCCGAGCGGCGGCCGGGCGTCGGTCGGTGGCCACGACGTCGTCGCCGAGTCGCTGCAGGTCCGCCGTCGCATCGGCTACCTGCCGGAGACCACCCCGCTCTACGGTGAGATGCGGGTCGACGACTACCTGCGCTTCTGCGCCGAGATCCGTGGCGTGGCCGGCGGCAAGCGCCGCAGTGCGATCGAGCGGGCCGTGTCGCTGTGCGGGCTCGAACGCGTCACCGGCAAGAACATCGTCGAGCTCAGCAAGGGCTACAAGCAGCGCGTCGGCCTCGCCCAGGCGATCGTGCACGAGCCGGACGTGCTGATCCTCGACGAGCCGACGTCGGGTCTCGACCCGAACCAGATCGTCGAGGTGCGCCGGCTGATCGAACGGCTCGGCACCGAACACACGGTCGTGCTGAGCACGCACTACCTGCAGGAGGTCGAGAAGGCCTGCACGCGGGTGATCGTCGTGCACCAGGGCGAGATCGTCGCCGACGGCACGCAGGGCGAGCTGCTGGCGTCGCTGCCTGCCGGGGCGCTGCGGCTCTGCCTGCGCGGGCCCGAACCGGCGGTGCTGGCGCAGTTCCGCGAGTTGCTGCCGCCCGGGTCCCCCGTCGAGGTGGTCGCGCGCGACGGCGGGGTGCTGCAGCTGCGGGTCCCGGTGCCGTCGAGCGAGGCACCGATCGTCGAAGCGCTGGCGCGCCTCGTCGTCAAGAACGGCTGGGACCTGATCGAGCTGCAGCGTGAGCGGGGCTCGCTCGAGGACGTGTTCCGCCGGCTGACGCTCGGGGAAGGACCGCCGCTCGGAGAAGGATCGGCGCTCGGCGAAGCCCAGGAGGTGGCCCGTGCGTGAGACCCTGGTGATCCTGCGGCGCGAGCTGAAGAGCTACTTCCTGAGCCCGATCGCCTACGTGTTCGGCATCCTGCTGCTCGGCGTCCAGCTGTACTACTCGACGGAGTACACGCTGGTTCAAGGTGCGCGGGCGACGCTCGACGCCTTCTTCCAGTGGTTGCCGTTGATGCTGATCTTCTTCGTGCCCGGCCTGACGATGCGCTCGTGGGCCGAGGAGCGCAAGCTCGGCACGCTCGAGCTGCTGATGACGTTTCCGGTGACGGTGCGGCAGCTGGTGCTGGGCAAGTTCGGTGCGGCCGTCGTCTACCTCGCCTTCGTGTTCGCGCTGACGATCGGCTTGCCGCTGACGCTGGCGATGCACGGCTCGCTCGACTGGCCACCGGTGCTGGGCAGCTACCTCGGTTCCCTGCTGTTCGCCAGCAGCTTCATCGCCGTGGGCATGTTCTGGTCGAGCCTGACGCGGGACCAGATCGTCGCGATGCTGCTCGCCCTGGTGTCGCTGTTCGTGCTCTACCAGCTCGGCAATCCGCTGAACATCGAGTACGCGAACGAGTGGATGCCGGCCTGGCTCGTCGATCTGGTGAGCGGCATCAGTCCGCACCGCTACTTCGTCAGCATCGGCCGTGGCGTGCTCGACTCGAGCCACCTGGCCTACTTCGCCTGCTTCTGCGGGTTCTTCCTGCACGCCAACGCGCTGGTGCTGCACAACCGACGTCAGCGAGGCTGAACCATGGCATCCGCTCCCGTGCTCGTGCCTGTCTGCCGCCCCGGCGAACGTGGCGCCGCTCCGGCCGTCGTGCTGCACGTCGTGCTGCTGGTCGTCGTGCTGGCGCAGGTCGTCTACCTGGCGTCGCGACACCGTGTGCGCATCGACCTGACCACCGACCAGCTCTGGTCCGCCAGCGCGTCGACGCGCGCAGTTCTCGATCGGCTCGACCAGCGGCTCCTGATCGAGGCCTACTTCAGCCCGCAGGAGAAGCTGCCGGTCCTCTACCGTGAGTCGCGCAAGTGGGCCGAGAGCTTCCTGGACGAACTCGTCCAGCTCGGCCAGGGCAAGGTCGTGCTGCAGCGCTACGACCCGAACGGCGACGACGCCGTGAAGAAGCGTGCCGAGCGGGTCGGCGTGAAACCGCTGCAGCTGCAGAACTCGACCTCGACCTCGATGTCGATCGACGTGCACTGGCAGGGCCTGCGGTTGCGACTCGGCGACGGCAAGCAGAAGGTGATCACGCAGTTCCTGCCCGGCAACAGTTTCCAGGCCGAAGCGATGCTGACGCCCGCGTTGAAGGAGCTGGTGCAGACCGAACGCCGGCGCTTCGGCTACATGGAGTGGCCGGTCACCGCGGTGGGCCAGCAGGTGCCGGGCGGCATCGGCTGGAACGTGCTGCGCACTCTCGACGGACTCCAGCGGCGCTACGAGTTCCAGAACTTCAAGGACGAGGACGGGGCGCTGCTGCCCGACGACCTCGACACGCTGTTCCTGTTCCGGCCGAAGGAGCTGACCGATCGCCAGAAGTACGTGATCGACCAGTTCGTGGTCGGGGGCGGCACGCTGGTGGTGTTCGCCGACGCGGCCGAATACGCGCTCGGGCCACAGCGCGTGATGACTCGCCTGCCCCTGTCGCTCGACGCCAGTGGCAGCACACAGCCCTTCCTGGCCCAGCTGCTGCACTACGGCATCGACTG
Source organism: Planctomycetota bacterium (assembly GCA_016793305.1). Next base: position 8,992 of record JAEUHU010000438.1, read on the forward strand.
GAAGCCGAAGGTCGTGGCCGACGTGCTCGATCGGGCCATCGCTCCGTCCGAGCAGTTCGAGTACCTGGCGTCGCCTGGGATCAACCAACTCGGCCAGCAGGTGTTGCGGCAGGCCCCGTATCCGTACTTCTTCCACGCGCTGGCTGTCGACTGGAAGGAATGGGCCGGCGAACTCGCCAAGGACGCCCGCGGCAAGGTCGACGAAGCGCTCGCGGCCAGCTATCGGCAGCTGTTCGTGCCGGGCATGCCGAGCGACGAGTTCCTGTTCCAGGCGTGCAAGCGGCGTGGGCGCGGCCCCGGCTTCTACTGGCCGACCTGGGTCGGTCTGCGCGAGAAGTCCGGCGGCCTGCCGGACCTGCCGAACGGCGTCGAGGGGCGCGTGCTGCTGTGGTCGAGTCCGAAGGCCCTCGTCGAGGATCCGCCGCAGAGCGTGAACCCGTTCGGCAACTCGCGCGACGCGATCCAGCAGAACACCTCGTTCAAGAAGTTCTGGGAGAAGCTGAAGGAGCGCCTGCTCGCCGAGCCGCGGCTGCAGGTGCCGCTGATGGTCGAAGTCGAGGGACGCTTCGCGTCGGTGTTCGCCGGCCAGCCGCGGCCGCAACGGCCGAGCGAGATCAAGGAGGCGGAGGCCAGGAAGGCCGCCGGGGACTCGATCACCGACCCGACCAAGCCCCCGGGTTGGACGGAAGGCCAGGACGGCGCCAAGGAGCCGCCGAAGGAGACGGCGCCGCTCGCGACCGAGCGAGCGATGCGCACCACCGGCGAGAAGCCGGGGCGGATCGTGATGATCGGCGACGCCGACTTCGTGCGCGACGACATCGTGCGCGGGGACTACGCGCAGTCGGGCGGGCCGTTCTCGGGCCGCCAGGCTCCGCCGTTCTTCGCGCAGCTGCTCGACTGGCTGGCCGAGGACGCCGACCTGGTGGCGCTGCAGTCGCGCAGTGCGACCGTGCGCACGCTCGACTTCGCCCGCGACCTGGAAGGGAACGGCGCCGATCCGCGGCTCGTCGAGCAGGCGGTCCGCAACGAAGTGCGCACCCTACGGTGGTTGAACGTGGTCGTCCCCTGTGCGCTGCTCGCAGCGCTCGGGTTCGTGGTGCGACTGGTGCGTGGGGCGCAGAAGCGGGCCTTCCTGGCCGGACTGCGGTGAGGATCGAAGTGGTGGGGAATCGATGAACCTGACCAAGAGCAATGTCGTGCTGGCGGTGCTCGCCGCCGCCCTCGCCGTGCCCACCTGGCTGCAGCTGCAGCAAGACCGGGCCACCTTCGTCGACGTCGGTCGCGTGCCGCTGCTGTTCGACGGCTTCACGGCCGAGAACGTCGGCCGCATCACCTTGCGCGTGCCGAAGGCGGAGCAGCCACCCGCCGAGACGGAAGGCCAGCAGCCGAAGGTCGCCTACGACGAACTGGTGTTCGTGCGCACCGGCGAGAACTGGACGTTCGGCTCCGGCGACCTGCGTTTCGCCCCGGTGCTGAAGGAGCGCATCGAAGCCGAGGTGCTGCAGCACCTGCGCACGATCCGCTTCGACCGGCAGACCTTGGTGGTCGAGAGCGCGACGCCGGAACAACTGGTTCGCTACGGCCTGGACGACGCCCAGGCGATGGTCGTCGAAGCGCGCGACGCCCAGGGACAGAGCATCGTCGCCGACCTGCTGGTCGGACTCGACAGCAGCAAGGGCGAGAAGGGGACCGAGGCCGTGCGCGGGGTGTTCGTGCGCAAGAGCGACCGCAGCGACGTGATCCTCTACGAGCCAGACCGCCCGATGCTGCGTCTGCTGCAGACCGACGTGTGGCTCGACAAGACGCTGGCGCGCATCGCGCCGGACAAGGTGCAGCGGTTCTCGATCAAGAACGCCGCCAGCGGCGGCACGTTCACCTTCGGTCGTGTCGACGGCAAGTCCTCGTGGACGGTGATCACGCCACCCGTCGAGGTCGGAGCGGTGCGCCAGGCCGAGGTCGACACGCTGTTGCAGCGCCTGGTGTGGATCGCTGCACAGGACTTCCGCCTGCCGCTGCAGCGCGCGAACCTGCCGCAACTCGGTCTGCAGCCACCGCAGCTCGAGCTCGACCTGCTGGTGCGCGAAGGCAACCGCGACCGGCGGATCCACCTCGCGGTCGGCAACCGGGTCGAAGGCAAGAACGAGTTCTACCTGACCTGCAACGAGTCGCAGTTCCTGATGACGTGGTCGGCTGGCACGGTGACGCCGTTCGAGCTCGACGTGAAGAGCCAGCTGTTCGACCCGTTGCCGCCGAAGTAGCGCTCGCTGCCGGCGAAGCACCGGCCCCTCTGCGCCTCGGATGCCGGTCCGTGAGGACTTGAGTGCGCCGGCGTGGCCGTCCCGATGCGAGACGCGGCGCAGCCGGCGATGCCAGCGACGCGCTGGTCGTCGAGGACAGGTGCCGCAGCCCCACGCGGTGGTCCATGCGCTCCTCGGGGCGCGCTTCGACCGATGCAGCAGCATCTCCTCCTTCTGAGTGGGCCGGGGCGAGGGTGCGTTGCCCTCGCACCCGGCCGTTTTCTTCCCTGCAGTGGTTGGCCATGATGCACGGCGTGACGGTGTCCGCCGTGGAACCTGGTGAAGCGCCGCAGCTGCTGGCCCTGGCACGGCGGCTGCGCTGGCTGCTGGTTCGGCGCGCTGCTGTGGATGCAGGCCGGTTCACCGCGCTCGTGCTCGGCGTTCCGGGCCTCGCCCTGGTGTGGATGCTGCCGCAGTGGTGGTTGCCGCTGGTGGTGGTCGCCGTGCTGCTGGTGGCGATCCGTGCGGCACTCGCCGGAGTCGTGGTCCAGGCGCGCGCCGACCACCAGTTGCTGACGGGACTCGCTGGGCAGGCCGCCGCGAGCGGTGCGAACCTCGCTCGGTTGGGCGACGAACTCGCGACGTGGCTCGAAGTGCACCGCGCGGCGCGCGGCGGGGCGATGGTCGATTGGCTCGCGCGCGACGTGGCGCGTCAGCTGCCGGAGCTGCTGCCGGTGGTGGGGACAGCGGCGGCCCGGCCGCTCGGCCGCTGGCTGTGGCTGCTGCCGGTGCTGTTCCTGCTGCTGCTCGCGTGGCTGCTGTCGGTGTGGCTCTCGCCGCCTTGGCGCGGCGTACTCGGTGGAGGGTTCGGACCGCCACCGCCGCCATCGTACGGAGACGTGGGCGACCAACCGGCTCCCGGTGGTGGAACCCAGGGCCAACGGCCCGACGACCCCCAGCGACCGGGCCGCCCCTCGGCGCAGCCTCCGACGACACCACCGCCCCGCGAGCAGCAAGACCCCGCGCCCGACGCGGTGCCCGAGCCGCCAGCCCCGTTGCTCGACCTGCCGAGCCAGCAGCAGTTCCTGATCCCTGAGTTCGTCGGCGACGGGCCGACCACGCGCGTGCGCATGCATGCGGCCGAGGTCGAACAGGGCGCGCCGAACGGTGCGACCAGTCGTAGCGAAGGCGCGAGCGAGCCACCACCCGTGCCGCCGGCCCAGCGCTTCGAACGCGCGGCCGAACAGGCGCTGCAGAGTCGCCACGTGCCACTGGCCGAACAGGCGATGGTGCGTCGCTTCTTCGAAGTCCTGCGGGAGGCCGGCAAGTGAAGGCCGTGGTGCGCCACCGGCCGCCGCCGATGCCGCCGCCGTTCCCGCCCGAGTTCGTGGCGTTGCTGCCGCGCTTGTGCGGCCAGTCAATGCGGGTGCAAGGGGCCCGGGACCAGGCGCTGCGGGCACGTCGTTCGACGTTGAGCCAGAGCGGCACCTTCGTCGGCCATCGTCCCTACAGCCGCGGCGACGACCTGCGACGGCTGGACTGGTCGGCGTACGCGCGCAGCGGCGAACTGTTCACCAAGCAGCTCGAAGAGGAGGAGCGCCGCACCGCTGCGCTCGTGTTCGACGCCTCGGCGAGCCTCACGGTCGGCGCGCCGCCGCGCCGGCTCGCCGCGTTGCGCCTCGCGGCCGTGGTGGGGGCGTTGTCGCTGGCTCACCTCGACGCGTTGGTCGTCGTGGTCCCTGGGGCAGGCGCCCTCGCCGTCGCATCGTTCTCCGGCATTGCGTCCCTGCCGTCGCTGCTGCAGCACCTCGAGGCCCTGCCCACGGTCGCTGCGTCGCCGGAGCAGGCGGCCGCGGTGTTGCTGCAGCGCGGCCTGCCGGGGCGCGTCCACTGGATCGGCGACTTCGCGGTGCCGAACGAGCACGAACGTCCGCTGCACGCGCTGCGCCGGCGCGGGTCGCGAGTGACCGGCTGGTTGCCGGCCTTGCCCGAGGACAGCACGCCACCGACCGCGGGGTACCTGCGTTGGTGTGATCCCGAGACCGGCCAGGAGCTCGCGGTACCCGTCGACGCAGCGTTCACGGCGGCGTTGCACCACGAGCTCGATCTGCTGGCGCGACAGCAGGACCAACTGTTCGCTCGGGCCGGCGCCCTGTTGCGGCGCTGGCCGGCGGCCCGGGCGCTCGAACTGCATCCGGCCGCCTACGCGGACTGCTTGCAGGAGTGCGCACGATGACACTGCTCGCCGCGTGGCAGCTGCTGTGGCTCGTGCCAGTGGTTCCCCTGCTGTGGTGGTGGTCGTTGCCGCCGCGGCCCTCGCAGGTGCTGTGGACGCCGCATCTGGTCCAGGTCGAACGGGCGCTCGCCGCCCTGCGTCGCCGCCCGCCGCGGTTGTCGCGCTGGCGCTTCGTGCTGCTGGTGTGCGCAGCCGTGGCGACCGCCCTCGCCGCTGCGCGGCCGCTGTGGCACGGCACCGACGGGGCCTCGCGCCTCGTGGTCGTGCTCGACGGCTCGGCCAGCATGGCCGCGCGGGCCGCGGACGGCCGCAGTGCCTGGCACGTGGCGCAGCAGCGCGTACGAGAGGTGCTCGCCGGGTTGCCCGACGCCGTCGAGGTCACCGTGCTCCGGGCCGGCGGATCGCTGCTGCGCCGCCATGGTGCGGCGGCGCGCGCGCTGCACGAACTCGGCGCACCGGACGGTTGCCTCGCCGTCGACCTGCCCGCGGTCGCGGCTTCGCTCGCGACCGACGATCGCACCGCGGTCTGGACGCTGACCGACGGACAGGGACAGCCCGCGTTGCCGACGCACGGCGCGTTGACCGTCGTGCCGCACGGTGGGGCCAATGCGGCGGTGCTGGCCGTGCGGCTCGTCGACGGCTGGCCGTTGCCGCAGCTCGAACTGGAAGTCGACGTCGTCGCGTTCGCCGCGGGCGAAGTCCCCGCCGAGGTGCGGGTCGAGGGTGCCGTCGTGCAGCCGGCTGCGCAGTCGCTGGCGCTGGCACCTGGGGAACGCCGCACGGTCGCGTTCGCTCTGGCGCGCACGCCCCACGGCGGCGACCTCGAGATCGCCGTCGTGCTCGCGGGCGATCGCCTGCCCGACGACGACCGCGCCATCGTGCCGCTCGCCCCGCTGCCGGCCCCGCGCATCGCCGTGCTCGCCGCCGCGGACGGGCTCGGGCCGACCTTCGCGAAGGCCGCCGCGCAGGCGCTCGCGGCCGAGGTCGCGGGGACGGTGGTCGAGGCAGCGGCCGGGGCCGAAGTCGGCCTGTTGCTGGTCGACGGTGGGCGGGTGCCGCTCGTGCCGGGCGCGGCCCGGGCGCTGACCTTCGGCTCCGAACTGATCGGGGCGGGTGCCGTGGCGGGCAGCCCGGTGGTGGAGCCCTGGGCGAGCCCCGGCTCCCTCGGCTGGGATCGGCGTTCCGCGCTCGGCCTCGGCCTCGACCTGTCGGAGCTGCGCATCGACCGCGCCTTTCCGAGCCTGCTGCCGCCGGGGGATGTGTTCTTGTGGTCCGAAGAGGCGCCGCCGGACCAACGCGGCGCCTCCGGACCGGTGCCACTGGCGGTGGTCTGTGGCGATGGGGCGTGCGCGTCGGTGCACTTCGCCTTCCGGCTGGCCGACAGCAACCTGCCGCTGCTCGCCGCCTTTCCCCAACTGCTGCGGCGGGCCTTCGTGCGCAGCCACGGCCTCACCGAGCCGTCGCGCTGGCGTGCAGCGCCGCCGCCCGGCGAACAGGACTTGCTCGGTGCCGCTACGGCCGAGGACCGCCCGCTGCCGAAGTTCGCGACCGGCGACACGGACCTGGTCGGCTACTGCCTGTGGGTGGGCCTGCTGGCCTTGGCGGTCCGGGGCTGGTTGCGAATGACGCCGACAGGCCCTTGTTTCCAGGGGCCAGCTCCGTAACCTCCTTCGCCCTCGACAGCGAACGTAGTCCCTGCCTCACCACGTCGGTCCGGCAAGGCCCACCTCTTCGCCCCTACCGCGAGCTCCGCGAGTGCGGCGCCGCGACCTGATTCCCATGACTGGCACGAAGACCATCGGCATCCTCGGCAAGAAGCTCGGGATGACCCAGATCTACCAGCCCGACGGCTCCTGCGTCCCCGTGACGGTGATCCAAGCGGGTCCCTGCAGGGTCCTGACCGTCAAGGCGGTCACCAACGCCGAGCTGCCGGAAGGCCAGCGCAGCGCGTCGGTGAACCTCGGCAAGAAGCGCGGCAAGCAGAACCGCCCGCGCAGCGCCGACGGCTACTACGCCGTGCAGCTCGGCTTCGATCCACGCCCGGCGCGCACCATCAGCAAGGCCGAGCTCGGCAACTGCAAGAAGGCCGGCCTCGAGCACGGCATGCGCTGTGTCCAGGAGTTCCGGCTCGACAAGGCGTCGACCCACAAGGCCGGCGACGACGTCACGGTCGCGGTCCTCGACGGCGTGCCGTTCGTCGACGTCACCGGCGTCACCAAGGGCCGCGGCTGGGCCGGCACGATCAAGCGCTGGAACTTCAGCCGCCAGCCGACCTCGCACGGCAACTCGCTGAACCACCGCACCGGTGGTGGTCTCGGTCGTCAACACTCGATCAGCAGCGGTGTGCCGAAGGGCAAGCGCATGGCTGGTCACTACGGTGTCGAGAAGGTCACGGTGCAGCGCCTGCAGGTCGTCAAGATCGACGCCGAGCGCAACCTCGTGTTCGTGCGCGGGGCGGTGCCGGGCCACACCAACGGCTACCTGACCATCAAGAAGACCATCAAGAACGAGCGCGAGGTCGCGTTCAAGCCGGGTCTCGTCGTGCGCGCCGCCGCCCAGAAGGCGATGGCCGCGAAGGGCAAGAAGTGAGCGGCGCCATTCGCACCCGCTGACCTCGCCCACCTTCCCAACCAATCGCTCAACCCAAACCTCCAAGGACACTCCCCATGGCTCGTTCTCGTCGAAAGAACGGTGGTCCGCGCCGCGGCACCTTCAAGCGCCGCAAGCTCGGCAAGGGCTATCTGGCGAACCGGTCGGAGCCGCAAGGCAACCGCCCGGTGCTGCGCATCACCGAGCCGGCTGCCACGCCGGCCAAGGACTGAACCGCGCGCGGCGCAGGCATGGCCGCGCCGCCGCGTAGCGAGCTCCCGCCGGCCTCGCCGGCGGTCGGAGCCGACGATCGCCACACGGGCGATCACCCTTCGCTCGCGTCGGCGTCGAGTCGGCCGAGCGAAGCCCCCTCGCTCGGCGACGCACCGACCGAAGTCGACGTGGTCGTCGTCGGAGCCGGAGCCGCTGGCCTGATGGCTGGCATCCAAGCGGCGAGGCGTGGCCGCTCCACGATCGTGCTCGAGAAGAAGCAGCAGCCCGGCCTGAAGATCCTGATCAGTGGCGGCGGCCGCTGCAACCTGACGACGACACGACACGGCAGCGACCTCGAAGCCCAGTACGGGGCGGTGCGTGGCCGGTTCCTGCGGCACGCACTGCGGTCGTTTCCGCCGAGCGCCTTGCGGGCGTTCATCGAGCAGGCCGGCGTGCCGCTGCAGGAGGAGGACCTCGAGAAGCTGTTCCCGGTGTCGCAGCGGGCCGCCGACGTGGTGGCGGCCTTGCTGGGCACCCTGCGCGAGGCCGGCGCCAGGCTGCTTCTCGGAGCGCCGGTGACCGCGCTCGAGCGGCACTCGCGCGGCTTGCTGGTGCAGAGTGCGCGCGGCGCGTTCCTCGCCGGTTCGGTCGTGCTGGCGACCGGCGGACTCAGCTACCCGAAGACCGGCGCCACCGGCGACGGCTACGCGTTCTGCCGAGCGCTCGGCCATTCGATCACCGCGACCTTCCCGGCGCTCGCACCGCTCCTGGTCGATGGCTGGGTGCGCGACCTGCAGGGCATCGTGCTGCCCGACGCGACGCTCGCTTCGCTCGACGCCGCGGGGCGGGTGCGAACCGTCCGGCAGCGACCGATCCTGTTCACCCACCAAGGACTGTCTGGCCCGGCCCCGATGGATCTCGCTGGCGACCTCGAAGAGGCGCTCGGCCTGGGCTCGGTGCGGTTCGACTTCACGCCCCATCGCAGCCAGGAGGAACTCGACGCCGAGTGGCGCGCGCTGGCGGCGACGCACGGCCCGCGGCGCGTCGAGGCGATGCTGCCGGCGACCTTGCCGGAACGGCTGCGCGGCACGCTGGCGACGTTGGCCGGCGTGGCCGGCCGAAGCCTCGCGAACCTGCCGCGCGACGGCCGCCGGCGCCTCGTGCAGGTCTTGAAGGACCTGCGTGTGCCGGTGGCGAGGAGTCGCGGCTACGACCACGCGGAGGTCACGCGAGGGGGCGTGGTCCTCGACGAGATCGAGGCGCGAACCATGCAGAGCAAGGTGGTGCCGGGCCTGTTCGTGTGCGGCGAACTGCTCGACGTCGACGGGCCGATCGGCGGGTTCAACTTCCAGGCAGCGTTCGCGACCGGCCGGCTCGCCGGGCTGTCGTGCTGACCATGCGGGCGCCCTGACCATCATGGCGATCTAGATCATGCTGGGCGACACCATCGTGGCCCTGGCCTCGGCGCCGGGCAGCAGCGAACGCGCGGTGCTGCGGCTGTCCGGCCCACGGGCGCGCGCGGCTGCGGCGCTGGTGTTCACACCAGCCCTGCCGGAAGTGCGATGTCAGATCGACGGCGTCGTGCGGGTCCGGGGCCTGCAATTCCAGGCCTTGGCGCTCTTCCTGCGCGGGCCGCGTTCCTTCACCGGCGAGGACACCGTCGAACTGCACGTGCTCGGCAGTCCGCTGCTGGTGGAGCTGTTGATCGAGGCCTTGTGCGTCGGCGGGAAGGAGCTGGGCGTGCGGGTGGCCTTGCCAGGCGAGTTCACGGCGCGGGCGGTGCAGAACGGCAAGCTGGACGGTCTCGGCGTCGAGGGACTGCTGGTCCTGTTGCACGCCGCCGACCGCCAGCAGGCGGCGATGGGCGTGCAGTGGTTGCAAGGCGGCAGCGGCGCAGTGGTGCACACCGTGCGCTCGGCCCTGCAGGACACCTTGGCGCTGCTCGAGGCGGGGCTCGACTTCGACGAGCGGGAGGCAGGGGCGGTGCCGACGTCGGTGTGGGCACCGCAGGTGCGGCGCATCGCCGCCCAGCTGGCGCAGGTGCTGGCCACAGCGCCGGTGGTCGCTACCGGTGGGGAAGTGATGCTGCTCGGCTGCAGCAATGCCGGCAAGTCGTCCCTGTGCAACGCGCTGGCCGAGCGCCCCGAGGTGCTCGTGGACGCGGCGCCGGGCACCACCCGCGACGTGTTGCGGGTGGCGATCGGCGACGATGCCGCCGTGTTCGATGCACCGGGCGACCTCGACCAACCGGCGAGCGAGGACGCGATGGCGTTGGCGCTGCGCGGCTCGCTGCTCGGCGGAGCGCGCGGCGTGTTGCTGGTGCTCGATGCCTCGTCGCCGCGTGCGCCGACCTTGGCGTTGGCGCAGCAGGCGGCAGCCGGACTGCCGGTGTTCGGGCTGGTCTGGACCAAGCGGGACCTGGTGCACGAGCTGCCCTCGGTTCCCGCGGCCATCGCAGCCCTGCTGCCGCCGCAGGCGCCGGTGTTCGTCACCAGCGCCACCGCAGGTCTCGGCATCGCCGATCTACGCGCGTGGCTGCGCCGCACCGCCAAGGCGTCGCCGGTCGCCGCCGGGGCGGAGCTCCGGCGCGGCCTCGCCGACGCGGAAGCTGGCGTGCTCCGCGCGCTGCAGCTCGCCGAGGCCGAGCAGGTGGCTCCCGAACTGGTCGCGGTCGACCTGCAGGCGGCCCTGCGAGCGCTCGATGGGCTGGTGGGCAACCACTCGCCCGAGGACCTGCTCGACCGGATCTATGCGCGGTTCTGCCTCGGAAAGTGACGAGCAGTGGCCCCCAGAATGCAGCATCTTCTGTCGTCCGCGCCTTTGACACACAACGGCTTGGGGCAGTATGGTCCGACCGTCTGCAGGTTTCTGGGTGGCCGGGGTCAGCCGGTCGTCCCGTGCGCCGAGTCCCTTCCTTCGGTGCGCCGTGTGTGGCGGTGCGTCGAGGGCGAACGAGTGCCATGCGTTGCCCGTATTGCAAGGCCGACAACGATCGTGTCATCGATTCGCGCGCGAGCGCGGATGGGTTTGCGATCCGTCGACGGCGCGTCTGCTCCGATTGTGGTCGTCGTTACACGACCTACGAACGGGTCGAGACGGCGCCGCTGCGCGTGGTGAAGAAGAACGGCGAACGCACCGCGTTCGACCGCCAGAAGGTGCTCGGTGGCATGTTGCGTGCGTGCGAGAAGCGACCGGTCTCCCTCGAGCAACTCGAGGTGATCGCCGACCGCATCGAACGACAGTGCATGGAGGCCTTCGACAAGGAGGTGCCGAGCAAGGTGATCGGCAACCTCATCATGCAGGAGCTTCGGCAACTCGATCAGGTCGCCTACGTCCGGTTCGCATCGGTCTATCGCGAGTTCAAGGACGTCACGCAATTCCTGGAGGAGCTGAAGCCCATGCTGGAGAAGCGGCGGGAGGGAGGTCATGAAGCGGCGGACGGAACATCTGGTGGCTAAGCGCGACGGTCGTCGCGAGTTCCTGCGCGCGACCAAGCTGGCGCGTTCGATCCATCTGGCGCTGCACAGCGTCGGCGTCGACGAGGACTGGCGCGCGCTCGAGCTCGCCAACGTCGTGCTGCAGGGGCTGCGGCAGAAGCGCGCCAGCGTCGTCGTCGACGCCGACCTGGTCGTGCTGCGCACCGAGGAGATCTCCGACGCGGTCCAGCACCTGCTGGTCGTGACCGGCCAGGCAGCGGCCGCGGTCGCCTACGGCGCGGTCGCCGCCGAACGTTCTCGCCGGCGTGCGTCGGTCGCGACCCTGGCGCGGGTCGCCGACGGGCTGTCGTTGGACCCGCTGCTGGCGGCGCGCGAGCGCCGCTTGGCGAAGGAGTAGCCGATGCGGCTCAAACGCCTCGTCGCTCGCGGCTTCAAGTCGTTCGCCGATCGCACCGAGTTCGAGTTCGACTCGCGCTTGACCGGCATCATCGGCCCGAACGGCTGCGGCAAGTCCAACGTCGTCGACGCCATCAAGTGGGTGCTCGGCGACCAGCGCGCGAAGAGCCTGCGCGGCACCGAGATGACCGACGTCATCTTCAAGGGTGCCGAGGGGCGCGAGGCGATGGGCATGGCGGAGGTGACGATCACCTTCGAGGATCCCGAGGGCCGCGTCGACGGCCGCACCGAGATCGACATCTCGCGACGCCTGACGCTCGACAAGGAGTCGAGCTACCTGCTGAACGGCAGCGACGTGCGCCTGAAGGACGTGCGCGACGTGCTGCTCGACACCGGGCTCGGCACCGGCGGCTACGCGGTGATGGAGCAGGGCCGCATCGACGCGGTGCTGTCGGCCAACCCGGAGGCGCGCCGCGCGATCTTCGAGGAAGCGGCCGGGGTGTCGCGCTTCAAGATCCAGAAGAAGGAGACGCTGCGCAAACTCGAGCGCACCGACCAGAACCTGGCGCGCATCACCGACCTGCTCGAGGAGCGTTCGCGCCGGATCCGCAGCCTGCGCATCCAAGCCGGCAAGGCGCGGCGTTGGCAGGAGCTGCAGGCAGCGCTGCAGGACCTGCGCGCCGCCCTCGCAGTCGTCGAAGGGCGCCAACTGCGCGCCGAGAACGAACTGCACGACCGGCGCCTCGGTGACCTGCAGGTCGAGCTCGCCGCTGCCGAAGACGGCCGCGACCAAGCCGCCGAGCAGTTGGTTGCGGCGGACGAAGCGATCACCACGGCGTCGCAGGCCCTGGCCAAGGTGCAGGACGAGCTGCGCAGCTGCCAGGGTGAACTGTTGACGCATCGCGAGCGCGCCGAGGCGCACAAGCGCCGCGCCGCCGACCTGCTCGCCGAACTCGAACGCGGTCGCCAACGGGCCCAGGGGATCACCGACCAGCGCGACGAGCGGGCGTTGGCCCTGACCGTCGCCCGCGACGAGGTCGCCCAGAAGGAGGACGAACTCGCCGAGTTGCTGCAGGCGATCGAGGCGCAGCGCAGCGCCGCCCAGCAGGCGCTCGCCGCGCTGCGCGCCCTGCAGCAGGACCGCGAAGCGCTGCGCGAACGCCAGCTCGACCTGTTGCACCGCCGCACCCGGGCCCGCAACGCCGCCGCCGATGCGACCGCCAAGCTCGGCGCGGCGCGCGCGCGCGAGCAGCGGCTCGCGGAACGTTCCGTGGTGCTCGACGGCGAAGCCCAGCGGCTCGCGGCCGAACTCATCACCTGGCGCGGCGATCTGGTCGACCTCGGCACGCGCGAACGCCTGCTGACCGAACGCGAGGCCGTGGCACTCGCGGATCTCGAGGGCGCCGACGCCGCCGCGGGCGCGCTCGCCGAGCAGGAGTCGACGTTGCGTCGCGAGGTGACCGAGCTCGAAGGCCGCCGCCAGGCGCTGGTGGCGATGGAATCGCACATGGAGGGCTTCGACGCGGGCCCGCGCCACGTGCTGCAGAGCAACCCGCCGGGTCTGCGTGGCCGCCTGCTCGACCTGATCGAGATCGACGTGCGGCACGGTGCGGCCCTCGAGGCAGCGCTCGGCCCGTACGTGCAGGCGCTGGTCGTCGACACCCGCGAACACGCGGCGGCGATCGTGCGCGACCTCGCCGAACGCCGGCTCGGTCGGGTGCTGCTGCTGGTCGAGGAAGCGTTCGGCGAAGCGCCGCCGTGTGCGGCGAAGTCGTCGCTGCTCGAACCGCCGGTGGGCGTCTCGTACTTGACCGACCTGGTGCGGCACGTCGCCGGCCAGGTGGCCGCGTCGAGCGAGGTACCGAGTGTGGCGGCCGATCCGGCTGGCGTGGCGCCCATGGTTCCGGAGCAGGTTGCTCCGGCTGCGCCGCCGGAGGCCACCAGCGGACGGGCTGGGCGCGGCAACAGCGAGCAGCTGCTCGGTTGGTTGCTGCGTGGCGTCGTGGTCGCCGACTTCGACATCGCCGACAGCAGCCGCGCCGACCTGTGCTTCGTCACGCCGGACGGCACGCTGGTGTGTGGCCCGCGCATCGAAGGCGGCGGGGTCGCCGAGGGCCACTCCGGCCTCGTCGTGCGCCGCTCGCAGATCCAGGAACTCGGCGTCGCCGCCGAAGCGGTCCAGCAGCAGCTGCAGGCGTTGCAGGCCGGGCGCGAGCAGGCCACCGGCCGCGTCGATCGGTTGAAGCGCGAGCTGAAGGCCATCGGCGAGGCGCTGTCGAGCGTGCGTCGCCAGGCGCAGCACGCGCACGGCCAGGAGACCCGGCTCACCGCTCGCGACCAGGACGTGGCACGCGAACTCGGCGAGCTGGCGCACGAAGCGGCCGAGCTGTCGCGCGTGCGTTGCCAGGCGCTCGGTCGGCTGGGCCAGGCGCTGTTCGACCAGTTCCTGCTGTCGCGCCACGAGCATCTGGCCCAGGCCAGCGAGCAGGAGTTCGGCCAGCGCATCGCGGACGCCGAGGCGCACGCGGCCCAGCAGCAGCGTGGCGAGCAGGAGCTGCGCATCCGCCAGGTGCAGGCCGAACAAGCCCGCGAAGGGGCGCTGCGTTCGATCCGCATGCACGACGAGGCGCTGCGCGACTTCGCGCGGGCGCTGCAGGAACTCGACGATCGCCAGCGCGATGCCGAAGAGGATCGCACCACCGCGGTCGCCGAGTACGAGCGGTTGGCCGAGACCGCCGCGGTGCTCGAGGACCGCCTCGCCGAACTCGAGGCCGACAAGCTCGATGCCAGCTCGGCGGTCGACGGTTCGCGCAGTGCCCGCGCCCAGGTGCAGCAGGAAGTGCAGCGCTGGGAGCAGCGCCGTGCGCAGGCCAACGAAGCGCTGACGCAGACGAAGCTGCACCGTGCCGACGTCGGCCACCGCTTCACGCGCCTCGAGGAACGGCTGCGCGACGACACCGGCATCGAGCTGTGTCGCTGCCTCGGCGAGGTCGAAGGTGTCGGTCTCGAGGACTGGCGGCGCTATCCCGGGCCGATGCCGGCCGCCGGCGTCGTCGAACAGTTGCAGGGGCCGCCCTTGCCGCCGGAGCTGGTGAACAGCTGGTATGGCCTGCAGCGGCTGTGGGACCGCTCGGACTTCGACCTCGACGGCGTGCGCAAGGAAGTGCAGGCTCTGCAGGGCCAGAAGGAGCGCCTCGGCGCCGTCAACCTCGACGCCGTGAAGGAACTCGAGGCCGAAGAGGGCCAGTTCACGACGCTCGAGCAGGAGGTCGCCGACCTCAAGGAAGCGCGCCGGTCGCTGATGGAGACGCTGAAGAAGCTCGAGGCCGAGTCGAAGGCGCTGTTCGAGCAGACCTTCCACGAGGCCCGGAAGAACTTCCAGGAGATCTTCCGCAAGCTCTTCCAGGGCGGCAAGGCGGACATGTTCCTGTCGTTCGACCAGGTCGGCAAGAACGAGGACATGCTCGAGGCGGGCATCGAGATCGTGGCGCAGCCGCCGGGCAAGCAGCTGCAGTCGATCAACCTGCTGTCCGGTGGCGAACGTTCGCTGACCGCGGTGGCGATCCTGTTCGCACTGTTCAAGGTGCGGCCGAGCCCGTTCTGCATCCTCGACGAAGTCGACGCGGCGCTGGACGAGACCAACGTCGAGCGCTTCCTGCGGGTGCTGCGCGACTTCACCGAGCAGACGCAGTTCTGCATCGTCACGCACCACAAGCGCACGATGGCCGAGTGCCAGGTGCTCTACGGGATCACCATGCAGCGCCGCGGCGTCAGCTCGCGCATCGCGGTGTCGCTGCAGGAGGTCGACAGCTTCACCGAGGGGGCTGTGCCGGCGAACAAGCCCGACCCGGCGAAGAAGCAGCGCATCGCCGGTGAAGAGGCGGTCGGCTTCGGCTGAACCAGCCTCGGCCGGACTGGCGGCGGGCACCGGCTTCCGCGCGGCGGCCGGTTGCGTCACACTGAGGCCATGGCGCTTCCAGTCAGGGCGAACACGTCCCATCGCTCGCGAAGCCCGGTGGCCGCCTTGCTCTTCGCGGCCTGTGCCGCCGGTGGCGCGAACGGGTCGCCGGACCAGCTTTCGCCCCCTGCCGACGACCGCTTCGTCGCCCTGCGGGCGGAACTCGCGCCGTTCGTCGAACACTACCGTGCCGAGTTCGGAGTCGAACGGGTCACCGTGGCGCTCCGGCAGGTCTCGAGCGCCAGCCGTCCGGCGGCGAGCAGCACGTTCGAGTTCGGCGGGCCTGCCGCAGCGGTGCTGCGCGCGGGCTCGATCGGCAAGTGGCTCACCGCGGCACTGGCGCTGCGCCTCGCCGCCCGCGGCCAGATCGACCTCGATGCCGACGTGGCGACGCTCTGGCCCGATGCGGCGCCCAAGAGCACGGCCGGTGCGCCACTGACCCTGCGTCATCTGCTCGGCCATCGTGGTGGCGTCGTCCGCAACTCGCCGGTCGGCAGCCTCTACGACCAGGGCCACCCGACGCTCGCCGCCACTGCGGCGAGCTTGGCCCGCACCACGCTGCTCGGCACGCCTGGGGACCAGTTCGTCTACAGCAACGCCGGCTACGCGCTGGTCGGAGCCTTGCTCGAGCGGGCGAGCGAGCGTTCCTTCGCCGAACTCGCGACGCGGGAGGTGTTCGAACCCGTCGGCATGACACACAGTTGCTTCGGGCCGCGCCCCGAAGGCAGCGCACCCGGCCGGATCTGGACCTACGACGGGCGCCCCATCGGCGAACCAGCTGGCGCCAGTGGATCGCTGCCGGCCCTCGACCTGCACAGTTCGGCCGACGATCTGGCGCGCTTTGGTGCGGCCCTGCTCGACGGCTCGCTGCTCGGCCCGAACGGGCTTGCCATGCTGCAGGGCTGCGGGGTCGAGGATGGCAGCGGAGTGGGCCTTGGTTGCTTCCTGCGCGACTCCGCGGACGGGCCGCTGCTGTTCCATCGGGGCACGGTGCACGGTTGTTCGGCCGTGCTGCAACTGCTGCCGCGCGAAGGGCTCGTCGTCGCCGTGCTGGCCAACATCGGCAACGCCGGAGCGTTCGTCGACGCCGTCGCCACGCGCACGACCACCCTGGCTCTCGGCAAGCCGGTCGACTCGACCTTCCCGGTCGCCCTCGGTCGCACGAGGGCGCTCGCTTTGGCTGGTTCCTACCTCTGCGGCGACTACCGGGTCGAGCTGCGCGAACGCGACGGCGAGCTGTTCTACGACCCGGACGTCGGCTTGCGCACGCGCATGCGACTCCGTGACGACGGCTCGCTGGTCAGCGACGACCTGCTGTCGCTCGGCGAACGGCGCCTCTGGCTCCGCAGCGAGGGACGGCTATGGGATGGCCAGGAGTACTACGTGCCCGACGACCGAGTGCCCGATCCCTGTCCCGCGCACCTGTTGCCCCTGCTCGGCGAGTACGGCCCGGACCACCAGGTGCTGGTGGTTTACGAGCAAGGAGGCCGGCTCGCCGTGCTCGGCAACTGGGTCGTGCACGACCTGCCGGAGCCAGCTGGCGTGGACCACTACACCTTCCCGCCGGGCATGTTCGAGAGCGAGGACCTGCGCTTCGAACGGGACGCCGGCGGGGCGGTGGTCGCCGCATGGCTCGGGGCGGTGCGGCTGCTGCGGCGGCCCGAGCCGCCGCCGGGAGGGTTCCGGATCGCGCCACAGCGACCGATCGCCGAACTGCTGGCCGAGGCGGCCGCCACCGCGCCGGCCGAGGAGCGGACCGCGGGCCAGCGGCCGGCGGACCTCGTCGACCTGCAGGACCTCGGTGCCGGCCTGCGGTTCGACCTGCGCTACGCGACGAGCGACAACTTCCTCGGCGCCGCGGTCTATCCGGCGACCGCCCGGGCGCAGTTGCAGCGGCCGGCCGCCGAGGCGCTGGTACGGGTGCAGCGTCGGCTGGCGGCCCGAGGGCTCGGCCTCGTCGTGTTCGACGCCTACCGCCCCTGGTCGGTGACCAAGGTCTTCTGGGAGGCCACGCCGCCACACCTGCGGGAGTTCGTCGCCGATCCGGCCGAGGGTTCGCGGCACAACCGCGGCTGCGCCGTCGACCTCGGCCTCGTGGACCTCGCCACCGGTGCGCTCTTGCCGATGCCCAGCGAGTTCGACGAGTTCACGCCGCGGGCCTACCCGGACTATCCGGGGGGCACTTCGGCCCAGCGATACCACCGCGACCTGTTGCTGCGCGAGATGGCCGCCGAAGGCTTCACGGTCAACCCGGGCGAGTGGTGGCATTTCGACCACCAGGATTGGCGCCTGTACGGGGTCGGCAACGCCCCGGTCGGCACCGAGCCCGCGCGGCCACCTCGGTAGCGAGCGGAGAATCCGAACCGGCGGCCGCATCGCCACTGCAGCCGCAGCGGGGTCTCTGTCGAAGAGGCCGAACGACCCCCTTTTTTGGAGCCTACGCGCATGTCCCGGCCTACTGTCTCCGCCACGAATCCGCCCCCAACTGGAACCGCTGCTGCACCTGCTGCGATGACCCACGAGACCGTTCCGAAGACCGCGAAGCTCACCCTCGGCGACACCTCGATCGACCTGCCGGTCATGATCGGCAGCGAGGGCGAGGTCGCGATCGACATCCGCCAGCTGCGCGCCAAGACCGGCGCGATCACCTACGACCCTGGCCTCGGCAACACCGGCGCCTGTGTGTCGAAGATCACCTTCCTCGACGGCGAACAGGGCATCCTGCGCTACGCGGGCTACCCGATCGAGGAACTGGCGCAGCGCAGCAGCTTCGTCGAGGTGATGTGGCTCCTGCTGCACCAGGAGCTGCCGAGCGCTTCGCAGCTGTCGCAGTTCACGCACGACGTGACGCACCACACGATGCTGCACGAGGACCTGAAGGCCCTCTTCCAGAGCCTGCCGAAGGTCGGGCACCCGATGGCGGTGTGCGCGGCGGCGGTCGGGGCGCTGTCGACGTTCTATCGCAAGGAAGGCACCGCGACGCGCGAGCAGAACTGGATCGACGCGATCCGCCTGCTGGCCAAGATGCCGACGATCGCGGCCTACTCGTACAAACACAGCATCGGGCAGCCGTTCATGTACCCGCGCAACGACCTGTCGTACGCGGGCAACCTGCTGCACATGATGTTCAGCAACCCGTGCGAGCGCTTCGAGCCGAACCCGGTGATGGCGCGCGCTCTCGACCTGCTGCTGATCCTGCACGCCGACCACGAGCAGAACTGCTCGACGTCGACGGTGCGCACGGTCGGCAGCTCGGGTGCGAACCTGTTCGCGTCGGTGTCGGCCGGCATCTCGGCGCTGTGGGGCCCGCTGCACGGCGGTGCCAACCAGGCGGTGATCGAGATGCTGATGTCGATCCGCGACGGCAAGCGCACCGCGCGCGAGTTCATGGAGCTCGCCAAGAAGAAGGACAGCGGCGTGCGCCTGATGGGGTTCGGACACCGCGTCTACAAGAACTACGATCCGCGTGCGCTGATCCTGAAGCAGGCGTGCTACGAGGTGCTCGGCCAGCTCGGCCGGAAGGACCCGCTGCTCGACATCGCGCTCGAGCTCGAGCAGATCGCGCTCAGCGACGCCTACTTCGTCGATCGCAAGCTGTACCCGAACGTCGACTTCTACTCGGGCATCATCTACAAGGCGCTCGGCATCCCGGTCGACATGTTCACGGTCTACTTCGCGATCGGTCGCATGCCGGGCTGGATCTCGCAGTGGCTCGAGTACCAGGCCGATCCCGAGGCGCGGATCACGCGGCCGCGGCAGATCTACATGGGCGCCACCCCGCGCTCGTACAAGAAGGTCGAAGACCGCTGATCGGCCGCGGACGCGGCGCACAGGGACGCGCGTGGACCGCCGCCGCCGCCCCGCAGGTCAGTCGCGGAGCGCGAGCTGGCCTTGCCGAGCCAGGTCGATCGCTTCGCCGAGGATGCGGGCCGCCTCCTGGGGGGCGTGGAAGCCCATGCTGTTCTCGGCGTTGACGAAGTCCAGCCGCCACTGCGAACTGCGCTGCAGCGCGCGCGCGCGCTGCAGCCGTTCGGCGTCGAAGCCGTCGGTCTTGCTGCAGCGTTCGAGATCGGTGATCAGTGCGACCAGCGCATCCTCGGCCCGGTCCATCAGGCGCTTCGTGCGGTCCTGGACGATCTCGACCCGGGCGAGCAGTTCCTGCTCGGGGAAGCGGTGGCAGGTCTGGCATGCCCGCGCGACGTCGAGCAGGGGGCTGCGCACGTGGTGGCTGCTGATCTTGACCGCCCCTTCGCGGACGTAGGGCATGTGGCAGTCGGCGCAGGAGACACCGGATCGTGCATGGACGCCCTGGCTCCACATCTCGAACTCCGGGTGCTGGGCCTTCAGCATCGCCGTGCCGGTGCGCGCGTGCTTCCAGTCCGCGAACTTGCTGCCGTCGGCGAACGTGTGCGCTTCGTAGGTGGCCTCGATCTGCTCGACCTTCAGCCCACCGGACCAAGGGAAGAACAAGGTCGCCTTCGGGCCGCAGTAGTACTCGACGTGGCACTGGCCGCACACCATCGAGCGCAGCTCCTGCCGGGATGCCGCGGTGTTGGGGTCGTACGGCGTCGTGCGTGGCCCCTGCCGCCAGCGAGCGATCGACGGCAGATGGGGCACCGGGTCCTCGCTGCGCGCCAGCGCGTCGATGCCGATCAGGAAGCCAGGCTTGGTGACCCGCAGCCCGAGGTGCTGCGGATCGTGGCAGTCGATGCAGGCCACCGGATGGGTGACCAACTGGGTGGCCTCCGAGTAGGGCAGCTTGCAGACGGCTTCGAACCCGGCCATCAGCTGGGCGCGCCCGTTCGCGCTGTCGAACGGTTCCTCGAGCGTGCCGGCCGCGCCTGCGCGCAGCCCGGCCTCGCGGTAGGCGACGGTGTTCGAGGCGTGGCAGTGCAGGCACGAGCCCGACTGCGGGCGTTCGGTGACGCGCTTCGTGCTGCGCTGGTCCGACAGCATGTAGGCGTGGCCCTGCCGCTGGTTGAACTCGAGGGCGAATGCGTAGCCGTCGAACAGGGTCACGAGGCGCGGGTCGTCCTCGAGCCGGCTCTTCGCCATGCCCTCGCTGCCGGCCCCGCCGTACCGGGTGCTGTAGCGATCGGCGGTGCGCAGATAGCCGTCGTACTGCCGGGGGAAGTTCTTGCCCCACAGCGCGGGATCCACGGTCGTCTCGGTCAGCGGGACCACCTGGAAGCTCGTCTGCCGGGCCTCCTCCTGGCGGGTGGTCACGTTGGCGAAGAGCATCATCACGAGCACGGTGACACTCGCGGCGAGCAGCGCCACCGCGAAGAGACGCAGGTTCGTTCGGCCCGGGGCGGGCGCAGCAGGGTTCGACATGGTCAGGTTCAGCGGGTCGGTCCGTGGCCGACGGCGGCGTGGCAACGCACACAGCCGTACAGGTCGGCCCCTTGGGTCGGGTCGGTCGGCACCCCGAGGGTGCCGTGGGCGGTGATCTGGTCGGTGACCTCGCCGTGGCAGCGCAGGCAATTGGCCTCCAGCACCTCGGCGTTGCTCGGCTTGATGCGGATCGGCTCGGCGAAGTCCTGCAGCGTGAACGCGGCGCCGTGGTGGTAGCCGTTGCTCGCCTTCACGAAGAGCTTGTGCAGCAGGCCGTCGTGCGGCAGGTGGCAGTCGTTGCAGGTGGCCAGCGCGTGGTGGGTGGCGTGGCTCCAGCCGTCGAACTGCTCGCGCATGATGTGGCAGTTGACGCAGACCCTCGGATCGTCGGAGAGGTACGAGGCGCCGCGGGCGACCAGGAAGGTGTGGGCTCCGGCTCCTGCCATCGAACCGATGGCGATGGTCGCGAGCAGCGCGGCGGTGGTCGTTCGGAGCATCGCCGGCGAATCATCGCGGGCTCGCGTGGGCCGGCCAACCTTGGTTTCCGGCCTTTCGGAACGGGCGGCGAGTCGGAATCCGTATGGCGAACGCGGGGCGAGGACGGCAGGGTGTTCTGCCATGCACGATCTCCCGCCCTGCCCGCAGTGCAAGTCGACGTTCGCCTACGAGGATCGCAACCTGCTCGTGTGTCCCGAGTGCGGCCACGAGTGGGCGAAGGACGCCGCGGCGGCGCCGGTCGCCGAGGCCACCGACGGTCCGCGCGTCTGGAAGGACGCGAACGGCACCGTGCTGCAGGACGGCGATTCCGTCGTGGTGATCAAGGACCTGAAAGTCCGCGGCGCGTCCGGTTCGCTGAAGGTCGGCACCAAGGTGCGCAACATCCGGCTGGTCGACGGCGATCACGACATCGACTGCAAGATCGACGGGTTCGGCGCGATGCAGCTGAAGTCGGAATACGTGCGCAAGGTGACCTGAGCCGCGGCGGCTACTTCGGCAGCGAGCCGGTGTCGACCTTCTTGGTCGGTGGCTGGTTCGGCGCCGGTGCCGTGCCCGGCACGCCGATCACCGTCGGCGTGCCCTTCGGCCGCCAGTTCTTCTCCTGCTCGCGCAACTGCGGGGCGATGTCGCGCAGCTTCTGCGCGCGGTCGAGCGACGCCGGGTGCGTGCTCAACCAGGTCGGCGTGTCGCCGCCGCCGAGCTTCGCCATGCGTTCCCAGAGCAGCGGCGCCTCCTCGGCGCGGTAGCCGGCGCGGATCGCGTAGCGCAGCCCTTCGACGTCGGCCTCGCTCTCGTGGTCGCGGCTGAACGGCAGCAGCACGCCGACCTGCGCGCCGACCCCGAGCACCGCCATGATGCCGGTGCGCGCGCCTTCGCTCATGTCGGCCATGCCGAGCCCCGCCTGCACCGCCTCCATCGTGCCCTGGGCGATCATGCCCTGCGTCATGCGCTTGCCGCCGTGGCGCAGGATCGCGTGCGCCACCTCGTGGCCCATCACGACCGCCAGCCCGTCCTCGTTCTGCGTCACCGGCAGGATGCCGGTGTAGATGGCGATGCGGCCGTTCGGCAGGCAGAACGCGTTCGGGATGTCGTCGGCCTTCAGCAGCCGGACCTCCCAGCGGAACCCCATCTCGTCGGAGGCCTGCGCGATCTTGCGGGCGACGCGCATCACCATCTCGTAGTCCTTGCCCGACGTGATCGCCCCGCCGGTCTCCTTGGTCGCTTCGTCGTAGGCCTGCAGGCTGAGCGGCTCGAGCTCCTCGTCGCTGTAGAGATTGAGGTTGGCGCAGGCGCCCGGCAGCAGGGCCAGCGCGAACAGGAACAGCGTGCGAAGCGTCGGCAGCATGGGGCCGCGCATGTTACGGCGGACCCGCGGCAGGCGGCCAGGGCCGTTCGGCGGGGGACGTGCCAGGCAGGAGGGGGCGCGCGGACTGCGCAATCTTGCGAACGGACCCCACTTGCTCGATGCTCTGCGGATGCGACCTGAATTGGTGATCGTCGGCGGTGCGCGCACCGCCATGGCCGAATACTCGGGCACTCCTGGCTTCGGCAAGTTCAAGGACATCACGGCCATCGACCTCGCCGCGCACGCGGCGAAGGCGGCCCTGCAGCGCTGCGGTGTGCAGCCCGAGATGGTCGACGAGACCTTCGTCGGCAACGTCGCGCAGAGCAGCAGCGACGCCATCTACGGCGCGCGCCACGTGGCGCTGAAGTCCGGCGTGCCGATCGAGAAGCCGGCGGTCACCGTCAACCGCATCTGCGGTTCGGGCATCCAGTCGGTGGTCTCGGCGGCGCACACGATCCTCGCCGGCGAGGCGCAGCTGACGCTCGCGGGCGGCATGGAGAACATGAGCCAGGTGCCGCACGTGATCCGCGGCGCGCGCGAGGGCTTCCGCTTCGGCCAGGAGCCGAAGATCGAGGACCTGCTGTTCGCGGCGCTCTACGACCCGTACTGCAAGTTCTTCATGGCGCAGACGGCGGAGAACGTCGCCAAGAAGCTGAGCATCTCGCGCCAGGAACAGGACGAGTACGCGCTGCGCAGCCACCAGCTCGGTGCTGCGGCGGTCAAGGCCGGCAAGTTCGCCGCCGAGATCGCGCCGCTGACCGTGACGATGGGCAAGAAGGAGCTGGTCGTCGACAAGGACGACCACATCAAGCCGGAGACGACGCTGGAAGGCCTGAGCGGCCTGCGCGCGGCGTTCGGCAAGGACGGCACCGTCACCGCCGGCAACGCGTCGGGCATCGTCGACGGCGCGGCCATGCTGGTCGTCACCACCGCGCAGCGCGCGAAGGAACTCGGCCTGAAGGCGAAGGCCCGCATCCGTTCGTGGGGCATCGCCGGCGTGCCGCCGGAGGTCATGGGCCTCGGCCCGGTGCCGGCGATCCAGCAGGCGTGCAAGAAGGCCGGCCTGAAGGTCGCCGATCTCGACCTGATCGAGATCAACGAGGCGTTCTCGGCGCAGTACCTCGGTTGCGAGAAGGAGCTGAAGCTCGACCGCAACAAGTGCAACGTCAACGGCGGCGCGATCGCCCTCGGCCACCCGCTCGGCGCCACCGGCACGCGGCTCCTGCTGACGCTGGTGCGCGAGATGGAGCAGACCGGCAAGTCGCTCGGCTGCGCGTCCGCGTGCATCGGCGGCGGCCAGGGCATCGCGATGATCCTGGAGAAGGTGTGAGGCGGCCATGTTGCCCGACACCATCCAGTTCTCCGGCCGTGTGCTGCACCTGTCGGAAGACCAGGAGCAGCTGAAGGCGCAGCTCTACGGCCAGGAGCGTCTCGCCTACGATGCGAAGCGAAAGCTGATCGACAACATCTCGACCGACGAGCTGACGCCCGGCTGGGTCTGCTACTACTACGACGAGACGCTGGCGCGCTACTGCCTGGTCGGCCTGCGCGGCGGCAACGTCAAGCAGGACGCGATCAAGAACGGCGGCTTCGAGGTGATCGTCTCCGGCGTCAGCAAGGGCTGCGGCAGCTCGCGCGAAACGGCGCCGTACAGCGAGCTGAAGGCGGGCGTCCGCCTCGTCATCGCCAAGAACATCGAGAAGATCTACGGCCAGAACTGCCAGAACATCGGCCTCCTGACCTCGACCGACTTCTCGCTGCTCGCCCGCATCGAGCGCGGCGAAGCGATCCCGATCGCCGAGTTCACCAAGGGCCTCGACCCGATCGCCACCGAGATCGTCCGCCACGGCGGGCTGTTCGCCTACAACCAGGCGCGCCTCGCCGGCAAGACGGTGCCGCCGGCGGTGACGACCAAGGCGCGGCCGATGACGCTGTGCGAGAAGATCATCGCCAAGGCGGCGATCGCCGACGCCAAGACCGGCAAGCTCGGCATCCCCGCGGTGCAGCCCGGCGACGCACTGTTCGTGCGCACCGACGTGCGCTTCAGCCACGAGTACGTGACGCCGATGGCGGAGGCGCTGTTCCGCATGGGCCTCGGCGAAGGCGCCAAGATCACCGATCCGAAGTCGGTGTTCGCCTTCCGCGACCACCTGACCTTCCTCGACCGCATCATGCCCGAGGCCCACGTGAAGATGGGGCTGAAGGAACAGGCAGCGTCGCTGGCGACCGTGCAGGAGGCGTTCACCAAGAAGCAGGGCGTGAAGCTCTACGGCGAAGTGCACCGCGGCGGACAGCTGGTCGGCAGCGAGGGCATCTGCCACAACATCGTCATCGAGGACATCGCCGAGCCGGGCCAGCTGGTGATCGGCACCGACAGCCACACCTGCATGGCGGGCGCGATCGGTTGCTTCGCGTTCGGCGTCGGCTCGACCGACATGGCGAACAGTTGGTTCACCAAGGACGTGCGCGTCAAGGTGCCGGAGTCCGTGCGCGTGAACCTGCGCGGCCAGCTGCGACCGGGCGTGTGCGCCAAGGACGTGATGCTGCACCTGCTCAGCGACGAGTTCTTCAAGACCGGGGCGGGCATCGGCAAGGTGCTCGAGTTCGGCGGCCCGGGCACGATGGCCATGTCGCTCGACGAGCGCGCCACGTTGACCAACATGGCGGTCGAAGCCGGTGGCTTCACCGGCATCATCGAAGCCGACGAGGTGGTCGTCGACTACATCGCCAACCAGCGCGGCACCGACCGCAAGAAGCTGCAGGCGCAGATCGTCAAGGCCGACGCCGGTGCGTCGTACTGCAAGACGTTCGACATCGACCTCGGCACCGTCGTGATGACCGTGGCGACGCCCGGCGATCCGCGCAACGGGGTGCCGCTGCAGAAGCTCCGCCAGCAGGGCGAGAAGAAGGTGCAGATCGCCTACGGCGGCTCGTGCACCGGCGGCAAGAAGGCGGACATGGACATGTACGCCGAGGTCGTGCGCAAGGCGCTCGCCAAGGGTCGCTCGCTGCAGGCGAAGACCTACATCCAGTTCGGCAGCCAGCGCATCCGCGACTACGCCGAGAAGATGGGCTACGTGCAGCTGTTCGAGTCGGCGGGTGTCGAGCTGATCGACCCGAGCTGCGGCGCCTGCAT